>JAYUUO010000017.1:0-18703 GCA_043754515.1 Armatimonadota bacterium
GGTTTATCGACCGCGTGTATTCGCGCTCATTTCATGGACTATGGAACACGGTCAAGCTCAAGATACTGCACCTAAATTTCTGTCACGCGGGGTTGCTGAGCTACTAAGCCAACTCAAGATTCGGGTTGAGTTAAGTACCGCCGAAAGGTATGCACCATCGGCGATATTGTGAGGTATGACAATGACGGTAGATTTTCCAGCAGCAGTTGGTTGCGCGTTCCACACGCTCGTTGGACGCTTAGACATACCTGACACTATGATCTTTGGACTATTTATCTGTTGTATCCTTTTCGCGGAAACAACCGGATGCTTTAGATCAAGTACAGGGTTCGTGTAAGATTGTTTGATATACTGGACACGCTCGACCCCCCAAGTATTGTAAAACTTTCTGATGTTCCCACTGACTACGAATGGTACGTACCGGCTGGGAATTGTCTTGTTAAGAGTTTCGCCTTTATCTACGACCGCTTCCTTCCATTCGTAAGCCTCGCTCACGGTGGCTGCCCCAGTTACTGCCGAATAATCTCCAAGCAGTTGACAATTCCGAAACACATCTGAGTAGATACGTGTCCTCGGGTGAACGAGGACGGACCAATTGTTATCAGCATAATCTAAGACCGCTAGTTTACACTGGTGAACCAACTCGATCTGCGTCTCATCAAGTGATCTACTCTGGCAATGAAATACACTAACTACATCCTCTTTGTTGTGCTTAGCTTTGACGGCCATCGTAATGACTGGGTAAACGGAGGCGTTGAACACTGGTATATTCGACAAATCAGTTATCGCTGTCAAAGTCATACTCGCTCTGAAAACATCTCTCAGACTTTTCGCATACTCCGCACTCAACACTTTGTTCGGAGTTATGAAGCAAAAAATACCGCCCTGCTTTAGCAGTTGAATGCCACGTTCCATGAATGGAATGAATAAATCGAAACCTCCCCTTGCGGATGTGTAACGGTTACGCAGCATCGTCCTGTATGCACTGTCTGTTGTCTCCATTTCAACCATATTTACAAAAGGAGGGTTTGCTAACACTATGTCGAAGGCAGATGATTCCTGCTCGGTGTTCGCATCCCCGAACACCTCGCGGAAGTCCACGCGCCAGTCGAACGCCGCTTCGTCGCGCCCTTCCCACCGGGCGATCTCGACGCGAAGTTCGGGAATCACCCGGTTTTTGAGGTCGGCTTTGTCTCCAGGGTAGCGCGGGCCGCCGTGTTGCTCCTTCGCCTTCTTGAACGCCTCCACCGCGTTGCCGCTCATAGTGGTGCCGCTCGCTTTGCTCGGATCCGGGCACGAGACGCTATCGCCGCACTCGATCTTGAAGTCGAGGTTCGGGAGCGCGACCGACACGCCGGGGTCATTCAGCGGGTTTCGCGTCTGATCCACCACCAGCGAGAGCCACAGCCGGAGCCGCGCGGTGTTGACGGCGAACATTTCTATATCCACGCCGTACAGGTTGTTCTGGATGATTTCGAGCTTGCGGTCGTAGGCGAGCCGGTCGTCGGGTTGCTTTGCGTTGAAGAGCGCGAGGCGCAGTGCCATCAGTTCCTGCAACATCCCGAGCAGGTACGCACCGGAGCCGCACGCCGGGTCAACGACCTTGACCGACTTGAGCGCGGCAAGCACGGCTTCGTGGTTGGTGATGCCGCTCGGGTCGTGGTCGTCAACGAAGCGGGCGATGGCGTCGGCGTCCATGAGGTAGCCTCCCACCCCCCGGCCCCCTCCCTCATCGGAATGAGAGAGGGGGAGTCTAGACGGCGTGCCGGAGGCGGTTAGCCTATCAGCAGGCGAAGCGAGACTGGTCTCCCCCTCTCTCATTCCGATGAGGGAGGGGGCCGGGGGGTGGGAGGGAGAGGGGAGAGGGCACGCGTTCGCGAGATACCCCTTCAACGCTTCGCGGCACATGAACTGTACTATGGGGCGCGGCGTGTAGTACGAGCCGCTCTCATGCCGCCCCGTGACCAGCTCCTCGAAGACCTTGCCGAGCATCTCGGGGTCAAGCGCGACGTCGGCGTCGTCGGGCGTGGACTCGGCGACCGTGAAGTTGTAGGGGGCGAACAAATCGTTGAATATCAGATCGAACGCGGCGTTGGCGACCGTCACGGTGCCGCGCACGTCGTACTCGTCGCTCATCTCGAACAGGCCGCCGTTTAGGTACGGGACATTGCCGCGCCGCTCTATTCGCTCCAGCCGCGATTGGTTGTCGGTGTTCGCGCCGGGCAGTACGCCCAGGCCGTGGAAGAACGCCCAGTAGAGCCGGTCGTGAAACAGGTTTTCGTTCGCGGCGTTCGCGGCGTCCCGGAGCGCGAACAGGTAATCCTTGCGCCCATTGAACGTCAGCCATTCTTTCTTCGACAGGAAGTGAATAAACATCAGGCGGTTGAAAAGGCGTTGCGTAAACAGTTGCTTGTCGCCGGTCACGCCGGAAATGTGCGTGTCGCGGACTGTCTCGAAGACGCGCTTGTAGTCCTTGAAGAACTGCTTCGTGACCTTCTCGACGTTCCACGCGTCGTCCCAGTTCTTGCGGCACGCGGCCCAGTCTACCTCGCCGAGCAGGTTGCGCGTGAGCACCAGCGCGGGCAGGTTGAGGGTGCGGAGCGTGTGCGTTTCGCCGACAGTGTCACGGTCGTAGCCGAACACGCGCAGTTTGGGTTGCCGATTGTCGCGCTCCTCGAAGCGGGCGAAGCGGATACCGCCAGGCACGGTGCAAACGAAAACCAGTTCGTCCAGGTCGGCGTTCTTGTAGGCGGCTTCGTTTTTGATGCGTCGGCGGATGCCGCGCAGAATCTCGCGCAGGTCGGTGCGCAGGAAGCGGTCTTTGAACTCGACCAGGAAGATCACGAACGGATCACCCACGCTAAACGGCAGAATCTGCGACAGTTCGGCGCGGGCAGCGACGCGCCCGACCGCGTTCGCGTCGGTGTAGGTGAACGTGTCCTCGGGGTCCAGGTTCCAGGACAGTCGGCGATGCAGGAACGCAAAGAGCGAGTCGCGGCTATCGAGGGCAGCGAGCAGTTCGTCGGCGGGACACAGGGCGTCGGGCATGAGTTCGGGGGCAATCGTGGGCAAACGGTAGGATAACGGAAGTATAGCACGAAGCGTGCCGGGCGGATTACCCGCCGCCCACGGCTTCCGAGCGCACTTTTCGGGACGCGGCGCGTGGCGTTTCTGCCGCCCGTTTGAACGCGTTCGCGAAGCGCGCCCGGTGGCGGAAATCGGTGTTAGTACACAGGACGGGGGGAGGCGCCCGCGCGTGGTCACGCTGGTTTCGCCCGCGTGAGCAACCAGACTATGATGCAATCGTCCTAAATTGCCGCCGAAGTCTCGCGCATAGACAGCCGCCCCCTAAACCGCTTACAATACAATCCGCGCCGGGCCGATCTCCGCCAGGCGACCGACGAGGAAAAGCAACCAATGACCGAGCAAGACATAACGACAGAGCGCGACGCGATACGAAACACCGTTGAACAGGTGGCGGCGGCGGGGCCTTTCCTGCCCGACTGGGACTCTCTCAAAGGCTACCGGATACCGACCTGGTACGAGGACGCCAAGTTCGGCATCTTCCTGCATTGGGGCGTTTACTCCGTTCCCGCGTTCGGCAACGAATGGTACCCGCGCGAAATGTACAGGGACGGGACCCCCGAGTTCGCGCACCATGTCGCGACGTACGGCCCGCAGGACATGTTCGGCTACAAGGACTTCATCCCGGCCCTGCGCTTCGACCAGTACGACCCGGCACTGTATGCCGCGCTCTTCAAAGAGGCGGGCGCGACATTCGTGGTGCCCGTCGCCGAGCACCATGACGGCTTCGCGATGTACGACACCGCCCTTTCGCCCTGGAACGCAACGCGGATGGGGCCGAAGCGCGACGTGGTCGGGGAATTAGCGGAGGCGGTACGCGACGTGGGGTTGGTGTTCGGTGTATCCAGTCACCGGGCGGAGCATTTCTGGTTCTTCGACAATGGGCGCAAGTTCGCGTCCGACGTTCAAGACCCCGCGAACGCCGGTCTGTACGGCCCCGCCGAGCCGGGTCCCGCCGACCACGGGAGCTGCGACCAGGCACCGCCGACCATCGCGTTCATGGAGGACTGGCTCGCCCGCACCTGCGAGTTGGTGGACAAGTACCGCCCGAATATGGTCTGGTTCGACTGGTGGATTCAGAACAAGGCGTGGCAACCCTTCCTCCAGAAGTTCGCCGCGTTCTACTACAACCGGGGCGCGCAGTGGGGCGAGGGCGTCGCAATCAACTACAAGCACGAGGCGTTCCCCGAAGGCACTGCCATTTTCGATGTCGAGCGCGGGCAGCTGTCCGGGGTCCGTCCCCTGCTCTGGCAGAACGACACCTCGGTCTCGAAAAACTCCTGGGGCTACATCGAGAAGCATGACTACAAATCGGTCGGCTCCCTGATCGGCGATCTCGTTGACGTGGTGAGCAAGAACGGCGCGTTGCTGCTCAACATCGGGCCGAAGCCAGACGGCTCGATCCCGGAGACGGAACAGCGGATGCTGAAAGAGATCGGCGCGTGGCTACGCGTGAACGGCGAGGCGATCTACGGGAGCCGCCCGCACACCGTTTTCGGCGAAGGCCCGACCGAGGTGGTGGAGGGCTCGTTCACCGACACGAAACGGAGCGACTACACCGCGCAGGATATCCGGTTCACGACGAAGGGCGGCGCGCTGTTCGCGATTCTGCTAGGATGGGCGGAGGAGCCGGTCGTGATCCATTCGCTGGGTACGGGCGGGTATAACAGGGTGGCGTCGGTCACGCTACTCGGGCACGACGGCAAGCTCGAATGGTCACAGAACGCGGACGGGCTGACGGTGACGTTGCCGCGAGAGAAGCCTTGCGACTGGGCGTACACGCTGAAAATCACGCCCGCGTAACATCCCGGTAATCTTTATGCAAACCCTTATCTCTCCCGAACTCGTCCCGAATCGGACTCTCTACACCGGCGCGACGATCCCCGGCATCGGCCTGGGCACGTTCGGGTCGGACAAGTACACGGGCGGGCAGATCGCAGACGCCGTGCGCGACGCGATCACGCTCGGCTACCGGCACATTGACTGCGCCGCCGTGTATCGAAACGAGTCGCTCGTCGGCGAGGCGATACAGAGCGCGGCGGCGGCGAACGGCTTGCGGCGCGACGACCTGTTCGTCACCTCCAAGCTCTGGAACGATAAGCACGCGGAGGCAGACGTCATCCCGACTTGCGAGCAATCGCTCCGCGACCTGCGGCTGGACCACCTCGACCTGTATCTCGTCCACTGGCCCTTCCCGAACGTCCACGCGCCGGGCGTGGACGTTTCCGCCCGTGACCCGAACGCGCGGCCCTACATCCACGAGGCGTTCATGCGCACCTGGAGTCAGATGGAGCTACTTGTCGAGCGCGGGCTGGTGCGGCACATCGGCACGTCGAACGTGACGGTACCGAAACTGAGGCGGATTCTCGGAGACGCGCGGATCAAGCCCGCCGCGAACGAGATGGAGCTGCACCCGCACTTCCAGCAACCGGAACTGTTCCGGTTCGTGATCGAGAGCGGCATCGTGCCCATCGGCTATTCGCCGCTCGGGTCGCCCTCGCGCCCGGAGCGGGACCGGACCCCCGACGACACGGTGGATCTGGAAGACCCGGTAATCGTGGAAATCGCCCGTGGTCGCGGCGTGACCCCGGCTTCAATCTGTATCCAATGGGCGGTCACGCGCGGGCAGATCCCGATCCCGTTCTCGGTGAAGCGGGAGCAGTATCTCGCCAGTCTGCAAGCCGCCGCGTCCGAACCGCTGACGGCGGACGAGATGCGCGCGATCTCGGCGATTGACCGGAACAACCGGCTGATCAAGGGGCACGTCTTTCTCTGGAAGGACGGGCAGACATGGGAAGCACTTTGGGACGAGAACGGCGAAATCACGCCGCCATGACGGGGGCGGCATGATCGCCGCCGCAAGGATACATAGAGATGCAAGGAACGATGAGCGGACTGGTGCTACCGGGGAACAGCACCGTTGACTACCGCGAGCAGCCGATCCCGACGCCGGGATACGGGCAGGTGCTCGTCCAGATGAAGGCGTCCTCGATCTGCGGGTCGGATATCCGCGCGATTTACCGCGAGCATACCGGCGTCGGGGACGAGGGCTACCGGAACGTGATCGCGGGGCACGAGCCGTGCGGGGTGATCGTCGAGACGGGTCCCGGATGCAAGGCGCGGCGGGTTGGCGACCGCGTGGTGCTGTACCACATCAGCGGGTGCGGGCTGTGCGACGATTGCAAGGCGGGCTACATGATCTCGTGCCACGGCGGGAACGGATTGCGAGCGGCGTACGGCTGGCAGCGCGACGGCGGCCACGCGCCGTACCTGCTCGCCGAGGAGAACACGTGCCTACCCCTGCCGGACAATTTGACGTACCTCGACGGTGCGTTGGTGGCCTGCGGCTTCGGCACGGCGTGGGAGGCTCTGACCCGGATGCGCGTTGACGGGCGCGATACGCTACTGATCACCGGGCTGGGTCCGGTCGGGCTAGCGGCGGCGATGCTCGGGCGTGCGCTCGGCGCGGCGCGGGTGATCGGCGTTGACTCAAACCCCGGACGACTAGCACTCGCGCAAGAACTCGGACTTGTGGATACCGCGCTCGCGGCGGGCGAGGACGCGCTGACACAGGTCATGGACGCGACGAATGGGAAGGGTTGCGAAGTCAGTATTGACTGCTCCGGCGCGTCGTCGGCGCGTCTGCTGGCGTTAAAGGGGACGCGGCAGTGGGGCCGGGTGGCGTTCGTCGGCGAGGGCGGCACGGTGTCGTTCGACGTTTCGCCGGTGCTGATCCACCAACAAATCACGCTCTACGGCTCGTGGGTGACGTCTCTCGGGCACATGGCGGAACTGCTGGAGCGGCTGTCGCGCTGGGGCATTCACCCGGACAAGACGGTGACGCATCGGTTCCCGCTCGAACGCGCCGCCGAAGCGTACGAGACGGCGGATAAGGGGATCGGGGGGAAGGTGGCTATCGTGTGGGAGTAGGGGACGTCGTGGCGGGTGGTCAGGCCGTGATCGTTTGGTCGCACGGTTCGCGTCGGAACGTGAGCGTTTCCGCTAGGTCGCGCCCCGTGCCCGCCAATATATCTGAAGTCAGCAACATGACTACTATACAATCGCCCTAACGCGGTGGCGGCAAAAATGATACCGGGGGGCGGAAATGATACACTGATCGCGACACGGAATCCTTGCCTGTCGGAAGATGCTCGCGCCTATGATGATCCCGCACCCTCCCCCACCTCCCTACCTAGTCGCCTGGTTCGCACCGTTGTTGCTCCGGGCACCCGCGCAGGGATCGCCCGCCAGGCTCGCGCCGGTGCCGCTCCCCGATCCCGCCCTGCCGGACGCCACGTACAAAACCGCGCTCTCGGATCTGCTCACCGACCCCGCCCGACGCCCCGGCGTTTACGTCGCGCTCGCTGGGGAGATCTCGCGCGACACGATTCCGCCGCACGCGGCGGTGATCGTCGAACTACTCTCGGCATACCTCGGGACGGGTAACCCGCTGGAATCGGTGGTCCCGCTCAAAGTAATCGGACGGTGCGGCGCGGCGGCGCGTCCGGCTCTGTCTAAAGTGCTCACGCTCGCGGCGAGTCCGATCGCGCCCGTGCGCCTCGCGGTCACCGAAGCGTTGGGCGGCATGTACTACGCCCCGCCCGGCACCGCGCCGACTTGCCCCCCGTCCGTCATCACGGTGCTGGTACATACACTGGAAACGGACGAGGATCGGGGCACGAAGCGCGCCGCTGCCGTCGCGCTCGGTCGGTGCCGGGTGGCGACCTCGGAAGTGACGGTACCGCTGGCGGCAGTGCTCGGCGGCACCGATGTACCGGTCGCGCTCGGCGCGCTGTCGGCGGCCCAGGCGTTCGGACCGAGCGCGAAAATACTGATTCCAGCGATCAGAACGCGCCTCGCGGACGCCAAAAGTGTCGCGAACGCCGCGCCCGCGCTACTTTCCGTCGCCGCCCCACAAGAAGCCGTTGACGTGCTGGCGCAAACGATGGCGGCTACCAACAGTTTCGTCGTCCGGGAAACCCTGCTCTACTACGTCGCGCGGATGTCGAAAGCAGGGGATACAAAGGCACTCGCCGCCGCTGTGAAGCCGCTGATGGGGGTATTACCGCCCGCGCCGCCCGTCCCCGCCCCGGTCGAGGCACCTGACGGTAGCGTGCCAATTGTCGCGCCGAACGTGCCCCCGACACCCGAGGAACTCGCGTCGTTGCGACTCGCCGCCGTGACCGCGTACCAGTATTTGACAGGCGATACGCTGGCTTCGGGGTCGGCACTCGCCGCGCTTATTGCAGACACGAACGCGCCGGTCGCCGCGCGGCGCGACGCGGTGGGCGCGGTCGCCAAACTCCCGAAGTCGGTTGCGACCAACCCCGCCGTGATCGCCGCGCTACGCGACGCCTTATCGGGAGCCGACGCCCCCATGCAGAACGCGGCGGTGACAACGCTGTCGGGGTTCGGCGGCGCGCAGATCCAATCCGTCTCGGGCCGCCTCGCCGAACTACTGCTGGTCGCCTGGAAAAACAAAGAGAACGGGCGCGTCTATACCCTGATCAACACACTGTTTCGCATCGGGCCTCCGGCGAAAAAGGCGGCGTTGCCAGTGCTGAACCGGATCATCGCGGGCGAGCCGAAAGGCTCCGCGAACGCCGACCTCGCCATCGCCGCGCGGGGTCGGATCGGTGGCTAGCACGCCCATGAAAACGGTTCTGTCGAGGCTGATCGCGGGAGAGCACCTGACCGAGGACGAGGCGATACGCGCCATGACCGCCCTCACGAACGGCGAGGCGTCCCCGCCGCAGATAGCCTCCCTTCTCACCGCGCTGCGCATCAAGGGCGAGACGGTGGCCGAGATAACCGGCTTCGCGCGGGTGCTACGGGCGCAGTCGCTCCGGGTTCAGACCGTGCGCCGTCCCCTACTCGATACGTGCGGCACCGGTGGCGACACGGTCAAGACGTTCAATATATCCACGGCGGCGGCGTTCGTCGCGGCGGCGGCGGGGGTCGCGGTGGCGAAGCACGGCAACCGGGCTGTGACCGGCAAGTGCGGCTCGGCGGATGTTTTGGAGGCACTCGGGGCGCGCATTGATCTGGACGCGGGCGCGGTCGGCCGTTGCATAGACGCGCTCGGCATCGGCTTCCTGTTCGCCCGCGCCCACCATCCGGCAATGCGACACGCCGCGCCGGTCCGCGCCGAACTCGGGTTCCGCACCGTTTTCAACGCGCTCGGCCCCCTGACGAATCCGGCGGGCGCGACGCGGCAGCTGCTCGGCGTGTACGACGCGGCGTTATGCGAGCCGCTGGCGCGGGTGCTGGGGAACCTCGGCGCGGAGCGGGCGATGGTGGTTCACGGCGGGCCGGGGCTTGACGAGATAGCGACGTGGGGCGAGACCACCGTCGCCAAGTGGGACGGCGACACGGTGCGCGTTTACCAACTCACGCCGGAGATGATGGGTATCACGCCTGCCGACCCCGCCGCGCTCGAAGCCGGGTGCGATGCGCCCGCGAACGCGGCGATTTTGATCCACATATTAGACGGAACGGACACCGGCCCACGCGCGGAGATCGTCGCGGCGAACGCGGGCGCGGCGTTGTATGTCGCGGGCGTCGCGGACTCGGTCGCGGACGGCGTGGTACGCGCCCGCGCGGTGCTGGCGTCCGGGGCGGCGGCGGCGAAGCTCGCGGAACTCGCCGCGTGGACGAACCGCGAGGAGAAATTATGACGCAGACTCCGACTATACTAGACCAGATCAACGACACCAAGCGCACGGAAATCGCCGCGCTCAAAGCCGGGTTCCGGGGCAACGCCGGACAGGAACTCGCCGCCCGGTGCGCCGATCTCCCGCCGACGCGCCCGTTCAAGAGCCGCCTCACCCCGCCGGTGAAACTGATCGCCGAAGTGAAAAAGGCATCGCCGTCGAAGGGCGTGATCCGCGCCGACTTCGACCCGGTCGCGATCGCGAAAGCCTACGAACGGGGCGGCGCGACGTGTCTCTCCGTGCTGACCGACGAGACCTATTTCGGCGGTAACCTGTCCTACCTCGCCGCCATCCGGGAAGCCGTCGCGCTCCCGCTCCTGCGCAAAGACTTCCTGCTCGATCCGGTGCAGGTCTACGAGGCGCGGCTCGCGGGGGCGGACGCCGTTCTGCTGATCGTGTCGTCCATCCCATCGGCGGCGCGGCTCGCCGAAATGCGCCATGTCGCCGAATCGCTGGGCATGGACGCGCTGGTGGAGGTACACGACGAGGCCGAAGTCGCGGTCGCGGTGGAATCCGGCGCGACGCTGATCGGGATCAATAACCGGGACTTGCACACGTTCGATGTCTCTCTTTCCGTCACGGCGCGGCTCCTGCCGCTGCTCCCGGCGGGCACGGTCGCGGTCGCGGAGTCGGGGATCGGTACGCCAGACGATGTCGCGACGGTGGCGCGGCTCGGGGCGCACGCGGTGCTGGTCGGCGAGTCACTCATGCGGCAGGCGGACGTCGAAGCGGCGACGCGAACGCTCATAGGCGGCTAGATTCGGGCGGCCGGGTCGCGTTCCCGCGGGAATATCACTCCGCCTTTCTCAACCACTACACCATGCAAAAAAAGATAGTTGTCATCGGCTCCTCGAACACGGACCGGATCATGCGGGTGCCACATCTCCCCGCCGTCGGCGAAACGGTCTCGGACGGCGTGTATTCGCAGGCGTGGGGCGGCAAAGGCGCGAATCAGGCGGTCGCCGCGGCGCGGGCGGGCGGGGGCGTCGTGTTTCTAAGCGCGGTCGGCGCGGACCCGGAAGGCGCGGCGATGATACGGAGTTACGCCCGTGACGGCATTGACGTTTCGCGCATGGTGATCGCGCCGGACACGGCGACAGGGGCGGCGACCATACTCATTGATGCCGAAGGGCGCAACTGTATCGCGGTCGCGCCCGGCGCGAACTACGCGCTTCGCCCCGCGCACATCACCGAAAACGCCGAACTGATTGGGTCCGCCGCGTATCTCATCCTGCAAAGGGAGATACCGGTTGACACCACGCGCGCCGTGTTGGAGCTCGCCGCGTCCGCCGATGTGCCGGTGCTATTCAACTTCGCACCGGTGCGCGTGGATGACGTGCCGGTATCACCCGCGATGACCGGTCTGGTCGTGAACGAAAACGAGGCGTCCGCCCTAACCGGCGTTTCGGTGACCGACGCGGATTCGGCGCGAGCGGCGGGGGAGATACTACTCACGCAAGGGCCCCGTTTCGTGGTCGTGACGCTCGGCGCGGAAGGCGCGTACGTGCTGGACACGGGCGGCTACAGAGAGCTGATACCGGCGTTCCGCGTCACGCCCGTGGACACCACGGCGGCGGGCGATACGTTCTGCGGCGTGCTCGCGGTCGCTTTATCCGAGGGAGGAACGCTCGCGGACGCGTGCCGGTTTGCCTCCGCCGCGTCCGCGCTGTCGGTTATGAAAACCGGGGCACAACCCTCGATCCCGTACCGGGCGGAGATCGAGGGGCTTCTGGCTCGCGCCGAGTTCGCGCCGCCACCCGTCCAGACGGCGTTAGCGTAGCGAGGGAGGAATCAGAACCCGATCAGGCTCCCCTCCGGCTTCATCCCGACCTGATCCCGGAGCGTTTTCGTTTTCTCCTCGTAACCCGGTTTGCCCAGTAGCGCGAACATGTTCTTTTTGTACGCTTCCACCCCCGGTTGGTCGAATGGGTTGACGCCGAGCAGGTAACCGGACACGCCGCATGCCCGCTCGAAGAAGTAGAGAAGCCCGCCGAGGTGGTACGGGTCCAGGGCCGGGATCTCGACCGTCATGTTCGGCACGCCGCCGTCGCGGTGCGCGATGGAGGTGGCCTCGTAGGCGGCGCGGTTGATGTCGGTCAGCGGTTTCCCCGCCAGGTAGCCCAGTTCGTCCGCGTCGTCACCCGTGGGGAGCGGTAGTACCGGCTCGTCGGTCGCGCCGACCTGTACGAACGTCTCGAACAGGAAGCGGCGTCCCTGCTGGATGTACTGCCCCATCGAGTGCAGGTCGGTCGTGAACTCGACGCTCGCTGGGAACAGCGCGGCGTGATCCTTGCCCTCCGACTCGCCGAACAGTTGCTTCCACCACTCGATCAGGTAGTGCAGGCGCGGCTCGAACCCGACGAAAAGTTCGGTCGTGAACCCTTGATTGTAGAGCAGGTTACGCGCGGCGGCGTAGAACAGCGCGGGGTTCTTGAGCGGGTCCGGCTCGGCGTCAATCGCCGCTTTGCAGTCCATCGCGCCGCGCCGGAGTGCCTGAATATCAATCCCGGCATACGCAATCGGGAGCAGGCCCACCGCCGATAGCACCGAGTACCGCCCGCCCACGTCGTCCCCGATCGGCAACGTCCGGTAGCCGATCTCGCTCGCAACCTTGCGGAGCGCGCCCTTTTTCGTGTCCGTGGTGGCGACAATCAGGCTCTTCGCGGCCTCGGCACCGGCCTGTTTCTCGACGAACGCGCGGAGCAGGCGGAACGCGACGGCGGGTTCCGTGGTGGTGCCGGACTTCGAGACGACGTTCACCGCGACGCGCTTGCTTTGTAGCCGCGCGAGCAGATCAGTGTGGTAGCGCGACGACAGGTTTTGACCCGCGAACTCGACTTTAGGCGCGTCGGGCGTCGCGAGTGCCTCGATCACGGCGCGTGACCCGAGGTACGAGCCGCCAATCCCGATCACGACCAGCGTATCGGACTTCGCGCGTAGGTCGCGGGCGATCTCCTCAATGTGCGCCACCTCTTCGTCGCTCACCATCGCGGTCGGGTCGAGCCAGCCCCGGAAGTCCGCGCCCGCCCCGGTCCCTTTCGTGAGCGTGTCGGACGCCCATTGCAAACGGCTTTTCCACGCGCCCACCATGTCCGGCGTTACGTTCGGCGCGAGGCGCGCGGCGTCAATCGTCAGTTGTATACTTGGCATCAAAACGGTTCCTTTTCGTGTCGAAGGTTCACCGCATTGTACCTGCTACGCCGCGATACCCGTTTACGCACCACTACGGGCGCGGCCTTGTGCTACCCGCGCTTGCTCCGGCTGCTAATGACGCGCCCGCGTCGAGTTCGTATAGTAGCCGTTTCTGGCGAATGTCACCACGTAGCTGCCCGACTGTCCGAGCGCGACGCCCGAAATCTTGTCGCCCCCCTTGCCGACAGACGTCAGCGCGTCGAGAAGTCCGACCGGAACGGTACTTGCGTACGAGGAGTTCGTGCCGAAGGTGATCGCCCAGCCGCCGTTCGCGCCCAGAGCGACGCGGGAGATCTGGCCGCCCGCGGTCAGTACCGACTTCACCTGGGTGATGAGACTACCGGGGGTTCCGGAAGTGTAGTAGCTGTTCTTGTTGACAATTATTATCCAGCTCCCGTCGGGCGCAATCGCCACGTCGGTGACCTGTCCGCCCGCGTTCTGCGTCGCGACGAGCCGGTTAAAGAGACTGACCGGGATGTTCCGCGAGTAGATCGTGCTGGTGCCGCTGACCACGACGAAGCCATCGTTCGGCGCGAGTGCTATCGCGTTGGTCGGGGAGTTCTGAGTCTGAAGCGTACCCAGGTAGTCGCGCAGTTCCTGCGAAATCCCGAGGGATTTCCACCTGTAGCCGTCGTAGATCACGACCCAGGCGTCATCCCCCCGCAGTGCCACGTCGGCGACAACGTTGTCCGCCATGTTCAGCTTGTTCAGCACGATAGTCAGCGTGTCCTCGGTCGGAGTCGGAGTTGGAGTCGGAGTCGGAGTTGGAGTCGGAGTCGGAGTTGGAGTCGGAGTTGGCGTTGGGGTCGGGATCGGACTCGGCGAGGGCGACGCGGTCGGGGAGCCGCTCGGCGACGGCGAACCGCTGGGTGACGGGTTGCCGGACGGCGACGGCGAACCAGTCGGCGACGGCGAGTCCGTGGGTTCGGGCGTCGGGACAATGGCGACGGAAGATGCCGGGGAGGGTGTCGCTGCCGGTTCGGACTTGCCGCTACCACCGCAACCGGCGACGATGGCGAGGCCTATCGCGGACGCGAGCCATGCGAGGCGAGACGAACGGCGTGTGGAAAGTTTTAATGGCATAGACATTGGCAGGATTTTCGGGAGTGACGTGGCGCGGCACCGGGCTACCGCGAGAGAGCGATAGGCCGATTGTTTGACAACTTCCCCGGTGGAATGCTTCATTTGTTCGCGCGGTTGTATACCGGCGTGTATCAGAATCCTTTTCCGCGGTGAAGAACCGCGAACGCCCCCTTCGGAACTCAAGAATAGTACAGCCAGTAAGAAAACGCTATGAATGCCGCGATACTCCCGACGAAGAACACCCGGAACCAGACTGGGAACGCCTCGCCGATTTTCGTTTCGATCACCCCGCGCCGTGTGTCTATGGGAATGTTCTCCAGAAACACCTTCCTGTCATTTCCTGTCATTCTCAGACCGAGCGCGCACTTCTTACCGAGGTTACTGGAAACGCTGTAAATGACACACACTCGATCGGTTGCCGGTTCGACAAGAATCTTATCTACGTCTTTCCACAGTATCCACTCGGTGCTTTTATGGCGAGTTCCATACTCGACCATCAGCCACAACCCCACGAACTTGGTGAGGCCCCACGTGAAATAGTCGGGCTCCCGTACACAGAACGCGAAGAGATATATCAAACCCTGTATGTAGTGGGGCGCGATCGCCGTCCCGCTCAAGACGAGGCCGTTCTTCTCCAGAATTAGGTCGCCTGATCGGAAGCAGGTTAATAGATCCGTCCATCGCTCCCGCCCCTGCGAGATTTTCATATCGAGAATGAGAGGGAGTGTCTGGCTCAATTGTTGGATCGCCTCCTCAATAGCGGAATCAACGACGACAGGATCTATGGGGTCAGGCTCCGGGGATGTGGTGAGAGCAAAGCTGACCAGAGGCGGTAACGAGTTCGGAAGGTCGTGTTCTTCCGGCAGACGAGGGAGTATCTCCATGATTTCGGGATTCCCCACCCCATTGTAGCAGACGGGATCGCTCGCATCTATCTAAGCCCCCCGCGAGTGCGTCATTCCCAGAACGAGACGATGCCGTCCTCGTCCGCCCGGCGCGTCATCCGGCGCACCTTCGCCACCGTCCGCGTGAAGCCGTTCGCGTCCGCCCATTCCGTCACCCGCCGGAGCAGGTTCGCCAGTCGCTCCTGCGTCCCCCCGATGCGCGGCAATACCTTCTGCACCCACTGAAGGTCGAGCGCGGCGGTGACCGTTTCTTCCGTGGTGCCGCCCTCGACCAGGAGCGGCATGCCGTCAAGCGCGAAGCAGTGCGCCAGGTAGCGGAGCGATTCGTCGCGCACGCGGTACCCGAACGCGAACCCGCGCTCGCTCAGCAGATCGCTTAGCCCGGACAGTGCCTCGTAGAACCGGGTGACGATGGCGGGTGAGATGGCATTAAGGCGGCTTTCCGCCTCGGCGACGGTGCGGGCGCGGTCTCCCAGGAACAGACGCTCGCGCGCGTCCGGCGGCATCGGTGACGTGTTCGGAGATATGAGCGGGAATGCTTGGCCCCCTCCGCCCTGGGAGAATCGCACCTCCCCGAACTCGATCACGTTCGCCCGATCCAGCACTTTCAGCCCGAACGGATGCGTGCCCTCCTCTATATTGACCGTGCCCGAAAGGAAGACGTTCGGCGGAAGCGTCACCGCGTCGAACGTCCCGGCGAGGGGGATCTCGCCCCCCCGCGTCTCCATCGCGGAGAGAATGTCGGCGAGGTAATGCTCGGCGCGGGCGAGGTTCATCTCGTCCAGGCAGACGAAATAGGGGCGGTCGCGGTTTTCCGCGCGTCCGGCCTCGCGCAGGATATCCAGAAACGGCGTGCCGATATACGTGCCAGACAGCGCGTTATGATAACCGAGGAGCGGCGACGGGTCGCTCCAGTCGGGGCGCACCGGGAGCAGACGGTACCGCGCCCGGATGTTTCCGGTGATCGCCTCCGCGAACAGTTCGGTCAGGCGCGTTTTTCCGGTGCCGGAAAGTCCGGCGAGGATCACGAACGGCTTGGTTTTGTGGCACAGATAGTAGTCGCGCAGGGCGAGCGGCGGGTAGATCAAGCCTTGCGACGCGGCCAGGGTTTCCAGGTAGCGGAGCAGATCCGCCTCGGTCGCGTCCGGTTCGGCGGGCGACGCGGCGTGATAGGCGGGCGTGTCCGGCTCGCGCACCCGATTCGCGCCGCGTGTCACGCGGCGAGTGGGGCGGGTCATCTCCGGCGCGTGCCGCAGCACCGCGTCCAGGTCGGCGAAGTCGGACAGCCCGAGTAGGGTCCGGGCGGCGTCCCACAGCGCGAAGTCGGCCAGCAGTGTCGCCACTTGCCGGTCGCTCGTTTCGCCGAAACGATCCCGCGCCAGGGCGCGGGCGGCGCGACGTTCCGCCGGGGTCGCACCCAGCGTCGCGGACGCCTCGCGGCTCACGAACGGGTAGCGGTCCGGGTAGGCGACAAAAAGCAGTTGCGACGCGGTGAGCGAGCCGACCCCGCGCACGGACCGCAGGAAATCCGCGAGCCGCTCTGGGAGCGGCTGGTTCCCGAAGAGCAGGCGGTGCAGGGCGCGGGCGAAATCGTCGGTCTCGCGGGCGCGGTTCACGGCGACATTGGGCGCGAAGAGCCGGGCGAGGTGCAGAAGTGGGGTCGCGTCCAACGCGGCGGGCGAGGCAACCCCGCGAAACCGATCCCGCGCGTTTGCCGCTTGCTCCAGTAGCGCATGATCTCTGGCACGCTCGGCGAGGTAGTCAAGCCGCCGTTCCCCCTCCAGCCACCATGTCCGCGCCGCGATCAGTGACTCCCGCCGCGCGGGCGGGAGTAGCGGCGTGTCACCAGGGGTGTGCGTCGGCATGAGATAATTGCTCGAACAGGAACGCGCCCCACCGTTCGTTCGGCGTCCATACCGCGAGCAGATCGGCGCGGGCGACGTGCTCCTCGGCTTTTTCGATAAGCACCCGGTATAGATATAGGAATGCCGAGACGCGTTTGTTCGCGATGCAGTGGATAAAAAGCCCTTCACCGGGTCCACGCCCGTCCATCACGGCGAAAAAACGTTCGAGATCGCTACGTGTCGGCTCCTGCCAGCGCACCGGGATCGCTATATACTTCATGCCCGCGTCCTCGACAATCAGATCCTCGTCGGGGATTCCGCTCACGGAGTCTGGCGTCGCCAGATTGACTACGGTATCGAATCCGGCGGCACCCGCTAACGAGAACTGGGCCGGTGTCGGTTGTCCAGCAGTGACCAGCCCCGGCGCGGCCTCGAAGTAGTCGCGGATCACGGACAGAGTGGGGTAAAGGAGATGCCTGCTCATCTGATTTAGTACACCCGGCGGGACTCGAACCCACGACCAACCGCTTAGAAGGCGGTTGCTCTATCCGCTGAGCTACGGGTGCAAGACACGGCCCCTATTATATCACCGCCGTTTCGCGCCCGTCCACGCCCGTGAGACCCGCGGACGCGCGAAACACTCAAAGCGACAGCGCGAGTTGCACAGAGTCACCCGGCAGACTCATCGCGGCGATACGCGCCGTTCGCGCCGCCCCGAAGCCACGTACCTCGCGCAACCGACCATCCCGCGCCGCGCGCACTAACTCCTCTTTGCTCTCAACACCCAGTACCTCATGCGCGCGCGTCGCGAACGACGGGCCGATGCCGGGAATGCCGCGGACGACATCCGCGACGTACGCGGGCGCGGAGCGCAGGAACTCGTCGTACTGTGACAACTCGCCCGACGCGGCCATCTCGCCGATCTTAGCATGAAGGCGCGTGCCGATGTGTTGCCACGGGCGAAAGCCGACGCGCTCCTTGCCTTCCAGGATCTCACGCGCCTCTTTGCGAAGCCCCATCATCGCCCGACCCGCGCGCTCATACGCCGCGATCCGGTACGGATTAGCTTGCGGATCGGACTTCAAAAGCGTCGCCATGTTGAAAAGAACTGCCGCCATATCACGGTTCGCCATCTGCTTTGTCGTGTCCACTATATAAACTCCTTCATGACTTGCGATAGGTATTGTAGACTATTGTATCACACAATCGTTTGCTTTTTCAGGCGAACGGTGTTTGGAAAGCGGGTACAATGCCGCATGACCATACGCAGTTTTCTGTTCTATGTTTTCCCCCTTCTCCTATGGATGCTGATTATTTTCAGTTGGTCAACCGACTTCGGTTCGTCGCAACACACCGGTTCGCTGATTGATAGAATCTTCGCGACTGTCCCCGTGTTGCGCGAACTGCCCGCCCACGTCATTGAGGGGTTCAAGTACAGTATACGCAAGACGGCGCATATTTCGGAATATGCAATCTTGGCGGTGCTCGCGAGCCGCGCCATCAGGCGAGGTCGGACAGCGACAACCGCGAAGGATATCTGGATGCCGGTCCTGCTCTGTTTTCTATACGCCTCGACGGATGAGTACCACCAGTCGTTCGTGCCATCGCGATTCGCGAGCATCTACGATGTGATGTATGACACGTTCGGCGGTATTGTGGGGGTAGGCGTGAGTTGGGCGTTGTCGCGGGCGAGACAATGGGCCGGGGCTTAATGGTGACCAGAGACATAACGGCGGCAGGAATCGTGTTATCCCGCGCCCGTGGGGTGACCCAAGAAGCAGAACAGCCCCGACATGCCGTGAGGCATATCGGGGCTTGCAGTCGGACAGCGTATGCTGTCGTTCACTTAATCTGGCGTCGTGCTATCTTCCCAGAGGCTTGT
>JAYUUO010000018.1:0-6174 GCA_043754515.1 Armatimonadota bacterium
GATACGTCGGCTAAAGCGAGTCTGAAAGCGAGACGTTTGCGGGCGAGTTGGGATAAAGACTACTTGCTGGCTTTGTTGGCAGGGCAAACAGAGGAAAACAGTTAAATGCAATCGCCCTGCCATTCCGGTCAGGCGGTTGCCCTCGTCGAGCAGGACGCAGAAGCTGAGCG
Source organism: Armatimonadota bacterium (assembly GCA_043754515.1). GTDB lineage: Bacteria > Armatimonadota > Armatimonadia > Armatimonadales > Armatimonadaceae > JACMIU01. The sequence continues at coordinate 171 of JAYUUO010000018.1, forward strand.
TTCTCATAAAAGGTTTGCGATCGGACCCGATCCTTTACATAAAGTGCGGTTTCAAGGATATTATTTATGGTTGGCATGGTGGTCACGTTTTACCCGTTTTGTGGCCACTTCTGTACCGAGCAATGCACTCATCGGTCGCGGTGCGGGCGATGCGCGTCGCCACCATCCCGTCGCGCCCGGATGGGAGTTCGCCGAAGTCACCGGTGCGTAGTGCCCGCGCCCACGCGTGATACATCCCGACGAAGTTTTTCTCGCTGGAGCCGGGCATAGTGAACGTCCCGTGCCCGTTACGCATCTCGAACTTCCAGCCCTCCCGGTCGTAGCGAATCACCCCATCCGTGCCGATGATCTCGTAGGTAAACAGGCTTAGCGGCTCCTTCGCGGTGTGCGTGTACGCGAACGAGACCTCGACCGCCGAATGACAGCCGCTCTCGTGATCCATGTGGAGCCACAGGTGGCCCGGTGCCTCGTACTCTTCGTCTACCCACGCCGCGTGCGCGACATAGTCAGTCACCTCGGATCCGGTCCACCAGCGGGCGAGATCAATCTGATGCACCCCGCAGTCAACGAGCGGACCGCCTTCGAGCATTCGTCCGACGCGGTACGGGTTCTCGTGGCGCGCGCCGTTCTCATGGGTGTATTTGCCATGCAGGTTCCAGTTGTAGACGAGGCGCGTTGCACGCACCGCGCCGATCGCACCGTCACTAATCAGGTGTTTGATGGCTTGCGCCACGGGCGCGAAGCGGTAGCAGAAGGCGGCTACCAGTGGCAAATGGGCATCCTCCATCAGGCCGATCATGGCCGCGATATCGGCGTCATTCATTGCGAGCGGCTTCTCGCAAAGTACGGGCAGGTCGTGTGCCGCCGCCTCGCGCACGTTCGACAAGTGTGCCGGTGCCGAGGAGCAGACAGAAATCGCCTGAACGCCGGACGTGAAGAAGGCTTCCCGGTCGGTGAAGGTCTCAACCTCGACTCCGGGGAACATTCGTGCGAACTCCGTCAGCGATTCTGCGGACGGGTCATAGACCGACGCCAGGATCAGACCCGGTGTTTCCAGTATGGCGGGCGCATGTCCGTATCGCGCGATAACCCCCGCCCCCATGATTCCAATGCGTGTCAACGTTTCCTTCGCTTTCCTAATGCCAGGTTCGCAAAAATCAGACCAGGGCGTGGCGTGCTAGTAACGCGCCAATCAGCCCTTCGTACCATGCTTCCCGGTCTTCCTCGTCGTCAAACTCGAAAAACAATCCCGCCGTCTCGGCGATCGGATCCCGCCACATGACGTCGGCAAGCACTAGAATGGCCCCCTCGTCCGGCGTTGTCAGGCGAATCACCCCCGGCCCATCCCCCACGAACGCGGGCAACCCGGCTACCCGGACGCCGGGCACGCCACAATCCAGAACATCAACCGGGTGCCAAACGCTCCCATCGTGTAGCTCTAACATTACCCCGTCCGGCGTCGGCCACCGGCGGAACTCACGCCGCCCCCCGCCTAAAATCCGATTCCTGCGCGGCGAAAGAGGCGTGTCCACGCGTAACCGCTCCAGCAGAAGCGACGCCCTATCGCGCTGGTGCAAAATAAGTGCCACTGTGTCGGCGACCGGTTCCACGGTGAAACCCGCGCCCGACACCTCTCCACTACCCTCGGATGTTCGCATGGGCTAGTCCTAACTCCCGTCCCGATTAAAAATGACACGCGCATTATCGCGCGTCAATGGGTGACCCGGCTCGCGGGCGTCCTTGTCTTTGACAACGTAAAGAGAACGCCGGTTCCGGTTTGCGCTTCGCGCGACGAGACATGTAACCGGACATGGGCGCCAAGCGTCTATAGATACGTGAAACGACGTGACCTGATTCGATTATCCGCTATACTCCTCGCGGGCGGTGCCGGTGTTGTCGCGGGGTGCGGGCGCAAGAAGGAGGAGCAACCGGTAAATACGGTCTCCCCCGCCCCGCCGGTTGGGACGCCGCTCGCCGAAGCGACGCCGGAACCCGCAGTCTCGCCCCTCCCCGATACCTCCCCGACACCGGAAGAACCGCGAGCACCGTACGGGGAGCTAGCGGACGGGCAACACGAGCGGCTGAACGCCGTCACTCGGATACTATCGGAGGTCAATAAGGGTGAGGCGAAGCGATGGGCCGAAAACCTCGCCTATGATGAAACCGGCGGCGAACAAGAACTACGTGTCTGGGAATCTATCGCGGACGCGTACAAGCGGTGGAACGACGGTCGCCCCGGTATCAATATACAGGCCAAGCGGGAAGCGTTCGCGGTGCTTCTTGCCGGGTCGCTACTGCCCGCGAAGGAGGCACTGCGCTATACCAAACTATCCGCGCTGACCGCGGACGACGCGAAGGCCGCGCTCGCGCATTACAATGCCCCCGCCATGCCGAAAAGAGACCATCCGTCCCCGTCTCCGCTTCCACCATTGCCAGGCGACACGCCATCTCCGGGCGATGCCCCTTCCCCCGGTGACGCCCCTTCCCCGCTACCGACCGGCTGACGCGCCTTGTAGTAATTACACATACCCCGAACCACGCACTTCGGGCACGCCGGGGCGCGATAGAAACAGACGCGTTGCCCGTGTAGCATCAGGATCTCGTGGTGATCGTAGACGGCCTGCGCGTCCCACTCGCCTGGCAACAACGCTTCCAGAACGGCGTGCGATGGCCCGACGTCTACCGTCTCCGCGAGCAAGCCGAGCCGAATCGCGACCCGGTGATGGTGGCTATCAACCGGCAACGCCTGCCCCCGAATGCGCGAGAACGACAGCACCGCCGCCGACGTTTTCGGGCCGACGCCGGGTAGGGATTCCAGAAACGCCCGCGCCTCGGGAACGGGCATGTCCCCCAGAAAATCGAGAGACAACGGTTCGCCATGCGACTCGCCGAGTCGCTTCAAAACCGCCTGCAAGCGCGGTGCCTTCTGCTCGGGCCAGGTACACGCGGCGATGGCCTCCTGAACGTCCGCCGTCGGTGCGTCTCGCACGTCTTCCCAAGATTCGTAGCGCGCCCGTAGCGCGCGGAACGCTCGCGCGGAGTCGGCGTTCTTCGTGCGGTGCGATAGTAGCGCGGAAACAAGTTCCGACACGGGGTCGAGGGAACTGAAGTATGGGATCGGGCAGTGGTACTCCGCGCAGAGCCGTTCGTGAACCGCGATCAGTTTTTCCCGGATGGTGTCCATTGTGAGGATTTGTACCCGAAAGTGGGGGGGATTATACGGTGGTTCGCGCGTTCGGCCTTGCACTATCCCCAAACGCTCTTTACCATTGCGACGCCGCCCCGTTTCGTGGTATCCAGTTCGGGACTCCCCTATGTTTTCCGCTTCTTCCTTTTCGTTGTCGCCCGCGTTTTCGGGGCATCAGACCTTCGTCTTCCGCTACCCGTGGCTCAAAAAAGGCGTGGACGCGATCGCACGGGACGCAGGGGTATTCCGTGCGTCCGACGCGATCGTGCGGCTCGGCGTCGGGAAGAACATGGTGGACGCGATCCGGCACTGGACGCTGGCGACGGGCGTGGTCGAGGAGGCCGAACCCGAATCCGGCTCGCGCGTGAAGTCACTGCGGGTCTCGGAACTCGGGACGCGGATGCTGACCGCTGGCGGCTTCGACCCCTTTCTGGAAGATGACGCGTCCCTGTGGGTTTTGCACTGGCATCTGGCGACGAACCCGAACCGCGCGACGACCTGGTACGCCGCGTTCAACCTGTGGCAGAGCGGGGATTTCACGCGCGAATCGCTCGCGGCGGCACTGAAGCGGTGGGCGGAGACAAACGGTTTCTCGCGCCTGTCAGAATCGTCGCTAGCGGCGGATGTGTCCTGCTTCGTGCGCACCTACTTGCCGGGGCGACGCGGCACTACTTCGTCGGCTGAAGAAACGCTCGACTGCCCGCTCGCGTCGCTCGGACTGCTCACGGGCGTCGCCGGACCCGCCGAACCCGGCAAGAAGCGCAACACTATCTACCGGTTTCAGAACAAGCCGAAGCCCGGTCTGCCTCCCGCCGTGTTCGCGTACGCCCTGTGCGACTTCTGGAACCGGCTACACGCCGCGCAGGAAACCTTGTCCCTGCGCGAGATCGTACACGGCGAAGCGTCTCCGGGGCGCGTGTTCCGTTTGAGCGAAGATTCGGTGATGGCGTACCTGGACGCGCTCCCGCTCCTGACGCGCGGCGACCTGTTCTTCGCGGACACCGCCCTGGTGCGGCAGGTGGCGCGTCGGCGCACTGTGGTCCCTCTCTCACCCTTCTGGAAGGATACTACGCCGATGCGGCCGACGCTTAACCCGCCCCTGCCCCCGACACTCGCGGACGTCCTGACGGTACGCCGCCGCTTTCTGCGCTCGGTACACCTGGAACGCGACTTCTACGCGCCCGGTAGCGACACCGGCTACGTGCCGACACCCGCCGCCGCGTCCGCCCTGGAGCGGATCACGCGCGGCCTGACAAAGCCGGCGGAGCGGGCGTTCTCGCTAACCGGCGCGTACGGCTCGGGCAAGTCCGCCTTCGCGGTGATGCTGGCGAAGACTTTATGCGCCGCGCCCTGGGGCACGGCGACGGAACACGGCCTGTTCCCGGTGCTGATCGTGGGCGGCCGCGAGCCGGTCGGGGCGGCACTGGTGGCGGGCGTGACGCGGGCGGTGCGAGCGGCGGGGGTGCGCGTGACGCTCCCCGATGTGCCGGACGACCCGACTGGCGCGGAAGTGACACGCTATTTCGAGGCAGTATCCGCGACGCTTTCGGCGAGCCTTCCGGGTGTCACGGGGCTGCTCGTGGTCGCGGACGAGGCCGGGAAATATCTGGAGCATGCCGCGCTACATCCCGAATCCGGCGATCTTCAGGCGTTGCAGGAGATGGCGGAAGCGGCGGTACGCTCGCCGCGAGACGCCCCGCTCTTTTTCATCTCGGTATTCCATCAGGCGTTCGACGAGTACGCGAACCGGCTCGGCGCGAAGGAGCGCGGCGAGTGGCGCAAGGTGCAGGGTCGGTTCACTGATCTCGCGTTCGCGGACGCTCCCGAGGAAACACTCCGGCTCGTGGGACGCGCGATGGAGCGCGTCCCCGACCCCGCACGTGACGCGGCGATCCGCGTCTACGCCGAAAACGCGGCGGGGCTATGCGCGTCGCTCTCGCTCCTGCCGCGCACGATCAGCGAGACCGAGTTCGCGTCCCTTGTGGACGCGACCTACCCGCTACACCCGCTGACATTGCTCACGCTCTCGGCGGTCTTCCGGCGGTTCGGGCAGGGCGAACGCTCGCTGTTCGGGTTCCTCGCCGGGGACGAACCGGGCGGGTTGCGCTACTTTCTGGCGGAAGTGCCGATGGATGAAATCGGCTCTGCTCTTCGGACTCCCACCCCCGAGTACCCGGGGGTGGGAGTCCGAGAAACTAAGCGCGAACCGAATCTCTACACGCTCGACCGTCTCTATGACTATCTTCTCGCCACCGTCGGCGCGGGGGCGTTGATCGGCGCGGCTGGCTCCGGCTCGGCGGTGGCGCGGCTCTGGAGCGAGACGCAGGAGGCGGTGGAGCGGGCCGGGCAGGTTGCATCGCTCCCCGTGCTCGCGGCGACGGTGGCGAAGGTGATCGGGTTGCTTCACGTATTGGATAGCGGCGCGGCGTCGGTCCCGGCATCGGGCGCGGTGCTGCGGTTCGCGGTGGCGGCGTCCGAGGACGAAGTGACGGCGACTATCGCGGCACTGGAGCAGGCGACGCTAGTGACGTTCCGGCGATTCAAAAACGCGTACAAGCCGTACGAAGGCTCCGACGTGGATGTCGAGGAGCTGCTCCGCGCCGCGCGGGTGGCCTCGGCGGGTATCGCGAGCGACGTGACACAAACGGCAGCGAAGCTGAGCGGGCTGGGTGCGGGCACGGGCGACGAGGCGGAATCGGCTCCGATGGCACTACTCCCCGTCGTCGCGCGGCGGCACCTGTTCGAGACCGGCACGCTCCGTCTATTCGAGCAGGTATTGACACGCCCGGAACGGCTGTCGGAACTGCCCCCGCGCTC
>JAYUUO010000019.1:0-18657 GCA_043754515.1 Armatimonadota bacterium
GCTCCTCGATTTCAAAGAGGGTCCGGGGATTTTCGCCGGTTGTGTCGAGAAGTTGCTTGAAGCGGTCTTGAAGGCGTTGTTTAGTTTCTTCGGTCATGACCTTATTATGACCAAAGGCGAGCACTCAAACTAAATCCTTTCCTCACCACTTTCATGAATTGCACCCATCTGGTGCAAAAGATTGCACACATTGTAAAAATCCTAAAGAATACCTTGACAACATGACTATTTTTCGTTATACATTAGGGGATTTCATGCCATCGCAAAGTGCTACGACACACAGGAAACCCATCAACGATGAAACGCTCACAAATCAATGCCATTATGCGCGACGCCTTAACTTTTCTATCGGCGAATCGCTTTTATCTACCACCGTTCGCGCACTGGACGCCGACCGATTGGCAGGGTAAAGGCGTGGAATGCATCGACATCGTGTCGCAACAACTCGGTTGGGACATCACCGACTTCGGGAGCGGCGACTACGAGCGGTGCGGCTTGTTTTTATTTACGATTCGCAACGGAACCATGGCTGACCTTGCGCTACCGGGCGGCAAGGTATACGGGGAAAAGGTTCTAGTGGTCGGCGACAACCAGATAACGCCAACGCATTACCATTACCAAAAAATGGAAGATATTATCAACCGGGGCGGCGGCAAGCTGGTGCTAAGGCTTTGGAATAGCACCGAGAGCGGTGACGCGCTCGCGCAAACCCCGGTTACGGTCGCCGTAGACGGTGTGCAAGTCACGCTTGGGGCGGGCGATGAACTTGTGCTTGCGCCGGGAGAATCGGTTTGTTTGCCGCAACGGTTGTGGCACACGTTCTGGGCGCGGCGCGGCACGGTGCTGGTCGGCGAAGTCAGCCGGGTCAACGACGATCAGACCGATAACCGCTTCTTGGATCCGGTCGGACGCTTCCCCAAAATTGTCGAGGACGAACCGCCGCTCCATCTTCTCTACAACGATTACGCCCGGTTTTATTTGTTTGCCGCGTCCCGATAAACGAACCCTGAAAGGAAATAGACATGATTTCGCTTGACAAAGATGGGTACTTTCGGCGCGACGCGGGCGTTTTCGTGCCGTTTGGCGTGAACTACTGGCCCGGTTCGACCGGCACGGCATTGTGGCGCGAATGGCCCGCCGAAGAAATACAGCGCGACCTTGACACCGTGGTTCGCCTCGGCATGAACACGGTGCGCTTTTTCCTGCTTTGGCAGGATTTTGAACCGGAAATCGGGCAGTATGATCCGGTCTGCTTCGACCGCTTGACAACGTTTGTCGGGTGGTGCGCGGAACGGAACATTCTCGCGCACCCAGCCGTTTTTGTCGGGTGGATGAGTGCTTCAACATTCTTTCCCGCGTGGAAAGAGGGGCGCAATTTGTACACCGACCCCGTTGTGCGCGAGCGGTCGGTGCTGTTCGCGTCCCGCGTCGCGGAGGTTCTGTCGCCCCAACAATCACACCTGCTTGCCATAGACATCGGCAACGAAATCGGTTGCATTGGCGACAGTCACAGAGCCGCTTCATCTGCCGTTGCCGAATGGTGTGCAGATATTTGCGCCGTATTGAAGGCGGCGTGTCCCGATACGCTGGTCATATCGGGACTGGACAGTACGCCGATACACACGAATACCGGCTGGCGTTTAACCGATCAGCCGGGGTGTGACTTATATTCCGCACACGGCTATCCGGTTCCCAATTGGAATGTGGTGCGCTTTGACGGCATGAGCGACCCGCTCGCTCAAGCGATTTTGCCTGCCTATGCCCGGATATTGCGAGCCTACGGTCCGACGTTCGCGCAAGAGTTCGGCACTATCGCTACCGGCAGTGTGGTGCAACAGGAAACCTATCTGCGCGGTCTGCTTCCGGCGTTGTGGGATGCGGGCGCGAACGGCTTTTTGTGGTGGTGCTTGAAAGATATGTCCGAAACCGCCCCGCCCTACGACCTCGTTCCGTTCGAGTGTCGTCTAGGTTTAGTGAACGACGATGGCGAGGTCAAGCCGGGTCTCGGTTACCTACTTGAGTTTGGACATAGCCTTACGACTCGTCCTCCGGCATCGCCGTCTGGCAAACCGATGATTGGAATCTATATCCCAAATGACTACTATGGTAGTAAAAGTAAACCGGCTGTACTCGCGCCCCGGTTTATTATCGCGGATTACCTTCTTCGGCGTGCGGGCTACGATACCCGTTTTGTGCGGGGTGATTCCCCGATGCAGAACCATCTCGCTTCGGTGGATGCCTTACTTGTCGTCGGGGCATCTTTGCCGCCTGTCGAAGTGGCGTATCTTGCTGAATGGGTACAAACCGGTGGAAAACTTTTATGGCACGGCATTGAGGCAACCCGTTGGGGACCGACGGTTTCGCGCCTTATCGGGGCAGACATGGCAGACCTTCGCACCGGACGCTCGTTATTGGCTGACGTTTTCGGAGAGAATTGGGAGTTCACCGCGTGGCACGATGGGACATGGGTTGTTCCCGAAGCGACGACCGCGACGGTCTTAGCACACGATAGCGAGCAAGGAACCCCGCTCGTTTTGCACAATCGGCTGGGGTGCGGTTCCGTTGTTTGCACGATGCCGCTTATCGAGGATGGTATTCTCGCTATCGCGGAAAACCGGGCGGCACGTGACCGATGGGCGCAATGGTACGACGGGGTATTGCGCGTGGCTCTCGCACCTACTGCTTAACAGAGAAAAACGGTTTATGGCTATCATCACACAAAAAAGCGCGGTTTCCGCGGTTTATGCCGACGCCGCTCGCCGGGGCTGGGTGCTGCCTGCGTTCGGCACGGAAAACTCGACCACCACGGAAGCGATTCTGGCGGGAACCGCGATGCACGCCGCCACCCTCGGCGAGCCGGAGTTGCCGGTGATTCTGGCAATCACCAACCTGTACGATGAGCGGCAACAAAGCGTCAACTATACTCACACTGGGCGTTGGGATGTCGGCATGAAACGCTTTTTGACCGACGTGCAAATCTTAGCTGGGGAGCCGGATAGCCCGTTCGCCAATTTGCGCGTCATGATTCATCTCGATCATATACGTCCTGAGGTAGACGCAGAACTGCTGGCGTGGGACATGGGCGCGTTTTCGTCTATTTTGTTTGATGCGTCCGCGTTCGCGCCGGAAGAAAATATCCGTCTGACACGGGCGTTTGTAAAGGCGCAAGGTGAAAACGTGCTGATTGAAGGTGCGTTTGAAGGCATCGTATCCGCCGGAAAATCCGCCACGCCATCTCCAAGCGCGAAGCCGTCACTTGACTCTATCGCGGATGCGGCGCAGGCGTATGTGCAGGAAACCGACGTTGACCTCGTGGTCGCCGACCTCGGCACCGAACACCGTGCCGGAGCCGCGCAACTGTTTTACCGGCAGGACACGGCGCGGGCTATCGCGGAGAGAATCGGAGCGCGGCTCGTGCTACATGGCACGTCGTCCGTGCCGGAAGAAAGCCTCGGCGGCTTGTTCGCCGACGGCATCAGCAAGGTGAACCTGTGGACGGCGCTGGAGCGCGACAGTTCGGTACTGCTTTTCGCCGACATGGTACGAAACGCTGCAAGGGTGGTTGGGGCGAAAGAAGCAACGCGCTTATTTGAGCAAGGGCTTCTCGGCGCGGCGGCGGATCGCGTGAGCCGTCCCGATCTCGCTTTTTTCACCACGGCGTACCGTCAGTCGCACGTTTTCGAGGCGATGCGCGATCTGGTAACGCGCTATCTCGTTCGCTGGTACACACCGCGAAAGGATGCTTGAAGTCGCGCATGAGTTACCTCGGCTTAGACATCGGAACCACCGGTTGCAAAGCGTTGGCGTTTGGCGCGGATGGCTCGCCTTATGCGCTTGCGTACCGCGAATATGCCACCCACTTCGGCGCGGACGGCTCCGCCGAACTGGATGTGGCGGTTGTGGTTAAAAATTGTCGCGCCGTTATCCGCGAAGCCGCCGCCGCGTGTGCAGAAAATGACCCGGTGCAGGCTTTAGCCGTGTCAAGTCAGGGTGAAGCAGTGACGCCGGTCGGCGCGAACGGCGCGTTTCTCGCGCCTGCTATGATCTCGTCCGATGCTCGCCCCGCCCCGACCGTGATGCGATACGCGAGCGAGGCAGGGCACTTGTACGACGTGACCGGACACACCGCGCACCCGATGTTTACGCTATTCAAATTTGCCTATCTGCGCGAAGCGTCGCCGGATATGTGGCGTCAAGCCGCGCACTTTTTCTGCTTTGAAGACTTGCTTCACTACGTTTTAGGTGTCGAGAAGCCGACAATCAGTTGGTCGCTTGCGGGGCGAACGATGCTGTTTGATGTGCGCCGCCACGAGTGGGATGCCGAACTTTTGCGCGGCGCGGATGTGTCGGGGCGTTTGGCACGTCCCCTGCCGTCCGGAGTTGTGGCGGGCGTGGTGTCGGACGCGGCGGCGGCGCGGTGCGGCTTGCCAACGGGCGTCAAAGTCGTAACCGGGGGGCATGATCAGGTGTGCGCCGCGCTCGGTTGCGGAGCGGTCGCGCCGGGAACCGCGACGTACGCGCTTGGCACGGTGGAGTGTTTGACCGCGACGCTGGAGGGGGCCGTTTTCGCCGACGCGATGCGAAGCGGCAACCTTTGCACCTACGACCACTGTGTTCCGGGCAGGTACGCGACTATCGCCTACACGCTGACAGGGGGCAATTTGTTTCGCTGGTTCCGCGACGAATGGGGGCAAGTCGAAGCGGCGCAAGCGGAGCGCGACGGCGAGAACGTTTTCGACAAACTGTTCGCACTGATGCCGCCCACGCCGACCACGCTCATTGCCCTGCCGTACTTCACGCCGACCGGAACCCCGTTTTTCGATGTCGAGGCGACTGGCGCGATTCTCGGATTACGCCTGTCCACCAAGCGAGGCGAGGTGTTGCGGGCGTTGTTGGAAGGATTAGCGTTCGAGATGCGCCGCAACCTGACGATTCTGGAGGGCGCGGGGATTTCAGTGGAAGAACTGCGCGTCACCGGGGGCGGCTCCCTTCACCGCGACGTGCTACAAATCCGCGCCGATGTGCTGGGGCGCGATGTTGTACGTGTCGAAACCGCGCAAGCCGGATGCCTCGGCGCGGCACTGCTCGCCTGCGCCGCGCACACGCGAACCCCGGTGGAATTGCTCGCGGCGCAGTGGGTGAGAACCGGCGAGCGCGTTTCGCCCAACCCGCAAAACGCCGCTTTTTATAGCGACCGCTTCGCCGCGTACCTCAAACTGTACCCCGCCCTGCGCGACCTTGCCCCAAGTCGGGCGTTATAAAGAAAGCCGATATACCTATGATTCCTGATCACACATTGCCGCTAAATGGCCAATGGCAACTCGCCCACTCCGAGGACTTTCCCGACGACATCGTTGCCGTCTCCGATCAGTCCCGCGAGTTCTACCCGGCGCACGTGCCGGTTGGAGCGCATACCGCATTGCTTGCGGCGGGCGTGATCGCCGACCCCAGAAACGGCATGAACTCGCTATCGGCTCGCTGGGTGGAGGAACAGCACTGGGTGTACCGACGCACATTTGCCACGCCGCCGACCCTTGCCCCCGGCACGCCCGCCGCTATCGCTTTCACGATTTTGGAAGGATGCGCCGATGTTTTCGTGAATGGCAACCTTGTCGGGCGGCACGAAAACGCGCACCGCCCCGCCTACTTCGCCGTGACTAAACACCTTGCCGCGCCGGGAGAAACGAACACCGTGATTGTGCGGATCGAAGCCGGTCTGCACGCGACGCGCGACAAACCGCCGTACCCGAATATGGGCCCCGGACAACTGACCAACCGCTCATGGCTTCGCAAAATGCAGCACCAGTGTGGTTGGGACTCGCAGGTGCGCCTACAAAACGTCGGCATTTTGGGGGATGTGACGCTCGAATGGCGTCCAGGCGGGGTGCGTGTGGAAACGGTTTCCGTGTTTGCGGTGGCGAGCGACGACCTGACCCGCGCCACGGTTCACGCCCGCGTTTATGCCGAAAACAGTACGGAGGACGCCGTTCCCGGCACGGTGCGCCTCCGTATCGTCGAAACGGGGCAAAGTGTCGAAGTTACGGCGACCTTCGCACCCGGCAAAAGCGAAACCGAAGCAACCATTACGTTGGATACGCCGCGCCTGTGGTGTCCGGTCGGACACGGCGAGCCGTTCCGATACAGCGCGACGTGTGACGTATCGGTGAACGGCGACACGGAGGCGTTCGAGCGCCGGTTTGGTGTTCGCAAAGTTGCCTTTGACCAAACGCCGCACCCGCAGGGCGGACGCTATTTTACGCTCACCATCAACAACCGACCAATTTTCGCCAAAGGAGCCAACTGGATTCCCGGCGATATGCTGTACGCCGAGATGACCCCGGAGCGGTTCCGCGCTTTTGGGCAACAAGCCCTTGATGCCCACTTCAACATTTTGCGAATCTGGGGCGGCGGGCTGTACGCTGACGCCGCGTTGCTCGACTTTTGCGACGAAACCGGGCTACTCGTTTGGCACGATTTCGCGTTCGCGTGCGCCAACTATCCGGGCGACGTGCGAGCGTTCGTGCAGGAAGTGCGCCTCGAAGCCGCGCACGTCGTGCGGGAACGGGCGCATCATCCATGCCTCGTGGTCTGGTGCGGCAACAATGAGGTAGAAATGTTCGACGGCGGCAACGGCTGGACTAAGACCGGTCCTATACACTCGCATTACGCCCTGTTTCATCGTGATTTACCACGAATCGTGCAACGTGATGCCCCGCACACGTTCCACTGGACAAGTTCGCCGTTTTCGCCCGATTTGCTTGCGCCTAACGACCCCACAGCGGGCGATCAGCACCAATGGGGACAAGGCTTCGATCAGGACGGCTGGCGGTTTCGCACACTCACCGACCGGTTCGCCTCTGAAGGTGGGTTCTTCGGATGCGCCCCGGCGAAAAGTTTGCGTCAGTTTCTCGCGCCGGGGGATCAGCACGTTTTGTCGCCCGCATGGTATCACCACGACAACACATTCGCGCATTCCGCCGATGTGTGCGGCGAAATTGGACGCGCCTACGCGATGATAACACTGTTCACCGGGCGCGACTCAAAGAATATGAGCATGGACGACTTCGCCGCGTTGAGCGGGCTTTTGCAGGGCGAATGCTACGGGGAAATGATCTCAAACTATCGCCGCCGGATGTATGACAGTGCCGCTACGATTTTCTGGATGTTCAACGATTCGTGGCCGACGACGAACAGCTGGTCAACCGTGGACTACTACAACCGGCGCAAACCCGGCTTCTACGCGGTGCGCCGTGCTTTCGCACCAGTGTCGGTGGTGGTGGAGGAGGACGGCGACGGGTACGCAGTGGTCGGTGTAAACGACACACTCGCCCCATGGTCAGGTATTCTGCAAGCCGGGATTTTCAGCGCAAGCGGCGCGGTGCGGCGCGACGAACCTGGCTTTGGCATGGTCACACTCGCGCCGAACAGCCGCACCCAATTGGGTGCCATCGCGCCGCCCACCGGCACGGAGCGCGACGTTCCGGTCGCCGGGTACGCGGTACTGTCGGGCGCGGACGGCGCACACGTGGCCGCGCACCGAGTTTGGAACCGGCGTTTCCACGAAATCGGCTTATCTGGGAACCTGACGATTTCCGTGGAGCACAACGGCGACACGCTGACGCTGACAAGCGACATGTTTGTGTGGGGGTGCTTGCTCGATGTGGACGGCGAGGCTGTTCTTTCCGACAACGGTTTCGACCTATATCCGGGCATACCCCGCGTCCTCACCGGTTGGCGCGACCAGCAAACCGCTTCGGTGATAACTACCGGCAACCGGCTTGTCGCCGGATGGTCCGCATAGCACCGGACGCGATATGACCACTGTGATTCAAAAAGTTTTCACAGTGGTCACTTTTTTGCTTGACAACGAATCGAAGAGCGTGTATTATAAAATCAATTCATCTACGAAGCCGTAGAAATCAGTGCCGCAGTGCGAGAAAGTTCTCGAAACGTTTTTCATCACTTGCCCAGACAGAGCCGGATTATGTGTTATGCCGAAAACCCGACCGATCCTTGCGCCCGCAAAAAAGAGTTACATTTCGCGTGCTGCGACAATAGGGCGCATTCAATCGGACTTGCGCCAGCGCGTTGGCGATGGTGTGTGGGAACCCGGCACACTGATTCCCAGTCGCCGCGTACTTGCCGAAGAGTTTGGCGTAGATTTAAGCACGGTTCGCCGTGCCACGTTGCCCTTGATTGACGAGGGGATGTTGCGGGTGGATCGCCGGGGAACATTTGTGCCGGTCGGAACCGGGGGAACCGTTGAAAGAAGCCCGATGGCGGGCTTGATGAATCACACGGTCGCGGTGCTGACTCCGTTCAGCGCAATGCCGATGCAAACCATTTCGGCGAACGGTTGGGGCATTACGCTCACTAACGCGACTCTGCAAGCCGTTTACGACGCGGGTTTGCACGCGATTGTTTTGCACCCCGACCGGTTGCAAAACGACAGCATGGCGCAACTTGTCGCCAACTGCCCGTATGGCATTATTTGCGGCGAACTCAGTCACGACTTACAACACTTATACGAACTACTCGCGGCGGCAAGAGACGCTTCCGTGCCGGTGGTGGTGTACGGCGACGGTGTCGAACTCGCGTTCTACGACCGTGTGGTGTCGGATCATGTCGAGGGCGCGTATCAGTTGACAAAGTGGCTGATTGGAACCGGGAGAAAACGCCTTTTGAATGTTTGGCCCGCACCGAGCCAAGGCTACTGGTTCGGGATGCGCGAGGCGGGAACACGCCGCGCTATCGCGGAAGCCGGTTTGGAGTTTTCGGAGCCGATAACTGTACCGAACCTGTATGAGTTTAATACAGAGCGCGAAGGGTTCGCGGCAAAGGTGCGCGTCTACGCCGGGTATCTCGCCGAGTATCTTGTCGGGCGGCACGATCCGTGCGATGCCCTGATGGTGTCTACCGACGGCGATGTTTACATAGTTGCCGCCGCGTGCCGGATGCTGGGCAAGGAACCCGGCGTGGATGTTGTCATTGCTGGCTACGACAACTACTGGGCGGATGTCACGGACAAGGACTACGAGCGAAGTCGCCCGGTAGCGACGGTGGACAAGCAGAACGCCAAAATCGGCGCGGCACTGGCACAATTGCTGTTTGAGCGGATTCACAACAATGGTGACGCCGCGCCGCGCGTGGTTTCGATTACACCGGAACTGGTGGTAACCGCCTCCGATCCATAAAGATTTAACTCTTCCTAATGACCCTGAATAACGAGCGAATACATTTGTTTCACGGGATTGACAAAAGCTCGCTATCCCGACCGTAACCCGACAAGAAAGAACAACAATGCTGTCTAACAACAAAGGATTGACAACCTACAAATGCCGCTCGTCACGAACTGTCGGTTCTCCCTGCAAACGCGAAGCGTTTACGCTGATTGAACTGCTCATGGTTATCGCTATTATCGCCATTCTTGCTGCGATCCTGTTCCCGGTGTTCGCACAAGCCCGCGACAAAGCGCGGCGTCTCGCGATAGGCCACATCCACGTTTCCGACCCACGCCGGGTACAATAGCCGCATGCCGATATACGATGAATCCGATGGCAACGATTTCGTGGAGTTCGAGGAGCGTTTCGCCTGGGTGCCGAATGTGCTCGCCGTGGAGTATGGCGAGTGGGAGACGGAAGCGACCGCGCCGCTGGAGCTGAACTGGCTGATGCTCCTGCCGGAAGACCCGCGCTACGATCTGGAGTCAGTCGAGTGTAGCATCGCTTATGAGAACGACGCGACGGGCTACGCGGCGACCGTTTGGGATGCGTCGGGCGAGGACGACCTACCGTGGGCGGTGGTGCTCGTAGACGATTTCGGGGCGCGACTCCTGTCCGAATATAGTCTGCTCGATGAGGACGCGGACGAGGAGACGCTCGAAGCACTGCTCGCGAAGGCGGCAGTGGAGCTACCGAAGCGGTTGCTGGCGGGCGAGTTCGACCGTGAAGGCACGCCGCTTGAGATCCCCGAATGGCTCGCGGTCGCGCCTGCTCTAACCGACGGGGAAGAGTAAAGCCTTGCCCTCGCTCGTCCCCGCATCCGAATCCGACTTACCGCTTATTGCCCGGTTGCGCGACGCCGTTTATCGCGAGCGGCTGGCGGTCGCGCTGTTCGCGAACGGCGTGCCGGTCAGCCCCGGTTACACCTACTACGACCGGGAAGCCGCGCGCTGGTTTTCCGCCTCCGTCACCGTGCCGACGGAGTGGGCGGGGGAGCGGGTCGGGCTGTGTATCAAGATCGCGGGGGGAGAACCGCTTCTGTTCGTGGATAGCAAGCCGTACCAGGCACTCGACTATTATCACGAAACGGCGTTGCTTCACGACCCGGCGTTGGGCGGCGAAACGCATGAGTTGGGCATCGAAGTGTACGCCCGAACCGTAGGCGTTGACGTGGTTTTTGAATCTGCCGAGCTGGTTCTCATGGACCGGGAGGCGTCGCGGTTGCTGTACGACACCCGCGTCCTACAACAAATGGCCTACTCCACCCGTGGCCCCCTTTATGAGCACGGCCTCAGCCCGTTGCAACAACTTAGCGACAGAGTGGACGCTTCCAGTTCGGCATCCATCCGCGACAGCTTCCCGAAAATCAACGACAGTCTCCAACTCGCGCGAAGAGTCATGGCGATGTTGTTCAAGCCCGAGACGACAACGCGACCGGTCGAACCGCGCGTCGTGACCTGCGTCGGGCATTCGCACCTCGATCTCGCGTACCTGTGGGCGTTGCCGAACACGCGCAAGAAGGTGGGGCGGACGTGGGCGAGTATGCTCCGGCTGATGGACGAGTACGCCGAGTTCCAATTCACGCAGTCGCAACCATTCCTGTATGACGTCTGCAAGGCCGATTACCCCGACCTCTGGGAGTGGGTGAAGGCGCGGGTCGCCGAAGGACGCTGGGAGCCGACCGGCGCGATGTGGGTCGAGCCGGACGCCAACATTCCTTCGGGCGAGTCGCTAATCCGGCAGATACTTCACGGACAGGCCTTCTACAAGCGCGAGTTCGGTGCCGTCTCACGGGTGGCCTGGCTTCCGGACACGTTCGGCTTCCCCGCGAGTCTGCCGCAAATCCTCGCCGGTTGCGGCGTCCGGTACCTGCTGACCTCGAAACTTTCCTGGAACGACACGAACCCTTTCCCGCACGACACGTTCCGCTGGCGCGGTAACGACAGTGCTTCCGAGGTGCTAACCCACTTCCTGACCGCCCCCGAATCCCATCCTCAGCTCGGACGCGAGGTCGCCACGTACAACGGAACCGCGACGGCGGGGCAGATTGACGACGCGTGGGAGCGGTACGCGCAGAAGAACGTAAACAATGACATTCTGTACTGCGTCGGCTATGGCGACGGCGGCGGGGGCACTACGCGCGAGATGGTGGAGATGATCCGCCTCTTCGCCGACATGCCGGGGATCCCGTGCGCCACGTTCGGGCGCGCCGACGCCTTCTTCGACCGGCTTGACGAGAAGCGGGGCGAGTTCCCGCTCTGGCAGAGCGAATTGTATCTAGAGAATCACCGGGGGACGCTGACGTCGCAGGCGTGGATCAAACGCGCCAACCGGTACGCGGAGACGTTGCTACGGAACGCCGAGATATTCTCCGTGCTTGCCGAGACCGAGACCGGCACCGCCTACCCCGCGTACGAGTTGCGCGGCGCGTGGCAGACCCTTCTCACGAACCAGTTCCACGACATCCTCGCCGGAACCGTGGTCCCGCAAGCCGTCGCCGACGCCCGCCGCGACTTCGCCCGCATCACGGAGATCGGCACGCTACTTCTGGAGAACGCGCTCGCCGCCATCGCGGAGCGGGTGCTGCTCAAAGACGACTCGTTCGTGATATTCAATCCCACCGACACCCTGCGCCCGTCCGACACGGTGCGCGTCACCGTGCCCGCGACCGTGATCAAGGCGGTCGAGTTCGCGGACGCGGGCGACGCCCTGCTACCGTCCCAGTTCCTCTCGGTGGACAAGAAAGGCAACCGGGACTACCTGGTGCTACTCGGCGAGGTCGGCGCGCTCGGCTACCAGACGATCACCGCGTACAAGTCGGCGGGTCCACAGGAGGAGAGCACGGTTTTCGCGGCGGACGGCGTGTTGGAAAACGACTTCGCCCGCGTGACGCTGAACGAGTCCGGCGAGATCACGTCGTTCGTCCACAAGATCCCGGCGGACACCGACGAGGAACCGGACGCCGTGCAGGAGCGGGAGGTGATCGCGGGCGGGTGGCGCGGGAACGTGCTCGCCCTATACGACGACAAGCCGTCAGCGTATGACGCCTGGAACATTGACCGCGAGGCGTTCGACACGGGCGTCGAACTTTCCGCCGAAAGCAGCGTGGAGCGGTTCGCGGTGATCGAAGAAGGCCCCGTGCGCGCTGGGTACGAGATCACGCACCGGTTCCGCGCGTCCACGATCACCCAGCGCATCTTCCTGTACGCGCACTCGCCCCGACTCGAAGTACAAACCACGGCGGACTGGCACGAGCATCAGATCCTGTTGTGCGTGCATTTCCCGGTCGCGATCAACGCGCCGACGGCGACGTACGAGATCCAGCATGGCTACATCGAACGTCCGACGCGTGAGAACACATCGTGGGACGCGGCCCGCTTCGAGGTCTGCCACCATCGCTTCATGGATCTGTCGGAGGGGGATTACGGCGTCTCGCTCCTGAACGATTGCAAGTACGGCGGTTGTGTCCGCGACAACGACCTGCGCCTGACGCTGATCAAATCCGGCATTTATCCCGACCCGGAGGCCGATCAGGGGGAGCATATATTCACCTACGCGCTGCTCCCGCACACCGGCAGTTTCCGCAACGAGACGGTGGACGAGGCGCACGCGCTGAACTACCCGCTCCTGTCCGCCTTCGCCCGCAAGCGCGAGCCCCGCAAGACGCCCGCGTTGCCCCGCGCCTTCGCGCTTGCGTCCGTGAACGATCAGGGCCTGGTGATTGACGCGATCAAGCGGGCGGAGGACGGGAACGGCTACATCGTCCGCCTATACGAAGCGTTCAACACGCGCGGCTCGGCGACCCTGACGCTCGGTTTCGACGTCGCGGAGGCGTTCGCCACGAACCTGCTTGAGGAGGACCCCGAGCCGGTGGCGGTGACCGGCGGGGGCGACATCGCGTTCTCCTACCGCCCGCACGAGATCAAGACCTTCCGAGTCGTGCCCGCCGCCCGTTGACACGCTAGCGAGAGACGCGGGCTGCAAACCGCGTTTTCGGCGAAAGACACAAACCGCGGCGGTCCTGAAGTTCTCGCGACGATCACGGCTTCCGCCCGCGAGGAGACCATCGGCATCGCGCATGTCGCTGAGGCGGTGCAGCACCATAAGGCGATTGCACCATAGACTAGTTGCTATTCGGGTGAACGTCTCCGATGCGCGATGTCGCGAGTTTGCACGGTAATAGTCACGAAAGCAACCCGCGCCCTATCTCATCGCGCTGGCGCGGTCACGGGGCGTCTCGTTGCCCGAGTTAGTCCGTCATTTGGGATTGCGCCCGGCGTCCGTGTCCGCATGACGGAGGCCAGCCGTCTGGTAGGTTTGCACTACTGGTGGGGCGATTGCATCATTGTCGTCTTGATTTCACATCAATAATTTACGCGAGGTGTGCGCGGGGCGTGCGTCCGCGCGGGTCGCGCCCCGCGTTGGCACGCGGGTCTTCGACCCACGTCTATAGGCTCCTTCGGAGCCGGCCGTCCTTCAGACGCTAGAAGAAACATTTGATTCCTAGCGTGCGCCAACATCTGCTCCCGCGCGGAGGACGGCCAGGTGACTACCAGGCCGGTACCCGGGCAATGCCAGTACCCATTAAATCTCGATCCGCCCCCGACTACGCTTCGGGGGTGAGGCGAGGCTCATCCAGAAGGATAGATTTGTCATTCTTCGATAAGGTTTCCCACAACTTTCTTCCGCCATGCTGAAGAGCAAAACCAAGTTCTGATTCGCTAATGCCGATACATTGAACCAGCAAAATGACAGGCGTATCAGGCGATTTTGAAAAGGGGTAGGGTCCGTAACTGGTTTCGCTAAGGGGTACAAACATCAACGCCACATACCCCAAACTCTTTAGATTATCACCGAGTTGCAGAGTGTCGTAGGCAGTGAACGCAGTGTCGTACTGCGCCGGGTAGAGGCAAAGTGCTTGCATCATAGACAACACCCAGTCTCCAGGCGACGCTACGACAACACAAAGTTGGCTTTGTTGTGCTGGATTAATATTTCGCTGGCTTAATCCGTTAGTCGCGTATATGTATCCACCACGGTCACCTTTCAGCGCGAACCGCATGATTGCGATCTCTGCTGTTTCACAACTTTCGGTGACGGGATGTATCTGCTGTGGCACCCCCCAAAGCGTTATGTACCCGCGAGTTATCTGCTTGAGTATTCCACTCCTCATATCATTGACCTTTTTTCGCGCTTGATCCGTCGCTCGGAGTCGAGGGCGGAGTATCTGCTTTTGCGCATCTCATCACGCGCCCCTTACGCGGGGGGCGCGGCGGCTTCGGGAGGACCCTGTATATGCCCCGCGATCACGGCGAGTAGGGCGAGAAAAAGGCGCTGGTTCGGGAACTCGAAGGACTTGCCCGGGAACTTGTACACTCCCTCTGCCCCGACGCCCAGAAACCCGCCTTTCGCGCCCTGCCGCTTGATGACGAGTTCGCCTTTTCGGGTAGGGAGCAGGCCGTATTGCGTCCCGGCACCCATGGTCGGGGGCTTGGAGAGTTCCACCGCGATATTCTCGAGCGCGTCGAGCGGCACCGTCTCGCTCTTCTTGCCGTTCTCGATCACCATCCCGGCGGACGACACGCCGACCATGCCCCGGCCCTTGATCGGGAAGCGCACCGTCTCGCCGTGCCGCACCCGCGCGATTAGTTCGGGCAGTTGCGCCCCGACCCAGGCGTTCTCGGTGGCGACGGCGTACCAGAACTCGTGGTCGGGCGGCGGCATTTTGTCCTTGTGCTTGTGGGAGCCTTTGATCGTGTGAAGCGGCTTCCCCGCCGCGTCCCGCCATGTGAAGTTGTAAGATGTAGTGAGATACATGTAGTTATAGTGTTGGTTGGTTTGCTTCGTCACTAAAGCGTCGGCGCGGTCGAACTGTAGTTGCTCTGCCTTGCCTATGGGATTATTTTTGCCGCCGTAGTGGTAAACCACAGCGCCCCCCTCGCCGACGTAGGATGTCCTGTACTTCGGCTTCGCCGTGAAAAAGCCGACGACTCCGCCAACGATCCCGGCGAGCGCGTAGGACACGAAAGCACTAAGCGTGCTGAACGGGATGTTTGCCCGATACGTTATGTACAGAAGTAGAAGCATGCCCACGATGAAGCCGCCGGCCGCGCCCAGTAGCCGCTTGCCGATCTGCCCCTGCGCGCCCTTATCAGCATCCAGGTTAGAGAAGACGGACAGTACTCTCCCGATCTCGGGTGGGGGCGCGGCGAGATAGAGAAGACCCGATTTCACCGGCTCGCCCGCGTGCGTGACGAACGCGGACGATTCGGCGGCGGACGGGTCCCAGCGCGATTGCAGATGTCCCAGCACCGGGAGCGGGGCGGTAGTCGGGTACGGGGGATCGGGTGGGGGCGAGATTGACATTTAAGAGCACCTTTCGCGGCACGAACGCCGGCACGCTTCGTTTTACCGTAACACCCGCCGATTCCTGCCCGGCACCACATAAAATCCCTGTATTCGCGCCCCCCGCCTGGCATTAAAAATAATAAGCGTATTCTTTTTTCGTTCGCCCGACTTTCCGGGTCCTTACCGCGATAGCACTATGCAACGGTGGGGGGAGGGGAACGGGCGTGCCAAAAAACGAGCGGGAAGAGATTTCGGGCAAAGGGGAGACGGTTCTGGTCGGACGTGCCCGCGCCGGGGATCGTTCCGCCTTCGATCATCTGTACTCGATGTGGATGACCCCGCTCCGTAACTTCCTGCGCCACCGCGTCGCGCAACAATCCGTTGACGATGTAATGCAGGAAACGTTGATCGCCGCGTGGGCCGGTCTGCCGCGCTACGTGCCGCGCCCCCAGGCGACATTGTCCACGTGGATGTACCAGATCGCGCGGTATAAGGCGGCGGATTGGGCACGCGGCAACGCAAAGCAGGCCGCCCGCGAGACGCCAATCACGCCCGCCGACGAGGAGCGGATCGCCGCCCCGGACACGGCGTCGAGTATCGAGCAGGATACCGAAATCGCCGCGCTATTAAAAACGCTGTCGCCGGAACAGCACGAATTATTGGAGCTTCATTACGCGCACGGTCTGACGCTCGCGCAGATCGCCGAGCGACAGGGGCGCAACCTTAGCACCGTCAAATATCACTTTTACCGCGCCCAGAACGCGCTGTCCCTTGCGCGAATCGCCCGCGAGAAAGAGGCTAACCTATGAACGAAACGGACCGCCTCGAACTCCTGCGCTACCTACATGAGCGCGGCACCATGACATGGGCCGAGCAGTTTGCTACCCGGTGGGGGCTACTCGTCAGCGCGTCCCGGCGCCGCGAATATGCGCGGATGACGTGGCTACACCGCTCCCTCGCGGTACATTTCGCGCCGGGGTTCTTGTTCCCGCGCCCCGCGCTGCCGTGGGGCAGTCTCGGGGTGTTCGGTTTGCTGGTAATCGCCCTCATCGTCGGGCTGCTGTTGCACACGGGACAGGCGCGGCGCGAATCGCCCGCGTCGGTTACGCCGTCCGCTGCTCTGACGTGTCCCTCCCACCCGCGAAGCCCCGGCGAGCGCACGCCGCGCCGCACGCCCTTCGCGAGCGTCGCGCCGCGCGGCGTTCGGGCACCGGGCGACGATTGTCCCTTTCACTAACCGGTACGCGCCGCCGCATCCATGGCGCGAGAATAGGTTTGCTCACTATGTCACGTATTCGCATCATCGCGCCAGTCGTTCTGGCCGCGCTGTCTCTCTGTGCTTTCTCCGCCGCGGCTCACGCTGTTGTCCTCGACGCCGCCAATGATTTCGTCAGCACCTACACCGGCGCGAAAGGCGGCGACCTGGACGTTCTATCCACCGACGTTGTCTATGACGGCACGAACATCTCGTTGACCGCGACGATGAATGGGGCCATAGGCACCACGCAGGGTGCCATCTATGTTTGGGGCCTCGACCGGGGCAAAGGCGCGACCACCGCCAACTTCGCGTCCATCGGTTTGCCGAACGTGATCTTCGATTCGGTCGTTGTACTGCGCCCGGACACAACCGTTAGCGTGTTCCGGATCGCGGGCGGTGGTTCCGCGACCGGAACGGCGGTCATTTCCGGCAACACGATCAGCGCGAGTATTCCCGCCTCTACGCTACCGACGCAGGGCTTCGCCGTGAGTGACTACACGTGGAACCTGTGGCCACGTATTTCCGGCGGCTCGGACGCGAACGTCTCGGACTTCGCGCCGAACGCGAACAACGCCGCGATCACCGTGGTGCCCGAAGTGGGCTCCGCCACGCTACTGATGCCCGCGATTCTTACCGCGCTCGGGGTCGTCGTGGTGCGGCGGCGCAAGTCCGTTTAGTCTGGGGAGGGTTACAGGGGGTAGCGCGGAGGGAACCGCGCATACGGGGAGCCGCGCGGTCAACCAAACCAGGACGCAATCACCCGCCGCCATTCATCAGGCGCGGCGGGTTTTTTGTTACAGTAGCAAACTAATCAGGCGTTGTACCATTCGCCGCGCCCCTTGGCGGAACGCCGTCCTCTTCTATGATCTCGACATCGCCCGCGCGTAGGGCGGCGCGGGCACCCGCCATCCACGGCTTCGCGGGCATTTCGCGGAGCCAGTCCGACAGCGACGGGATGCACCCCAGATCCTCCAGCACGTGCTGCTCGGCGACATCGCGCGTGTGAACCTCGCGCCGGTCTTTGTTTATGAGCGTGCGCCCGAAGATCTCCTCAATCAGGAAAATCCCGTACGCCGAGTGGAAGACACAGCGGTGCGTGACTTCGGCGTGCGCGGCTTTGGTGGAATCCATCTTCTCGTGGATCGGCAGGTAATCGTCCGGCACCCCGCCCCAGCGTTTTGCCGACGAGCGGGCGTGAATCAGTGCTTTTGCCATGGGTTTATTCTACCGCCGTTGAGATTGTGGTCGGCGTCTACCGGGGCCAACCGACCAGGGCGATTGCGCTACAGTCCAGTTGCTTCTGCGGCTCGTGCTACGCAAGCCCGGGGCGCGAACGTTTCGGCAGGCTGAATTAGGAGTAAATGTACCCCGCACCGCCGTGGATCCCGAACGCACAGAACGGGTACGCGCCGCGCCAATATACCTGGAAGTAGCAATACGGCTACAATGCGATCACCCCGGGTCACCGACCGGCTTTTAGTAGACTACGCAAATCCTGCGATACAGTCACGTAATGGATTTGAAAGCGGAAGAGAGCATGGCAGAGCCGGTACAACGGCTTACGACTACACCAGGAATGCGATTATATACCGTGAGCGGAGAGAGTATAAAAAAGGAGCTTTGTGGCAACACGTTTGTCTGACGCGGCCTCCAAAGGCCAACTTCCCAGGGTGGCGTCCGAGGTGAGCGCGGGTGCCGTTCTGGATGACACTGATCCGCAAGGGAGAACCGCGTTGATGCTCGCCGCGCGGGCGGGGCACGAGAATGTCGTCCGCCTCCTGCTCGAAGCGGGCGCGGCGGTGAATCTTCAGGCGACCTACTACGGGTGGA
>JAYUUO010000020.1:0-6151 GCA_043754515.1 Armatimonadota bacterium
GTGACTCGACGTTTGCGGCGACCTTCTCCCACACGGCGCGCTTGCTCAGGAGCGTGTCGGTTTTAGTCCGGCCCGCGAGTACGATGTCGCCGCTCGGCGATTCGGTTCCGTGACAACCGAGGCAGTATTTATTGACGAGCGGCGCGACGTTGTGCGCGAACGAGGGGGTGCCCGCTACCGGTGTCGGCTTCGTCTTATCGGGGCGTGCGTCGGCGCGGTGGAGAGACACCCCCGCGACGAGGGCGGCGAGCGGTAGGAACGGCAGTGAGTAGGACAGCGCGGTCACCCCGCGCCGTGTCAAAAATTTCATCGGCGGCGATCCGGTCGCGCGGCGGGGGGAGCAACAAATGCCCGCGCCCGCGACCCTTTCCTCAACTATTATAGACCCTATTTCGCGCGATTGGTTACGCTTTCCGCGCATTCGCTAAAAAAAGTGCGCGGGGCTACTTACCGGCGCGGGTGATGCGCCCCTCAATGCCGCTGGACAGTGCCTTCCTCGCGGCGCGCTCCGTCAGCGCGTCCTTCAGCGACTTACCGGTACCGCCGGTGATCTGGTCGCGCTCCCATATCTGGAAGTAGCCCTGCTGGCCGTTGGCGAGCGGACGCGTCGTGGCGACTTTGTACGTCCGGGCGGCTTCGAGCGGCGCGCCCGACAACAGCGTCGCCGCGCCGATGCGCTGGCCGCCCGGCTTCGACGGGTTGTAGGAGAACTTGACGCCCGAAACTTGCAAGAACCCCGCGCTCGGTTGCGGCGCGAACGAGACCGACCGCTCTAACGCGGCGAGCACCTGCGCCCCGCGCAGGGAGAGTACCACCACCTCGTCGGCGGGGACTTCGAGAAGTCCCGCCGCCTGCTCCACCGTCGCCGGGCGAGGGGCGGACGCTTCCGGCTTGAACGCGGCGGCGGGCACCAGGGCGATGTCCGCCCCGCCCGCCTCGCGCACCGCGTCCGCGATCACGTTACCGGCTTCCGTCTCCATCTCGCGCACGCTCCCGGTCGCCATCGTGTCGGCGAACGCGAACGCGGCGCGCTGGGCACCCAGCGTCAACCGCCCGAGCACCGGGAGTCCGAAGACCCCCGCGTATACCGCGCAACCCGCTACCAGGCACCGAATGCCAATCGCCCTGTTTCTACAAGTCATCGCTGTTTCCTTCATCGCCCTTGCCGCCGTCGCGACGCCACTTCAGATAGGCGGTGCCGAGCGGCTCGATGTCGCCGTCCATCACCCTCTGTACGTCGGGGACGCCAAACCCCGATCGGTGATCCTTTACCAGCGTGTATGGCTGGAACACGTATGAGCGGATCTGACTGCCCCACTCGATCAGACGTTGCTCGCCGCGTATCTTCGCCAGTTTTTCTTCCGCCTCGCGGAGTGACCGCTCGGCGAGTTTAGACGCCAGCACCTTCATCGCCACTTCTTTATTCTGATGCTGCGACCGCTCATTCTGACAGGTCACCACGATGCCGGTCGGGAGGTGCGTGATGCGCACTGCCGACGACGTTTTGTTGACGTGCTGGCCGCCCGCGCCCGACGCGCGGTACACATCCACCGTGATTTCTTTCGGGTCAATGTTCACGGCTTCCGCGAGGTCCACCATCGGCATGACTTCCACGGCAGCGAACGAGGTTTGCCGTTTCCCGCCCGCGTTGAACGGCGAGATGCGCACCAGCCGGTGTACCCCGTGCTCGGAGCGGAGCAGGCCGTAGGCGTTCATACCCGTGATAAAGACGCGCGCCGACGAAATGCCCGCCACGTCCCCCGGCTGTTCTTCCTCGATCTCGGCTTTAAACCCGTTCTTTTCGGCCCAGCGCAGGTACATCCGCAGAAGCATCGCCGCCCAATCCGTCGCGTCCGTCCCGCCCGCGCCCGGCTTAAGCTCTAAGATCACATCCGCGCCGTCATATGGGCCGGTCAGCAGTGCCTTGACTTCGAGCGACTCGATCTCGTGCGTGATCCGCGCCAGGTCGCCCGCGATCTCCGCCTCGTAACTGTCGGCGTCGCTCTCGAGTCCGGCGAGTTCGGCGAGCATCGCGGCGTCCTCAATGCGCCGCTTCAGATTATGGAACGGCTCCACTTGGTCGCGCACCCGCGCGGCCTCGCGGAGCGTTTTCTGCGCCCGCTCCGCGTTATCCCACAGCCCCGGTTCGGCGGTCGCCGCCTCCAGGGCGTCTAATTCTTGCTCACGTTTAGGAATGTCAAAGATGACCACCCAACTCATTCAGACGCTCGCGTACCCCGGTTATCTCTTTCGGCAATTCACTCAGCAATCTGTTCACTTCCTCTCATACCCAGGTGGCGCGAACGCTCACGGGTTAATCCCGCCGACGTGATGGATCGGACGGGACTGCTTATCATATCACTTCTGGGGCGTGGGATTTGTGCGCGGGTGGCGCGATTCGGGCGCGGCTCCGGGTACACTCTAGGCATTATGACGGCCCCACTACACGACACGGAACCCGCCGGGGATCACGACACCACCAGCCTAGATGTCGAGATGGCGTTGTTCGCGATGTCGGCGAGCGACATCGGCGGGCCGCTCCAGGATATAGACCTATCAGCTTTGTCCGCGGAGGAGAAGCGTTCGCTACTTGCGTACCTGCGCCACCGCTTCAACTTCGCGCCGGACCCGGCGGGCCTCGGCGAACCGGATGGCGGAAAACAGGCACTTGGAGGCGAAGGGCATGACCCCGAAGGCGAAGCGCATGCGCTTGATGGAGAGTATCCGCCCGGTGGAGTGCCGCCCGCCCCGCGTCCGGGAGCTAGGGACGCATGAACCCGCCCCGCTCGCGGACTCCCGAAGCCGCCCCGCCGGGGAGTACCGCCCCGACATGGATTCTGCTCACCCTGGTACTCGCGGCAATGAGTGCGGTCGGCTACTTCGCCTTCTATAAGACCGGGCGCGGCGCGGACCCGCTCACGCCGCCCCGCGTCATCCCCCTGACCTCCCCCTCGTCGCCCGCGCAAGCGACCCCGACGCCAGCGCCGGTCGCGTCGCCGGGGCGCGCGGTCGCGCCGCCCGAGGATTAGGCGCCACCCGGATCTGTCCCGACAACTGAAATACTGGGATCACATTAGAGACAGTGAAATGCGGCCCGAAGTCACTCCAAACTACGTATCTGCCCACCCTGAACGTGAATCCGATTCTCGTATTCAAGCCCCCCGACCGCTAGTTGGATGCGCTCCCGAATCATGGTGCTGGTACGGTCATAGCCCAGTTGCCGAGCCGTTTCGCTAACGGCCTCCTCATTTCGCACACCCCCTGCCTGACGAATGACAACGAGCGCGACTTCCGCTATTTCATCAAGGCTTATGTGACCGATAGAGCGAAGAACGGTGCCAGGCTTTGGTACACGGGCGACTGAAATGTTGCTCCCGGCAATTCGTAAAAAATCGTTGTGCTGCTCGATCTTTCCTGCCTGCTCGAGAACGGTGAGCGCATCGTCAGCAATACGCTTGATTTGTGAACCAGCCCGGTTAAGGTTTGCTCCCAGACGTAACCGAGTTGCTATTAATTCTTTGTGTACCGGTTCTTCTTGCTGAATAACGCGAAGAACATACTCCGCTCGCGCTAACGAATCGTCCCTTGTAGTGCCATACAGGGTAGCTTCGCCACCATTCAATGAGGCACTGTACGGAATGAAGTACGAGAGTCCCGGCAATAGTTGGCTATTAGGCAAGATGACGTTCAAAGAATCGCCTGTTTCGTTACTTTCACCGATTTTTATGCCATCCGCACTATTCGGATTGCCTTGTGATGTATCAGGGCCTAAAGGTTCATCATGAGTAGGTGCTTCACCGGGCGTAACCGAATCGTCATTAGAAATGGGTGTTATCGGCGTCACAGCGGCTGATAGCATTGGCTCACGCATCGCGGCTTCGATCATCGCTACAACTACCCCCGGATCTCGAAGCCAGTCGGCAGACCAGATGCGCAGAAGGCACCATCCCAATCCCATGAGCACTTCGCTACGCAAACGTTCGCGGGCACGAGTTGTGCGAGCATTCCGGTAGTTTTCACTGTCACATTCGATGCCAAGTAGGAATTTCTCCGGGTCCCCTGGATCTTCGATAGCCAGGTCGATCCGATAAGCGGACGTTCCCACGGCACGTCTCACCTGATGGCCCCGATCCGTCAAAGCCATCGCAACGGCTTCGACGAATTTATCTGTGCAGGTATCGCTACCGGCTACCACGGTGCTTTTGGCAGCCTGTGCCTGGGCAATAAACTTCCTCAATAGGCGAACACCGAGCCCGGTCTCCTCAGTCACGTTGATCTCCGAAGGTTGCAAACTGGAGACTACGGTTAACTTCTCTTTCGCGCGCGTGATGGCAACATTGAGCCGACGTTCGCCTCCCTTTCGGCTGAGCGGTCCGAACAGCATCTTGAGTTTCCCATCGGCTGACCTACCGTAACCGATCGATAGGAAGATAATATCACGCTCGTCACCCTGGACGTCTTCAATGCTCTTGATGAAGAACGGCTCGGCGGTGTCCGTCGCGTCCTCGTTCAGAACGTCCGCCAAGAGGGTATCGTATCGCTTGTGCATCTCGATAGCGGCACGGATACATTCCTCCTGTGCCCCGCTCATCGTGATAACCCCAATGCTCTGCCGCCCGCCTTGACTTGGCGTTTTACTCGCCCCTGAGTGAACTTGCTCTATGATTAACTTTGCTACCTCACTCGCCTCTATGGGGTTATCACGCTTTGCACCCGCTCCACCGTAATAGATCCCGTCTTCGACATGGACGAACGATAATGCCGACGGTGTCCGCACCGATGGGAAGGTGTTTAAAGACTGGTTGTCAGGCGTATATATCTCAGCATTGGAAAACTCGATCAGAGATTCATGGCGGCTGCGATAATGCCAGTTGAGCGTTTTACACCCGTATTCCCCGAAAGCCACCTTAGCGGCATCCAGTACGCTCTCGAACTCGCGCGGGTCGTCGGACTCTTCATCCTCGTAGCTGTCCGGGTCCTGCGTCCTTCTGAAAAATGGAGTCGGAGGCAATTGTTTGCTGTCCCCGGCGATAATAGCTTGGTCTGCACGCAGCAACGCACCCAGGGCATATTCCGGGAACACCTGTGAAGCCTCGTCGAAAATAACAACGTCGAACGTGATCTTATCGGGGTTCAAGAACAAGCTTACAGATAGCGGATTCATCATCAGGCAAGGAGTTAGCTTAAAGAGCAGGTTAGGGACATCGCTAAGAATCTTCCGCACCGTGGCGCGGGGACGTGTCTGACCAAGATACCGATTAAGAGTCGCCATTTCTCCAACGTTAAAGTCCGTTCCGAAGATCAGATTACGTCGTTGCGCGACCCGTTCCCGGACACGCCCAGGGGCCTCTCGGAGTTGTGCTTTATCGAGAGCGATGTAACGCTCGCGCCTCGGAGTGTGTTCTGAGGCAGTCAGGGGATGCACCGCAGGCAATTCCGCAGCAACCGCCTCGCTCCAGCGGCGATAGAAGGCCTTGCGAAAGATATGTGGAATCTGGGCGGCAGGTGGACGTTCATGAATCATTCGCTCGCAAAAAGATAGTAGTCCTAACCCATCACACGCGTCTCGTACAGTGACGAACTGAAAGTAGCGTTCCAGTTCACCGAGTCTACCGAGGCATCTGTCTGCCCAGTCGCGCTGTTCCGATAAGGGAGAGGTCCGGCATACGCCCATGCCGCGGGCTACAAGCATCATGGAATCGAACAGGGAAGGGAACGCATCCCACGCGGCATCGAGTTGGAGGCGGTTTGATTCCACCTTCGTAATGAGGGCAGCGATCGAATCAGTGTCAGCCCCCTGGCCGGACCTACGCGCAGCTTCCGTCGCCCGTGCCACAACCCGCGCGGGAACCTCGGCGTACCGCACTGCCGACATAGCACAAAGACGGGATGCGTTATCCAGAGCACCTTCTATAACGTCCCAGTTAGTTTCCCAATCGGTAAACAGGTACCCATAACGTTCTTTCTGCCGGGCAAAGTCGCCGGTGATCGCGGCTTCTTCACTGACGTTGAGCGCAGCCGTTTCCAGCCAATGAATCAATGCCCGGGTAGTCATAACTCAAGTTGCTACCGTTTGAAGCACCACTGGATGCTCGGTAGCGGCGTGATTTGTCACGGCTTGAAGCACCCGCGGACCCTTGGTAAAGTAGGA
>JAYUUO010000021.1:0-18623 GCA_043754515.1 Armatimonadota bacterium
GATCCGGTTCCACATCTTCCCTGACACGTGGGACGGCGCGGGCGGGACGCAACCGCGCTTCGGGCAACGGGTCTCTTTCATTCCTGGCGGCGCGCCGTATGAACTGTCGCTGACCGATCCGGTTTTGAAGCGGCGGCTACGCGGCGTGGGCATCGGCTCGTACTCACCCGCCGACATCGGCCTGCCACCGGGCGAAACGCCGTATCTGGTATGCCGTTTGGGCGAGCCTTATCTGGACGACTGTTGCTACAAACTGGTGGCGGCGGTGCTGTCGCCGCCGTAGCCCCCGCGTCTCACGAGTGGGTTGGGGCAAGACGGCGGTCTGCCCCCGGCCCGTCCGGGGTCGCCAATGGGTGGGCGCAACCATGCGTCTCGTTTTTGCGTCTATAAAGCATGAATCTTTTTCAGGTGTTCTTTGGCGCGTTGCTGGCGGGATCCGTCGGGTACACCGTGTGGGGCTACTCGCGCAAATACGGCGCGCTGTCCGGCAAGTCGCGCCTGTTCCGCATGGTCGGGCTGGTGTTGATCAACCTGCTGTTGCTGACGGTGCTTATGTACTTCAGCACCGATTGGAACGCGATGCGTTACCGGATCGGCATTCCTAGCCAAACATCGTCCCGGCTGGTGCTGGCGAGTCAGGCATTGTACGGCACGATCTGGGTACTGTTGTCGGTACTCGCGGTCGGCACGGCGGGGCTGGACTCGCTGGAAAACTTTTCCATCTACCGTAAGAAGCGGCGTGAGGTACTCGACGAGATGATTCAAGAGGCCATCTCATCGAGCCGTGAAAAACGGGCGGCGGGCGGGGGAAGTGACTCCGGCAGTGTCACTTCGTGATGGAATCGGCGGCGAATGACGCGCGGTTCCTGCGCCGCGCTCTGACCCTTGCGAAGCGCGGCAAGTTCACCCACCCGAACCCCAAAGTGGGCGCGGTGATCGTGCGGGACGGCGTGATCGTCGGCGAGGGCTGGCACCTCGGACCCGGCACGCCGCACGCCGAGGCGATGGCGTTTTCAAGTGCTGGGGACGCCGCGCGTGGCGCGACGATCTATGTCACCCTGGAGCCGTGCGCCCACACCCATAATGCCGACGGCTCGCCACGCGTTCCCTGCGCCGCGCGTTGCATCGGGGCGGGCATCTCGCGGGTCGTCTGTGCCATGCAAGACCCCGACCCGCGTACGGCGGGCCGCGGCATCGAGTCACTCCAGGTCGCGGGCGTCGCGGTCACGGTCGGCGTCCGCGAGGCCGAAGCCCGCGCCCTCAACCGCCCCTTCATCAAGCACCGCGAGACGGGACTGCCCTACATTCTCCATAAAGCCGCGATGACGCTTGACGGCAAGATCGCCACGGTCACCGGATCGTCGCGCTGGGTGACGGGCGGGGAGAGCCGCGCGTTCGTCCACCGCGCTCTGCGTAACACCGTGGACGCCGTGATCGTCGGAATCGGCACCGTGCTAACCGATGACCCTTCCTTGACGACGCGGCTCGCCGGGGGGAACGCCCACGCCCCGTTGCGTGTCATAATAGATAGCGCGCTACGGACACCAACAGCCGCGAAGGCGGTTGGGCCAGGGACGATTGTCTACGCGAACGACGACGCGGACACGCGGGCGCGGATTGCGGGCCTGACGGATCGCGGCGCGAACGTCGTTTTGCTCCCGCCCGGCGCGGACGGGCGCGTTGATCTGACGAGCGCGATGCGGCACCTTTGTGACATGCGCGGCGCGCTTTCGTTGCTACTGGAAGCGGGCGCGGAGCTTGCAGCGGGGTTTTACGGGGCACGGCTAGTGGATGCCGCGCTCGTGTTCGTCGCTCCGAAACTGGTCGGCGGGCGGGGCGCGCCGACACCGATTGGCGGCGACGGATTGACAAAGGATATGAATCGCGCCCTCAGAGCCGGTACAATAACGGTGAGGCGGTTTGGCGCGGATATTGCACTCCACGCGGATGTTCTTTACGATGTAGAGGGCGCGGAGTAAACGACACGGAAGGCGACATACAAAAACATAATGTTTACCGGAATAATCGAGTCGGTTGGGAAAGTAGCGGGTATCGAGCGCGGTTCCGAGTCCGCGCGTCTGACGGTAACGGCCGGCAAAATCGCCGAGGATGTCGCCCCCGGCGATTCGGTGAGTATTAATGGCGTTTGTCTGACCGTGACAAGCATTTCGGCTCCGCGCGTGACATTCGACGCGGTATACGAGACTCTGCGCAAATCCACGCTCGGCGATCTGGGCACGGGCGATCCCGTGAATATGGAACGCGCGGTGCCGGTCGGCGGGCGGCTCGGCGGGCACGTCGTACAGGGACACGTAGACGGCACGGGGCGCGTCGCGTCCATCCGCCCTATAGGCAACTCCTGGTTTGTGTACATTGACGCCGCGCCCGAACTGATGCGCTACATCGTGACCAAAGGCTCTGTGGCTGTGAACGGCATTTCGCTCACGGTGGCCGAGTCCGAGGACCGAACGTTCGCGCTTTCGATTATCCCGTTCACCTGGGAAAACACCACGTTGCACAACTTGCGTGCCGGGGACACTGTGAATATCGAGACCGATATTCTCGGCAAATATGTCGAGAAGATGCTCGGCGGCTACGGCGGGAACAGTGCCGCGTCACCGACCGATCCCTATTCGGAGCGCACCGGGCGCGAGCGGAGCGGCAACAACGTCTCGATGGATCTGCTCACCCGCAGCGGCTACGTCACCGCGACCGCGACGGACGAGTCGCGCTACGGGGGGTATGGCTCCGAACGGGAGTGAGTGACGCCGTGAATGTCGAGATGAGCACGGAACCTTACTTCGCACACGAGGCTTTTCGCCGGGCGCGGCTTTCCGGAATGTCGCGCCGTCAGTGTCTGTTCTTCACGGCATGGTGTTGCGATCGGCTCTGGGTTGACCTCGACGAACCGTATCTGGCCTTGATTGGGGCGGAACGCGCGGCGATCTTCCGGGACGCGTATAGGGATCTGTGGGACGGCTTGATGACGAGTCTGCCGATCCCAGCGGAGCGATTCGGTGCTCTTCCTCCGATCCTTGAGGGCCTGGCCGATGAGCACGGGAGCTACAGCATCGCACTCGACAGCAGTGAGCAAGAGTCAACGTTTTCCTGCTACTACCATCTTATGCGGTGCGCGGCGGATGTGACGGATCAGGGTGCCTTCCACGCTGGTGCTGTACTCGCTGAGTTGGCTGACTTTCATTGCAACGGCGACATGACCTCCGTCCTATTTCGTGACGAGGTGCGACGTCAAAGGGACATGATCGAGTGGCTGTCGTCTCATGCCACATTTGACGCGGCCAGTCGGTTCCTATACCGGGAAGATTCCCCATTTTGGAGAAACCAGTAGCAGTTCGTGATCGAAACTACGCCACGTAATCTCGTCCTGTAAGCGGCCTTGCAATTATGGTAGACGGGATCTGGAAGTTCTCTGACGTTCCATAACGCTGATTTTGACAGTAGGATTTATGTGACGACTCCGCCAGATAAATCAGGCGGCTTCTGGTGCGAGGCGAACCTCACAGCAGAGAACGGAACGTTCTGTCCGCGTCTTCTCACGCGGCGCACAGAGCCACCTCTTACGTTAGCGCGTAACGGCTCCGTCCGAGCCATGATTTCGCCGAGGCGAACCCAGATGTTTAGAAAAAAACCCGTGTCTGTTGTCTCAATCGCATGGCAGAACCGCCTGAATCCGCGACGTAACTAACACTTTCATCATCGGGGCAGAGCGGCTCGCTTCACCTAAAATCGAGGAAATTTTACGCCGCTAAACAGCCTGTTGGCTTTCTTATTGACGACCTTATCGTACACCGAGAAAGGATGGAAGGCAAGGAGAAACGGCGCGGTAGACGCGCCTGAAGTCGCGCTTCGCGCGACGCGGCTCAGAGAAATCGTTCATGCGATTTTCTTGTATTCCACAAGACCGCAGCGGTTTGTGTGATTTCCCTGCCACCTAAAGGAGACACTCCCCTTGTCGCATTTATTATGGCTACAGCGACTCTCGAAAAACATTCCGAAACGCAGACCGCGCTCCCGCCGTCGTTTTCGCACACGCCGTCCTTTATGACTTTTGAGCAGTTTCTCAGTTGGGCGAGTGAGGACACTCCGCCGAATGGGTAGACGGAAGGGTTATATTTTTGTCCGCATCAAATCGGCATCAGCTTATCGTATCGTTCCTTCTATCGCTCTTCCGCTTGTGGATAGACACACAAGAGGTGGGCGGTTAGGTGACGACGGCACCGTTCGTGATGCGTTGCCGCGTCGGGACACCGGGCCGCGAGCCGGATATCTTGCATCTGCGGGAAGAGAACTTCGGGCGACTGCGTGAGAACTACCTGGATGGTCCCGCCGACCTCGCCGTCGAGATCGTCAGCCCAGAGAGCGTGCGGCGTGACCGCATCGCGAAGTTCACGGAGTATGAGGCGGGCGGCGTGGGCGAGTACTGGATAATAAACCCCGCCGATCGCACCGCCGAGTTCTACGTCCGCGACTTCGGCTCGTCCTCCTCCCGCCGGGCACCTGTCGAGGGACTGACCGAGGAGAGCGGCGGCGTTTACACGTGCGCGATGCTGGGCGGTCTGGTCGTGAACGTCGCCTGGCTCTTTGCTACCTCGCTCCCGTCGCTGGCTCCGATCGTGCGCGCGTGGCAAGCCGTCCCCGAACCTAACACTCCCTGAAGTTCGGGGGCACTAGACTTTGAGCCTCTCCCCCACAAATAGTGGCGGCGTTCACGATGATCCACGCGCTACTGTGAAGCCACCGCTGAGAATCGGCCTGCAATGTGGAACGGACTGTGACACGCGGGCGCGGTATGGCGGTGGCTGGCCTGGCAAAAGCGCGTATCAATCGTCGGCAAAGCGAGCAGGATCGGAAAGAAATTACCGCTTATGAGCGACATCCAGTACCTGTCGTGTGGGGCGGTGGGCGTGTGGCTAACCCTGGAGTGCTACCCGAACCGCGTGCCACGGCGAACGACTGCCTCCCGGCAATCGAGTAACGGTTCGGGGAACTAGGTATGACGCGCGTTGTAAAACCTACAAAGGATGCCGCGCGATTATGAGTGTCTCACACAATCTTAGTCCCCCAAACGAACCGGAGGATGCGTTCGGGCGACCCGAGGATGTGGACTTCGTCTACGATCAAGTCTTCCGGGCTACGCTGGACCGCCCCGGATTCGTCTCCATCCCGCTCGCGCCGGGCACCGACTCGCGCGGTCTGCGGAGAGCGATGCTGGCCCTCGCGCGACAACTGTCCGAGCGTCACCCCGAACCGCTCGACTTGCAGTGGGTGTTGCGCTTCGATCAGCAGATAACCAGCCGTTTCCACCGAGACGCCGCGCTAGATGAGTCGTATCTGCTCCTCGGCTAAGAGCCGTCGCCGGTAGTAAGCGAGGTCGCAATGGCAGACTTCTCCCGCGCGGCGCGAGATCTGGGCATCACGCCCGCCGAATACGTCGCCCTGTACAACCCGATGTTCCCCGCAAACGCCGACCGGCTGGGGCCATACATAACGCGCCTCGCGCCGTTCGATCCGCGCCTTGCCCATCTGCTCGTCATCAACAACAGCGTGTCGCGACCGGGCGTTTTCCATCAGGCGACTGTGCCGACACCCGTTTCCGGAGCGCGGCGGGTGATCAACTCCGTGCTTCTCGCGCCGAAGTCGCTCGCGGACGAGAAGGTGCCATCTACTGATCGCGAGGCGTTTCTCAGCACGGATACCGTTAGTGGCGGGTAAGGTCAGGGCGGGGTGGGCGGCCCCGCGCCGCGCGGCGGGTGAATCCGGGTATAGTTTCGCCAGTGGTTGGCGAATCGTCATGTGGCCCCGCGAGGCGGACAAAGAAAATAACTGTATGAAAGCAATGGTGATCGCGGCGAACGGCGGGCCGGAAGTGTTCGAGGAGCGCGAGATGGACACGCCGGTTCCGGGCGCAAATGAAGTGCTGGTGCTGGTGCGGGCGAGTTCCGTGAATCCCGCCGATGTCGGGGCGCGGCGCGGGATGTTCGGGCCGCACGCGATGGCACTTCCCGCAGTACTCGGCTTCGACGTGGCGGGCACTATCGGGCAGGTCGGGCCGGGCGTGACCGGATGGGTGGTTGGGGACGACGTCTACTACGCCATCCCGGCGGACGCGGGGCACGCGGGCGGCTACGCCGAGTTCAACATCGCGCCCGCTTCTATCCTGGCGCGGAAGCCGTCAAACCTCTCATTCGCGGAAGCGGCGGCGGTACCGGTCGCGGGCGGCACTGCGTGGGCGGCACTGATATCGCGTGCCGCGGTCCGTGTGGGCGAGACGGTGCTGATTCACGGCGGGGCGGGCGGAGTCGGCTCTTTCGCGGTGCAAATCGCGCGGGCGGCGGGGGCGTTCGTGTTCGCCACGTGCGGCGCGTATGACGCGGCCCGCGTGCGCGAGCTGGGCGCACATCGCGTGATTGACTACCGAACCGAGAAGTTCGCTGATGTCGTTCTCGCGGAGACGGGTGGCAAGGGGGTTGACGTCAGCTTCACCACGGTCGGCGGTCCGCTGCTCGCGGAAAGCCTACTGGTAACGCGGATGGGGGGGCGCGCCGTTACCGTTACCGGTCCGGCGGCGGGTCTGGAAGGGGCGCAGTTCGCGGCCATGATGCGCAACCTGACGATATACTTCGCCCACCTGGACGAGGCCGCGCCGAAACTCGAAGCGTTGCGGACGCTGATCAAGCGCGGCCAGCTCAAACCCCTGATATGTGCCACGTTCCCGATGACGCGGGTGGCGGACGCGCACCGGCTTCAGGAACAGGGCGGCGAAACTGTGTACGGCAAAATTGTTCTGGAAGCCGTGCCGTGACACGGTGAATATCTATAAAGCAACGGCATCCTACGAAGCGTGGATTCAGAACCACATCCCGCTCCTGAAAGATGACCTCGACCTCAAGCATCAACTGATGGCGCGAGACCCGTTCCTGTTCCTTCGCGGGACATACTATCGTTGGGCACAGACATTCCCCGCGCTTTGTCTGGAAGCGAACTCTGCGCCGACCATCCTCGCGGTGGGCGACCTTCACATCGAAAACTTCGGGACATGGCGAGACGCGGAAGGGCGGCTGGTCTGGGGGGTGAATGACTTCGACGAAGCCGCGCGCCTTCCCTATACGCATGATCTGGTACGCCTCCTCGCAAGCGCGGAACTAGCGGCGGAGGCCGACGACCATTTCGGTTTGGGGAAAGGCGCGGCGTCTGAAGCGGTCTTGAGCGGCTACCGGGCGGGGCTGTCCGAGAACGGCGAGCCGTTCGTGCTCGAAGAAGAGCACGGGGATCTGCGTGCCCTAGCGAGCGGTGTGCTACGTGACCCGGTACGTTTCTGGCAGAAGATGAACGCGCTCCCCGATCTGGACAAGTCGCTCATCCCGCCCGCCGCGCTGGCCGCCCTGATCGCGTCCTTCCCACCCGGCACAATGCCCACCTCGTACAAGCGTCGCGTCGCGGGCACTGGAAGTCTGGGACGCCCCCGCCTCGTCGCGGTCACGCGCTTCGACGGCGGTGGCATCGCGCGTGAAGCGAAACCGCTCGCGCCCTCGGCGGTAGTCTGGGCGGGGGGCGCGGACGTGCCGCCGCTGTACCAGACTATTATTGCCGGGGCGGTAAGAGCGCGTGACCCGTTCCTGGCATTCCACGACGGCGGGTGGATGACCCGTCGCCTCGCCCCGTTCTGTACCCGTATCGAACTCGCCCGCTTAACCGAGGCGAAGAGTGAGACCGATTTGCTATACGCGATGGGCTACGAGACCGCGAATATCCACCAGGGCGGTCTGTCCGGAGAGCAGCTCGCGGCGTTGCGCTCTGACCTTGAGGCGCGGACGCGTCGTGACGCGGGGTGGCTCCGCGCGGCGTCGGAGACTATGCGGCAATCGGTCCGTGCTGATTGGGAAGAGTGGCGACGCGGGGCATAGCCCCGTCGCCATCTTCTGATCGTTTCGCACACTTACGAGCCGACCAACAGAGTGTGCCAGCTGATCCCGCGTGGGGCTCATCGCTAGCACTTCCGCTAAGCCTGTTCGCGCACCGCTCGCTCGCCATGAAATAACTCCCGCGTTACCAGCGCGCCGATCACTGCGAGTGGTAGCCAGAGCAAGAGCGGGACGACTATCTTCGGCAGGGAAAGTACCCAGCCGTAGTCCGAAACCGTTACAAACATCATCAGTGGTATCAGACAATAGGGGAGGGTACAGAAAACCGCGATCAACATGTCCCGCAGGGAGGATCCGCGCGACAAACGGTAGCCCATCCATCCCCCGGCGAGAAGAGGTGCCACAAACGGGAGTGTTCGGCCCGCCGTCATGAGGCCCGCGTGCAGGCTCTCGCTTCCGGTCTCGGAGTAGATCAGGCAGACGATACCTAACCCCGTGAAGCAGAGGAAGACGGGCGTGATTAAGTTCACGAAATTTCCGCGAAACGCGCTCCATCTATGGCCCTTGTTTGCCTCTTCGCGGAGGTGAAACCCGAGACTCTCCGCCGCGCCGAAACGTTCTATAGCCAACGTGACCGCTTCGGAACGGCCATAACCTAACTCCTC
This sequence comes from Armatimonadota bacterium, assembly GCA_043754515.1. Lineage (GTDB taxonomy): Bacteria > Armatimonadota > Armatimonadia > Armatimonadales > Armatimonadaceae > JACMIU01. The sequence goes on from JAYUUO010000021.1 coordinate 8,549, forward strand.
ATAGGCCCGGATCATCGCCTCCAAGTGTTGTGATGCTTCGGTGCGCCACGGCTCCCGCTCCGCTTCGGGGAGCGGCTTCGAAACATCGTCGAGGTACCGGTTCAACCGATGACGATGTTGACCGTAGTCATTATTGGACTCAAGAGAGAGAGGCATCTGGTATTCTTCCGGGCAGAACACGGTCAACGGCGTCGGCGAACGCGCGCCAGTTATGCTCGCGGCGCAGAAGCTCGCTTCTGCCGGAAGTCGTTAGATTGTAGACGCGGCGGGCCGGGCCGGAGGGCTGAGGTTCCCACTCGCTGGTGACGAAGTTCTCGCGTTCCAGGGTACGGAGCACGAGGTATAAAGACCCCTCGCCCAGCGAGAGCGTGTCCGCGCTTCGCTTCTCGATCTCGCGCGCGATGGCGTAGCCGTGGAGTGCCCCGCCTTCGAGCACGGCGAGGATCAGTGTCGGAGTGTTGCCCTTAAGCAGTTCGCCCATCCCGCTGGCACCACCAGTATGTTTTCTCATGTAGTCATACTACATCACAACGATATGTATATCAATAAAAAATGTAGATGAATCAGAAAATTCGTGCGCGAAGTCAAACCGCTTGCGGAGCGCGGACGCGGCGCGACGGGAGGTGGCTCCGCTCGCCGTCGGAAAAAATATAAGACTCGTAGTATGACGATTGTGAGGGATGGCGGTGTGGTGTCTAGCATCATAACCGGCTTGTGCGACTTGTAATACCCGATGCGTGCTAGCCGACGTTGGGAGACGGGGAATCCCGCGTAGGTACGCGACCGCGCGAAAGCCACGGCGGCAAGCCGCGCAGGAATGGCGTCTCAACCAACACTGTCAGTAACCCCGCGACAGCGATGGATGCCACCCACGACATCAGGGTGTACGCAATCTGCCAGCGAAGGTCGGTGTGCGGATCGGCGGCATGAGAGCGCGGCAGGTGCCGCGCCATCAGGAAGCGGGCGACCATCTGATGCCAGAGGTACAGGTTGTACGAAACCGCCGAGAGGAACAGCAGTATTGGGTTCGCGATCACCTTGCCGAACGGGCGCGGCGCGAGGCACCAGCCGAGTGTCAGTAGGGCCAGAATAACAGACATCGGGAGGCGACCCTGCATGTAGGCGTCGGTCAGCGAGATCTGCCAGCGCGAGATCACGTAGCCATGCCGCATCCCGGCAAGCAATGCCGCGAACGATACGACCGCTAGTAGCGCGAAGAGCGGCGCGACGCGCGCCACCCACGCTTTACCGCGTAGCCAGATCAGCAGGTACGCCGTCGCCATCCCCGCCGCGAATGTGTCGAGACGGGCGGGCAGTTGCGCGTCACGCCATATCAGCAACATCTCGTCGTGGTCGTGGTGATACCGGGCGAAACTCGCCGCCCGCCACGTGAGTGCCGCGATGAGCATTACGCACACCACCGCGATAGGGTGACGCCGGAATACGAGGAGCAGGAGTGGCAACAGAAAATAGAACTGCACCTCGGTCGCGAGTGACCATAGCACACCGCCGATTGAGTTTAGTGACTCGAAAAACAGGTTGTGTATGAATAACAGGTGGGTCCCGATGTGGAACCAGAGCCTATCTGGGGGGATACTCGTGTCCGCGTGGAACAGTAGTAGCAGAACGAGAGCGACCCAATACGACGGCAGGATCTTCGCGGCCCGCCGCCCGAAGTGGTGTCCGAGCGTCGGCGCGGGTCCACCTTCGAGCCAGTGTCGCGCATATGGGAGCGTGAGGCAGAATGCGCTGAGGAAGAAGAACAGGTCAACGCCGACGAAGCCCATTCCGGGCATGAATGACAGGTCAACGGGGCTGTGCAACAGCGCGGTGTAATCGAGCCACGAGATCTGCCAGACGTGAAACAAGACCACGAGACAGACCGCCAGCCCACGCAAACCGTCCACCACTTCCACCCGCCGTTCCGGGTTTGTTGATGTGTCTCGCCCTGCCAAAGTCATGTACAATTGTACCGGATTCGGGTGAGCGAGGGAACCACGCCCCGTGTCGCGCCGTTAAACCAGACAGATTATAGTCGCCGGAGGATTACCCCCATGTCCCGTTTTGCTCATTACGCGCCCGCCGCGTTCGCACTCGCCGCCCTGCTTTCGCTAACAACCGCCGCCCGCGCCGCACCGGTCAAAAGCCCGCTCGATCTTTCCGTGACAAATATTGACGGCAAGTCGGTCCCGCTGTCGCGCTACAAAGGGAACGTGACCCTGATCGTCAACACGGCGTCGCAGTGCGGCTTTACGCCTCAATATGCGGGTCTCGAAACGCTCTACAACCGCTACAAAGCAAAGGGTTTTCACATCCTCGGCTTCCCCGCGAACGATTTCGGGGGACAGGAGCCGGGCAGTGACGCGCAGATCAAGCAGTTCTGCACCGCGCGTTTCAACGTCACGTTCCCTATGTTCTCGAAGATAACCGTCGCACCGGGTAGCAAGCAAGCTCCGCTGTATCGGTTCCTCACGGGGAAGGATACCGACCCGAAGTTCGCGGGGCCGATCGGGTGGAACTTCACGAAGTTTCTGGTGGATGATAAGGGACGGGTGATCGCGCGGTTCGACTCGGGTAAGGAGCCGCTGTCACCGGAGGTGACGGGGGCGATCGAAGCCGCGCTCGCGAAGAAGGGGAAGTAGTATCGGCTGAGGGTGGGAAACCCCGTTCCCAGAACCATGAGATGGAAAGAACCATTGATTTACAACCGCAACACCCGCGAACTACGCACGAACGACGGGGAACTACTCAAGAAACTGGATTGCCCCCTTCATAAGAAATGGGATGATTTGGTGATGATAGTCGGCGATGGCCGGACGCGACATTGCGGATCATGCCGCAAGTCCGTCGTGAATCTAGCGGACAAAAGTGATGACGAGGTCGTCGCGTTGCTCCGCGTATCGCCGAAGTCCTGCGTATATCTGGCTTCAAACGCCGCGAACGTGCGCGTCGAAGGCTTCCGAACGCGAGAACTGCCCGACCCGTGCCCGTTCCGGCGTATCCACACGGCGCGTGGGCTTTTAGCTATTAACGAAGGGGTCAAGAACGGATTCTGGCCCCTCGTGAAGAAGGTAGAGCCGTCTCCGAAGTTGACGACATGGGTGGCAATCGCCCAGAACGAGACGACGGGTGAGATCCAGGTGCTAGGAGACCACAGGGCGCGTGTTCGTCTCGTCCCGCCGTGGAGGGAAGTTATCAAGCCCTACACTTTCTATCCGTATGCCATCGAACACCGGGTCGCGGCCTATTTATTGCCGGATGGCTTAATGAACGGCGAGCGCGTCTTCCTGATGGATTTGATCGAGGATTTGGTGGGTACGTTTGGCAACCAGAATCACACGATGCGCCTGGACTCAGCATACGCGGTCTGGAACGGTACCGACTTCAAAATCGAGTGGAAAGAAGAAAGAGACGCGGACCGCTGGATCGGATAGCGCGCAACGCGAACAAAATGCGACATCCGTTTGCCAACCGGTCTATACCGCGTGATAATAGAAGGGGCGACGTTGCTCGGGAATACTGGAGAAATCTATGAGCATACTAACCGTTTCCAACGTCGCCAAAAGTTTCGGGTCCGAGCAACTGTTCAGCGAGGTCAACTTCACGCTCGCCGCCGGACAGAAGATGGGGCTGATCGGGCGCAACGGGGGCGGCAAAACCACGCTCCTGAAGATCATCCTCGGGCAGGAGACGCCCGACCCGTCCGTCGTGAATAACATCCCACTCCCGGCCCGCGTCGCGCTCGCGACCGGGCGGCACCTCGGCTACCTGCGGCAGGAAGCACCCGTCTACCCCGAACACACCATCGGCGAGGAGATTGACTCCGCGCTCGCCCCGATGCGGGCGATACAGGCGCGGATTACCGACGCCGAACACGCGATGAGCGACGCCAAGAATGATGCCGCGATGGAGCGGGCGATGGAGAACTACACCGCGGCGCACGACGAGTTCGAGGCGCGCGGCGGCTACGCGATAGAGGACGAGCGCGACGCGGTTCTGCTCCGCCTCGGGTTCGGCCCGGAGACGCTGGGCAAGCGCGTCGGCGCGTGCTCCGGCGGGGAGCAGACGCGGCTCGCGCTGGCAAAACTGGTGCTGACGCGCCCCGACCTGCTCGTCCTCGATGAGCCGACGAACCATTTGGACATCGCCGCGACCGAGTGGCTGGAGCAGTTCGTCAAGGAGTATCCCGGCGCGGTGCTTCTCGTGAGCCATGACCGCTACTTCCTCGACGCCGTGACCGACACGACCGCCGAACTGGAGTTCCAGAGGCTGACGATCTACAAGGGCAACTACTCGCACTACCGCCGCCAGAAGGAAGAGCGCATAGCGGTGCAACAGGCGATGTACGAGAACCAGCAGGCCGAAATCGAGCGGCTAAAAGGGCTGATCAAGCGCAACATGGGCGCGGACGCGAACGCGAGCAACATCCGCCTGAAGACGATCGGCCGGATCGAGCGGATGGACAAGGTCGAGGCCGTTCGCACCGATACGACGCGGGTCAAGGCGCGCATTGACGCCGCCGGTGCCGGGCGCATCGGGCGCGAGGTGGTGCGTCTGACCGATGTTTCCAAGACGTACGGGACCCGCACGCTGTTCCGCCACCTGAACGCCGCCGTGGAGCGCGACGACCGGATCGGGCTTGTCGGCCCGAACGGCACGGGAAAAACGACGCTGGTCAAGATCCTGCTTGGGGCGGAGACGCCGACCACGGGCGAGGTGTCGTTCGGCAACAACGTCAAGGTGGCTTACTTCTCGCAGCACGCGACCGACGACCTTGATACCAATATGACGGTGCTGGAGTGTTTGCTCGAAGAGGCGATCGGCTTCACCGAGACCGAGGCGCGCAACCACCTGGCGCGGTTCCTTTTCACCGGCGATGATGTGAAGAAGCGGGTGGCGATGCTGTCCGGGGGCGAGAAAAACAAACTCGCCCTGTCGCGTCTGCTCCTGCGCCCGTGCAACCTGCTGATCCTGGATGAGCCGACGAACCACCTCGACATCGAGTCGTGCGAAAACCTGACCGAGATGTTGACCGGGTACCAGGGCACGCTGATGCTGATTAGCCACGACCGATACCTACTCAACGCGGTGACGACCAAGACGCTCGGGTTCCTCGGCGACGGCAAATCGCTCTTCGTCGAGGGAAACTACGCGGCGTGGCGCGAGGCGCAGTCGGTGCCCGTCGCGCAACGCGCCGCGTCCGTGCCCCGTCCGAAGATGGAGATCGCCGCGCCGTCCGCGTCGGTTGCGCCCGTGCAACGGGGCAACTCCCGCGAGCAGAACAAGGCACGCGCCCGCGCCCAGGAAGCGGTCGAGAAAGCGGAGCGGGCGGTGCAGGGCGCGGAATCGAAACTCGCGGTGGTCGAGGCCTCGCTGTCATCGGGTGATCCGAAAGCCGACATCGTCGCGCTCGCCGCCGAGCACACGCGCCTCCGCGCGGGCGTGGACGCGGCGATTACAGTCTGGGAACGGGCGGTCTCGGAACACGAGTCGCTGGGGTAGCGGGTATGGCGACGAGCGGCAACCATCTTCAGGGCGGGAAGTTCACTGCGGGACATACGACCGTGATAGACGCGGCGCGCGAACCCGCCCTCGCCGCCGAGAAGCTCGACTGTGTAACGAAGGTATCGCTTGGTATCATCAAGAAGTTGCCCAACGGCCCCGTCTCGGTCAAGTACTCGGACGAGAGCGAGACGTGCCTGCTGGCGAAGATACGCGGCATCGCGTTTTTGCAGGAAGTGCGCGTTTACACCAGCGACAAACAGCGCGCCAAGGAAGCCATGTCCCGCGCCTTACGCTGAGCATCAGGCTTACACGTTTTATGAATCAACCTGACCAGTCCGACATCCCCGCGCGGGGGAAGATCCGCCTGGAACGCCGACCACTGACGAGCGCGGAAGCCGATCGTCTTCATCACGAACTTAAAACGACGCCCAACATCCTCGGCTACACGCCCCGCGAACTGCTCGCGTTCGGGAGCGGCTTCGTCGCCGTCGTGGATGACGCCTCGGATGATGTAAGCGGGGCGACGTTCGCCGGTGCGTGTCTTAGCAAAGATCTGCTCTGGAACTGGACCGACATCGCGCTACTCTACGTGCTACCGGCGTTTCGCGGGCGCGGGATCAGCACCACGCTCTTCACGGAGGCGTTCGCGGACGCGCAAACGCGCGGGCGGCATGTTTTCACGCTAAGCCGCACGCCGCAGGTGATCCATCTCATGGAGCGTCTCGGAATCGCCACGACACGCACGAGTTGGATGGCACCGCTCGCTGTTCACCTCGACATGAATTGGCACATGATGAGCCTGTATCGGTGGCGCGAGGCGTTCCGCAAATCCCCGATGCGACGCGTAGACGGCCAGCGGTTCGTCGCCGGGATGAAGCGGTTCGCGCGCCCCGTATCACCGCCTTAGATCGGACGGTCGCCGCGCCCGCCGCGCGTTGCTCAACGCGCGGCGACCGGCACCGTCGGCAGGCTCCGCGCTCCCGTCTTGCCGACCGCGCGAACCGCGAACAGGTAGTCGTCCTTACTGAACGAGATCTTGGTGCGTGTTGTGTTTGCGGGTAGCCGTAGCGTGCGCTCCCAATCGGCGGCGGTGGTTCGGCGGATCAGTAGTTCGTACCCGACGACCGGCTCGCCCGGCGCGGCGGCACCCCACGTAAGCGTTGTTCGGGAGGACAGGTCGCCGGTGAGTTGCACGCCTGCGGGCGACGCGGGCGCGGACGCGAGATCGGCGACGACGGCGGCGTTCACACGCGCCACATCACGCAGGTACCCGTAGTCTACGAACTCCGGCAGGTCGCCGTAGCGCGTGCCGTTCTCAACGCGGACGTCCTGGTGCTGGTGCCGCCAGTCCTCGTTCGGTTCGGTCACGCGGACTGCGGACGGGTAACCGTTCGCGAGGAACGACGAGTGGTCGCCCCCGCGCCCGTAGCGGTCGTTGCGAAATACCAGGTCCACGCCGAAGCCGCGTGTGTAACGGCTCGCGGCGTCGCGGGTCGCGCGGGCGAGGAGGCGGGCGGGCGAGTCGGCGTCGGTGCCGACGGCGCGTTGCCGCGCCAGAGCCGCGCCGTCCACCGCCGGGTCGTAGCCCGCCGAGAAGACGCGTACATGTTTGTCGTCGCGCTTCCCGTCTTCGCCGCGTGAGTTGCCGACGATGTCGTTCGTGAACATGGCGATAACCGTCTTGCCCTCCGCTTTGAGTGACTTCGCCAGATGCGCCGAGCCATACAAGCCCTGCTCCTCGCCCGTCACGGCGGCGAACACCACGGTGGCGGGAAACCGGACGTTGCTGGCCGCCATCGCGTGCGCCACTTCCAGCACCACCGCGACTCCGGAAGCGTCGTCGTTCGCGCCGGGCGCGACCCCGGTCGCGTTCATCACGTCCGTCACGCGCGAGTCGTAGTGCCCACTGATCACGATCACGCGCTCGGGGGTCGCGGTGCCAGGGAGCGTCGCGATCACGTTGGTCAGTTCGGCGGGCGCGGCGATACGGGTACCGGCCGGTTCGATCCAGGTCTGTTTCTCAACCTGGAGTCGCCCGCCGCTCGCGGTCGCGACTTCTGAAAACCGGGCTTCGAGCCAGGAAGCGGCGGCGTCCGCTCCGATCGCCCCGGACAGCGTGTGGCGAGTCGGTAACGCCGCGAGCCCGCGTACGGTGGCTTCGAGGCGGGCGCGGTCAATGCCGCCGACGATGTTTCGGACGGCGGGGTCACTCGCGGGCAGGTCGTCCGCGCTGGTTGTCGCGGCCAGCGCGAGGGCGACGGCGCAAGAGAGGGATGAGAAGGCGGCGACACGGATAATATCTTGGCGGCGCATGATGCGATGCTTAGTCTCTTTTCTAAAGTGCCTAGATGCCCGGTATAAAGACGGTGTTGGCTCGACTTGCTATAGTCTACGTCGGACCATTGCGCTGTGACCGGTTGGCCATCACGATTCTACCGCCGAAATTCTTGGGCGCACACTCTACTACTTTTCCGCTTGCACATAGCGAGCTCGCGGGAACCGCATCTCGTGGCTTCGCGTAATTGGCACTGTGCCTTTCAACCATTTGTGTACGAGGACGTACCCACTTACTCTTAAAGTTAGCTTAACGATCGTGATCAATCCCAGAAGCTCTTGGTCTTTATCTCGCGTTGCTTCATAAGCACCGTTCTGTTATATGGGAAACTTAGGAGGTAGGTAAGTGATGAGAGACGATGAGCCACGCTCGCAAGGGCCCTTCGGCAACGAAGAAGTAGTGGTATCGTGCGCCCCGCGCTGCAGGGCTCAAAAGGGGCATGATCGGGCACGTCACCAGCGACAATGGGATGTTGTCTTGACGCAGGCGCGGCGAGTAGCACATGATGGTGCTTTACGGGATGGCTTGTCGCCCTCTGACTCCGACGACGTAGCTTCACTCTTCGTCCTCTGCTTCCTGCGACGTGGAACGGGCTGGGGGAACGACGGGAACACGAATGCCCCCGACCAAGACGCCGATCCACGGTACCTGCTACCCTTGTTTCTGCGTTGCCAAATCAGCCGCTTACGCGCCCACATCCAGCGCGAAGTGACTTGCCTCAATGCGGATGCCAATCTTTCGGACGTTTCATGCGCTTCATCGGTTCAGCAATGTGATAGGACCGTCGAACAGCGAGCCCTGTGGGGGGCGGTTGCCGAAGCGGTAAAAAATCTTCCGTCACTCCAACAGGACGCTCTAGTCGGGCGCGTTCTTAACGATGAGCCGATTTCGGAGATCGCCGCGCGGCATAACGTGGGTGAAGCCGCCGTTCGGAAATCCTCGTACCGCGCCCAGATCACTCTGAGAGTCAGGCTTCGTGACTGGGAGGAAAAATAAGTCAAAAATCTTCCGACTTCTGTGTCCTATTTACGCGACTGGCTGAACTTATAAAGTGAGGGATTGCGGTGGATTGCTACTCCGCGACTGCGTACCAACAGGGAACACTGGATGAATCAGAAAATTAACTCCAACCTCATATCTCTCGTTATAGTGATCGCGTGTATCTCTGTCGGTACCGTCGCGGCTCGGGTGGCCTACCGGCTTGTGACGCATGCGCAAGACGTTCCCATCACTGTGTATCCGAAGTCGATCTGGTTCAACAGGCTGGTTGAAGGTGTCGTCGGCGAGGAAACAGTGTATTTGACTAACAGGGGTGACGCTCCTTTGCAAGCAGATCGGATCGTTTCCTCATGCGGTTGTACAACAACGGAGGGGCCGAAGGTTATCTCACCGCTCGGTCAGGGGAAATTTGTCGTCCACTATGACTCGCACGACCGACGTGGCAAGATAAACCAATCGGTGAGCGTGTACTTTTCAGGACACCGAGATCATCCGGTCTCAGTTCCTGTGGCTGGTAATGTTGAACGCGATATCGAGTTGAATTCGCCATTCGTTTCCCTGGCAAATGGCGCGGGAGAAATAACCATGAAGCGTCTTGATGGGGAGCCATTGCGGCTGACCGTGGTATCAACACCGGATTCCATCAAAGTTGTGTTACAGGAGTTGTCACCGGAATCTGTCCGGGTCAGGTTCACGACGACGCTACAGGCGACTGCGGGAACGCACCAAGAGGACGTGGTCATCGGGATAAATCATCCGGGGTTACCACAAGTAACCATTCCAGTGTCGTGGACATCCGCTGGGAAGTATAAACTCGTACCGGATACTTTAAACTTCGGCTTGGTGCCTTTCGGAGCAGAGAAACAAGGCGCAGTGCGCATCACTGGCCCATCCGTCAGTGGGTTGCGCTTAATCTCTTTGCCACCCAGTTTTACAGGCAAAATCAACGCCGATGGGCCAAACACTGCGGCCTTGAATGTGCGCTGGTCTGGGAAAGGGGGGAAACGACTGATACACGCGAACGTAACATTGTCCACGGGTGATGTAACGGAGCCGCGTCTTGTGATACCTGTCTACGCTGCCGTTAACTATACTGCGGCAGATGGTGGTTGCACGGCTAAATTGCCTTGTAAATCCGCCGATAACTGACTATCTCGAAAGGTTCAAACCATGTCTTTTCAAACGATTCGCCAATCTCTGGTCAAAAAGAGCGTCCTTCTCATCGCCGCCCTGTCT
>JAYUUO010000022.1:0-18622 GCA_043754515.1 Armatimonadota bacterium
GCGGACGCGCTCGCCCATGCCGACCACGACCCCGACCTCGCGCACGCGATCCATGAATTGCGCACCCTGTGCGCCGCCCCCGAGCCGACGGTGCGGGCGACGGCGGGGACTGCCTCCGCCGCCCCGCCCGCCCCGCGCAAGATGACCCGCTACCCGTCACGCGTCACGCCGACCTGCGATGAGGAACAAACCCGAGGCGTTTCCTACCTCGCGCCGCTTCGCACTGCGGCGTTCGCGCGTCAGGAGGCGGTCCATCTGCGGTTGACGCGCGGCTACCTTCTGTTCGCGCCGCCGACCGTTGTTGCGGTTGCGGTTATGGCGTGGGGCGCGGGAGGCCCTAAGTGGCCCTTCCTCGCCTACCTCCTCTTCATACTGGTAGCGTGGCATTTGGCATTTCTATATCTGGGGTGGGGCGTGAAGCGGCAACGGGACGCACTGGAACTTGAAGTAGGGAAACTACGCGAGGCGGCGCGCGCGGGTAAGGAGCGGGTGGCGCGACTATCGCGATTGCGGAAACGGCTGGAGGCGACAGTGGTGCCTGAACCGACGGCGGGGGAGGAGGAAGCCTACTTGCGAAATGCGCTTTCCCAGTGCCCCCTTTCCCGCGCCATCGCCGACGCGGGTGTGTCCGCGAACGCCATACGCACGCTCAGGGCGCGGGGGATCGAAACGGCGGCACATTTGTGGCAACGGCATGGCTTCCTGCCATCCGGCACCGACCCGGAGCAGGCGATGATCCTGCGCGACTGGCTGGAGGAAACAGTCAATCGCGAGCGCGGGCGGTTCGTACGCTCTTCTAACCCGGTCCGAGAGGTGCGGGAGACTCTAGAACGCCTAGCCGCTATGGACACGTTACGCAAGGCGCGTCTCGCGGAATTGGACGCGGAGCGCGACCGGTTCCCCGGCGACTCGCCGGGCGCGTTTCTAGCACGTTGCGCCGCGGTGGCGTCCGTGTCGCGATCAGGGGGCGAGGTACACGCGCCCCGTTGACCGTTTTAATCGACGTACTCGCGCAGATATGTCACCGCCGCCGGACAGCGCAACTTCTTGATCGCCTTTGCCTCGATCTGCCGGATCCGCTCGCGCGTGACGCGGAAGTGGCGACCGACTTCTTCCAGGGTATGCGGGCAACCCTCGGGCGTCAGGCCGAACCGCAACTTCAGCACGTCCCGCTCCCGGTCGGACAGTTCATTCAGAAGGCGTTCGATGCGGTCGCGTAGCATCGCGCGGCTCGCCATCTCGGGGAGCGCGGTGCTGTCCTCGTCCTGCACGAAGTCGGACAGGTGCGAATCGTCCTCCTCGCCGACCGGGGTTTCGAGCGAGAGCGGTTCGGGTGCGATACGCATGATTTCAGACACCCGCTCAACCGTGGTATCCATCGCGCGGGCGAGTTCGTCTAAAGTCGGCTCACGCCCTAGTTCCTGAAGAAGCGACGACGACAGCTTCACGAGGCGGTTGATCGTCTCGACCATATGTACCGGGATGCGGATCGTGCGCCCCTGATCCGCGATGGCGCGGGTGATCGCCTGACGAATCCACCACGTGGCATAGGTCGAAAACTTGTAGCCTTTGCGGTGGTCGAACTTTTCCACTGCGCGAATGAGTCCGATGTTGCCTTCCTGAATCAGGTCGGGAAAACTCATGCCGCGCCCGCTATAGCGTTTAGCAATGGAGACGACGAGGCGCAAATTAGCCTGCGTCAGGATGCGCTTCGCGTGCTCATCGCCGCGCTCGATGCGCTTGGCGAGCCGGACCTCCTGGTCGGTGGTGAGAAGGTGCGTTTTCCCGATCTCTCGGAGCCACATGCGCACCGAATCGTCCACCGAACCGGCGGCACCGACGGGCGCGGGGCTGAAGTACTCCTCGGGGGTAGGCGCGGTCTGCGGCGCGTCGAGCACGACACCCGCGCCAGGGCGACCGTCGCCGCCGACGCGCAGGGGGGACATGGTTTCCGCGAGCACGGCGAGCGGGTCGTTGTTGTTCGCCACGCGCTCCGTCGGCGCATCCGCCGCTGGGGCGCGGTGGGTGCGTCTGCGGGATACCTGTCCGCCGCGCACCAGGGCCGAGAGATATTCATCCTCCTCGACCTCTTCCTCGTCATCGTCCGCTTCGGCTTCTTCCTCGGCGCGGTCAATGACGCGGATCCCCTCGGACTCCAACAGAACGATGGGGTCCTCGAGCGGCTCCGCGAACGGAGGTGGCGTCGGGGTCGGGAAGGGGGTCGGGGTGGTCAGGGGAGCAGGCGGGAATCCCGCCTTGCTCTTGAACGTCGCTGTTTGCATACTTTGCGTTTGCTCTCGCACTGCGGTTGTCGCGCCGAGTACTCCTAATAGTCGCCGTTCGTCGGGTGCTTTCGGGAATATTCCTGACGTCGACGACAATTTCGCGGTGGTTTATGGACTGGAATCTTTCGCGGCGTTCTCCGGGCGGGTTCGCTTCAAGGCTTCCATCCTGTTTTGCCACTGCCGAAGTAGTTCTTCTTCCGAGTCCCCCCCTTTTCCTTCTTGCGGCGTAACATCTTTGTTTTGTTTTTCCGCGAGGCTATTCTCCTCAATGCGTTGCGACAGGTCGCGGGCTTGCCGCTTCCCCTGACGCTCCAGAAGATAGAGAAGGCAGTCGTCAATCGCCTGCAAACTGAGTGGGTCTTCCTCGTCGCCGAGGAGGAGGTAGTCGGCGAAACGCGCGACATCCGGGTTGTCTATCGCCGCCCTGTTTATAGCGTCCGCTGGCGTCTCGCCCCCCTTGAGTTGGGGGAGCGCGGAGGCGACCAGCGCGACGGCACGGGCGTCGGAGAAAAGCGTCGCGCGAACCCTGTCTTGGACGACCTCGGTCCATTCCGGCGAGAACAGGGCGCGTAGCACCGTGCGCTCCGCTTTGGCGTCCGCCGTCGCATCGGGGGCGATCACCGGGGGCGGCTCCATCGGCGCGTTCCAGCGCTTTGTGTTGTAGCCGTTCGGGAAGGTGCCGCGCCCGCCCCCGTTCTGGCGCGGCGTGTAATTCGGGGAGTAGCCACCGCTTTGCTGGTTGCTTTGGTTGTAGCCCGAAATCCCTTGCCCGTTCCCCGCGTTGCTCTGGCCGTAGCCCGAGCGCGACGGATTTTGCGCCGCGTCCGCCGCCGCCCCGGTAAAACGTAAGCGACGCAACTCTCCCCGTAGTGACTCCTCGACATGAACACTGCCACGCTCCCACGACGGGTGGTAACGAGCGATTTTCTGTATCAGGCGATCCTGTTCCATAGAGGAGCGCACCTCCGCGATGACACCGAGTGCCTCGCGCATGTACTGTTCGCGCCCATTCGTGTTGCGGACATCGTGTTTACGGGCGAGGGCTTGCAGGTGAAACTCCGGCACCGATGTCGCCTCGTCAATCGCCCGCTTGAACGCGCCGACGTTGCCCGCCGTCACTAGCGAGTCCGGGTCCTCGCCATCCGGTAGGTTCAGCACCTTGAGAGAGAACCCGTTCGCGCCCGCCGCCGCGAACAGTTCGGCGGAGCGTAGTGCCGCCCGTATCCCGGCGTCGTCGGCGTCGAACGACAGCACGACATTCTTCGTGTACCGCCCGAGGAGGCGCACATGCTCGTCGGTGAGGGACGTGCCGAGCGTCGCGATCACGTTTGTAAAGCCCGCCTGATGGCACGCGACGACGTCCATGTAGCCCTCCACGATAACAGCCTGATCCTTCTCCGCGATCGTTTTGCGCGCCCGGTTCAGCGCGTACAGGGTCTTAGACTTAGAAAATACCGGCGTTTCCGGCGAGTTGAGGTACTTGGGCGCGTTCTCGGCTGGTTGGAGGATGCGCCCGCCGAACGCGACGACGCGCTCCTGGACATCAACGATGGGGAAGATCAAGCGGGCGCGGAACCGGTCGTACGCCGAGCCGTCCCCGCGCCGTGTCACCAGCCCTGCCCGCTCCGCGTCCTCCAGATGAACCCCTTGCGCCACCAGATAGCGCGATAACGCTTCCCACTCCTCGGGGGCGAAGCCGACGCCGAAATCTTCGAGCGTCTGGTGTGTTAGTTTGCGCTTCTGGTGCGCGTACTCGAAGGCGAGCGGGGCGCGTTTAAGGACTTGCTGATAAAAGCGGGCGGCGAGCGCGTTCGCATTCAGGACACGGTCTCGCTCCGTACGGGTTCGGTCGGACGCCTCGCGCTCCGCAGGCGTCGCCCCCTTACGCGAAAGCGTGATACCCGCGCGTGCCGCCAGCCGCTCAGCCGCCTCGAAGAAGGTCAGGTTCTCGGCCTTCTCCAGGAATGTGAATATGTCGCCGCCGGTGCCGCACGCCCCGAAGCAGACCCACCGCCCGCGCTCTGGATCCACCGTGAAGGACGGGGTGCGCTCGTTATGAAACGGGCAAAGCCCTTTCCACCGGCTACCGGTCTTTTTCAGCGGCGTGTAGGCGGAAATCAGTTCCACAATATCGGTCCGTTGCCGGATCGCTTCTTTTTCCTGATCGTCCACGATAAACAGTGTACCCCATCCGGCGGGGGCCACCGTGTCCGCGCCCGGACGGGGACTACCGCTTCTCGCGCGACAGCACCGAGTCCACCAAACCATACGCGACCGCCTCGTCCGCGCTCAGGAAGAAGTCGCGCTGGATGTCGCTCTTGATACGGTCGAAGTCCTGGCCAGTGTGGAGTTGCAGAATGCTCGCCACTTCGTCGTTCGATTTCAGGACTTCGCGCGCCTGAATCTCGATGTCAAGCGCGGTGCCCTGGAACCCGGAGGACGCCTGATGGATCATAATACGTGAGTGGGGAAGCGAGTAGCGCTTGCCCTTTGCACCGCCCGCAAGCAAAACCGCGCCCATCGAAGCCGCCATGCCGACGCAGATCGTGGAAACGTCGCACTTGATCGTCTGCATCGTGTCGTAGATCGCCAGGCCCGCGTAGACGGAGCCGCCCGGTGAGTTGATGTACATATCAATGTCCCGGTCGGGGTCGTCCTTTTCCAGGAACAGCAGTTCGGCGACGATCAAGTTCGCTATGTGATCGTCCACCGCCTCGCCCAAAAAAATAATCCGGTCTTTGAGTAGCCGCGAGAATATATCATATGCTCGCTCGCCGCGCGCCGACTGCTCAACCACCATCGGAACCATTGCCATTTTTCGCTCCTAACCCGTTCTGCGCCTATTATACGACAAAAGGACGCGTCGCCGCGTCCTTTCGATCCTGGCACTACCCTTAGTTTCCTACGCGCCGGCGTCGTTCGGTGCGCCGGTCGGCTCTTCCGCGACGGCCTCTTCTCCCGCGGCGGCGTCAGCGATGTCGGCTTTGCGGCTGCGCCGCTTCGGAGCCGCCGATTCCAGGGCGAGCGGTTCGGCGGCGGCGGACAGTTCCATACCCTCGTTATCCGCCGCCTCGACCGCCGCTTCACCCGCCTGAGCCACCGAAAGGCCCGCCGCCGCCGCCGCGTTCTCCTGGTCGGCGCGGGCTTCCGCCTCTTCCTCGGCTTCGAGTGCCTCGGCTTCCTCACCCGTCAGAGTACGCTCCGTGAGAATTGAGACTTCTTTCAGATAGCTCAGGATCTTGCGGGTGAGTGCCTGATCCTTAAACTGCGTCATCCGGTCGTTCTTCTCGATAAAGGCGCGCATGGCGGCAATGGATGTTTTGCGCCGTTCCGCCTCTTCGGCGATGCGCGCATCAACGTCGGCATCCTCGACCGTTATACCCTCGGCGCGGGCGACCTCGGCGAGCACCAGCGAGTTGCGGATGCGTTGCGCGGCGGCGAGTGCCATCTCCTGCCCGATCTGGTCGCGCGTCTTGCCGGTTTGTTGCAGGTACTGATCCACGCTCAGGTTGCTCTTCTTGAGCTGCTCGTCGAGTTGCTGAGCGTCCACCTGCATTTCGGCGCGGAGCAATACTTCCGGGAAATTGATCTGCGAGTTGCGAGCGATAGCACCGACGAGGCGGAACTCAAGTTCACTGTCCGCCATCTGCTCGGCGGCTTTGTCTAGGGCTTCGGTCAGCGCGGTTTTGAGTTCGGCGGCATCTTTAGCGGACGGGTGAACCTTGGTCACGAACTCCTCGTTTAGTTCAGGGAGGTGCTTCTCGCGCAGTTCCTTGACCGTGACGGTGAACGTCGCGCGTTTGCCGCGCATCTCCTCGTCCGCAAAATCCTCGGGATATAGGGCGTCAATGGTCTTGGTTTCGCCGACCGTCATCCCGGTCAGGCCGTTGTCGAAGTCGGCGATATTCTTGCCGATTTCTATCACCGTGGTGCGCGGGAGTGCCATGTCCGGCGACTCCTGGCCTTCCACGAACGCCATCAGGTCGGCGAGCGCGACGTCACCCGACTGCGCGCCACGATCCGTGACTTCGGGGTACTCGGCGTAGCGGGCGCGCAACTCCTCGATCTGATCGTCCACGTCCTTCTCGGAAACCAGGAGACGGCGCTTCTCGAGTGCGAGTGCCTTGTACGGCCCGAGCGTGACCACGGGGCGCAGGGGGACGTAGGCGCGGAAGACGAAGGGACCTTCCGGCTCCATAGAGACGTATTCGAGTTCGGCTTGCGCGAACGGCTCGACGCCGGTTTCGGCGACAGCCAGTTTGTAGTTCGGCTCGGAGAGTTGTTCGGCGGCTTCCTGCGCGACGCGGGCGGGGTCAATATAGTTCCGCGCCATCGCCAGGGGGACTTTGCCCTTCCGGAAGCCGGGAATCTGAACGGTTCGCGCGAACTTCGCGTACGCTTTTTCCTTGGCGGCGGAAACGACTTCCGTCTCCACGGTCACGGTCAGCGCGATTTTACAAGGGTTGATCTGCTCGGTAGCCACCTGCATAGGGGTGAAAAACTTTCTGCTGCGTTGAATTTTCGCTTTGAAGCGGGCCACGCCTGATGACCGGACACAAAAAAAGGACACCGTAACGCCGCGCGTTGGCTTGGCGACCGGTGTCCTGATTTTTGTTCTTCAGAGCGGGAAACGAGATTCGAACTCGCGACCCCTTCCTTGGCAAGGAAGTGCTCTACCACTGAGCTATTCCCGCGTAACCACACCGCGATACCGCCGGATGTCCGGCAGTGGGCAAGAGGGGACTTGAACCCCTACGCCGTAAGGCACTAGATCCTAAGTCTAGCGTGTCTGCCAATTTCACCACTCGCCCGCGGCGACGAACCAGCCGACGACGCTTGTTATAGCACGCCGGACGCCGTTTGTCAAGATGAACGCCGAAAGAAAAAGACGCGCCACCCCCCGGAGGAGGTGGCGCACGGGATCGCACTTTATTTGAAGCACGCCAACATCCATATCGGACCCGTCACCGACGCGGTCATCCGGGCGAGCTTATGGCTGTAACGTCGTCTGCACTCGCTGGTACGAAATCATTTCGTACGCCTGCCCGGTACCGGGGAAGAACGGCGGCGGCTGATTGGCGACCCGCTTATCATAGTTGAGGATGCGCTGATACCCTGTCAGCATATTCAGGGCGTCGATTCCCGTCCCTCCCACCGTCTGCCCAAACTGCGTTCCCACCTGCGCGATGTAACCACCGAGCATGTGGAAGTCGCCCGGCGGTCTACCGGTAAAGTTGTTCACGTTGATTGTGTTGTATGCCATCAGCGTACTGTGTATAGACAGGTTACCGATTGTAGCACCGTCCTTGTACTCGCCTTCATGTATTGTATTCGCTGCATTGTTCGGGTCGGGGATCAATTGGCGGCTCGCGAAACCGGTCACAGTCGGCTCGATGACCCGCGCCTTTTCGACCACATGGATATAACCAGCGACCATCCCGAGTACGCCGGAGTCTACCGGGGCGGCGGTGGCGTTGATGTCCGCGTTCGCATACAGGATGTTGCCATCTATGTGGATCGTCTTCTGGTTCCCACTCCAAGGAGTTCCCTCGACGCGGGTACACAACGTCATCTTTCGTAGCGCGGACGGTGCGCCGGGCACGACCGGGTCGCTGTTTGCTATCGTCCCCGATACCCCGCCCGATTGCGAGCCCCAATCCCCGATGTCGTCGTAGGAGTACACCATCCCGTTAGGCGAGCCCGTGTAAGATTTGGGGTAGCCCGCGTCGACGGTGGAGGAGAATGTGTTGGCGGGCTGGCCGTTCACATGGCTATAACGATTGAGCGAAGTCATCCCATCAGCATTGACGCGTACCACATACTTTGTGTTAGGTGCGCCGGTACCCCCACCACCCTGGTAGACGTTTATTATCTGATCCCGGTTACCGCTCCCTGCCACTTCCAGTACCATACTGTTCACCTGACCTCGTATATATATGCCGCCGACTGGAACCCCCGCGCTAGCGTTCGGTCCGCTTGAGGAGGGGATGTAAACGCCATCACTGGGGTAGCTGGTCTCCAGGATGCCGCCGAGCGCGGCGTCGCGCTGGTCGTGCGAGGTGGTCGGCATCGTGACCCTATCGTTGACCATGACGGGACCTTTGCGCGGCACGCCCGAGGTGCTATTCGGCGTCAGTATCTGCTTCCAGTCAGCGTCCGATGTCGGTGCCGCGTTGCTCGCGTAGGCGTCTTTGTGCCATTTCACCGTGTTATTGTTGGCATTAGTATTACTCCACATCGTGAACGTGTTGTCACCGTCCCACTGAAACAGTCGGCTTGTGCTGGGGTTCGAAGTGCTGTCCCAGATCACATCCAGGTTGGCGTGGTTCGAGTTATTGATGTGTACGGGGCCGTTAAAGAATGTGTGGCCCGCCACGTATATGCCGGGTCCCAGGTTATCGGTGAAGTAGGCGTACTGCGCGAAGTTCTTCTGGCGGATGTCCATCCGCACTATCCGTGTCTGCCCGTTGAACACGCCGACCGACTCGATCATGTAGGAGCGTTGTGCCGCCACCGCGTTGTCGGAGTGCGGGTAGAATCGTACCTTGTACTGTCCCTGTGTGGAATCCCCTGGGGAGGGGAAATTGACGGTGGTCCACTTGCCGCTGTCGGACGGACCGCTCCCCTGATAGAACTGGCCGGGAGTCACTTCGAGAGGGGTGAACGCCGCCGTCTGAATGGGCGGGCCTGATAGATCGGTCACCCATTGTACGGCGGCGCGCACGCCAGTGTCCGCGAGGTTCTCCGCCCGCATGACATCGAGATGCTGTTGCGACATCTTCATGGTGTTGCCGGAGGTGGCGGCGAGGTTGCCGTCCGATTTGCCACTCACGCGTACGAAGCCTATCAGGCTGCCGGCTAGCAGGAGCATTAGAACGAGCATCACGGCGACGAGTGCCATGGCGTGTTGGCTCCGGGCGCGGCGCACGCATGAGCGCGGCGTCTCGATCTCGGCCTTGGATGCGACTGGGTTAGTTTGATTCATCTGCAATTTCCTTTCCGATCCGGGTTCTGTCTAGCCGAGTTGGAGCGGCGTTGGTGTCGGCACCGGCGTGGGTTTGGGCGTCGGTGTTGGCATGGGCGTCGGCGTGGGTTTGGGCGTCGCGGTCGGCGTGGGTGTCGGCACGGGCGTTGGCGTCGGCACAGGTGTGGGCGTCGGCTTGGGCGTCGGTGTTGGCACAGGTGTGGGCGTGGGTTTGGGCGTGGGCGTGGGCGTCGGTGTCGGCGTCGGCGTCGGCGTCGGCGGCGCGGGCGTCGGCGTCGGCGGCGCGGGCGTCGGCGTCGGCGTCGGCGACGCCGGAACGGGCGTCGGTGACGGCGTTGGTGCCGGAGAGTTGGTGACATTGGGTCGGAACCCTGGCAGTCCCCCGGATCCCGGTGGGAGCGGTGCCGACGTATTCGTCTGGAAGTTGCGCATTTGGACGCTACCTCCCTGCAAATCGGACACTTTGCGGCTGCCATTTAGCGTGTCACTGCTCTGGTCGCCGAGCAAGTAGGAATATTCGCCCGCGACGATCTTCAGGCTTACCGTTTTATCTGTCCCTTGCCTCGCGAACGATATAGAACCGGGGTGCGTGGCGACGTCCCGCATCAGAATAGTGGCATCGGCCAACGGTGTACGCGAGTCCTTCATCACCAGGTAGCTGCCGTTCGGGTTCGCGTTCGGAGTCATTTTGGTGCTCGCGTCCACGGGCGGGTCGGCGCGGTAAACGAGGTAGAAATAAGTGGCGGGGGTTCCCCGATCGTTCACATTACTGACGGCGTAGGAGTCGCTCACGGCGACTCCGGTGACGGTATTGGAACCGATCTGTGTACCGGGAGGAATGATGACGATTCCTGTGTAGACGGTTTTGCCATCCGCTGTGTTCATAAAGTTCGAGGGTGACCCGAAATCCCAGCCTACTTCGCCCGGCAGGACTACATTCGTCGCTTCGGAGAGCAAGGAGGCGATTTTCGTGTAGGATACCGACGCGCTCCGGGTGGCACCCGCACCGGCGCGCACGCGTAGGATGCCCGCCGACGACTGCTCGAAAAGCAACATCGTGGCGATGAAGACGAGGCTCATCAGGAACACGGCGATCATCATTTCGATCATAGTGAAGCCGCGCCGGGGGCGAAGCGTGGGAGCATCCGTACCCGGCGCGTCCGGGTCATTCATCTGTGTGTCTTTACTCATTGTTCAATTTCCTTGGCTTAGCTAGTGCGTGCGAGTCGGCGATGAGTCGGCTAAAAAACATCCGTCTTCGGAACCAGCGAGGTGAGCCTGTAGGTGCTCAGCGGCTGTCCTGGGGTCCGCCAGGTGATCGTGATCGTGACCTGCAACAGCGGCGAATTGGTGCCTCCCACAGTATTGTCCTGCCATCCGCTGATGTCCATCCTTCCAGTGACGTCCGTGTCTCCGGGGAAAGAGTTGAGCGTCACTTGGGGCTGGCACGCCGGACTCCCGTTTAACTGGTACTTTCGGAGACCATCCTGTTTGGTGAAATAGCCTGTGAGCTGATAAGTCTTACCAGCGGCGACTCCGGCGTTGGGTCCCGTCCCTGTCGCGATGGGGTTTGGGTCAAACCACTCGCACGGATCGGCGGACGATCCGGCAGTGCTCAGCACCCCTTTGGTCGTCAGCGTCGTCACGTTCAGGTTGGCGTACCGGATGCTCGGGTCCATCAACTGGTCTATCTTGCGTTGCGCGATCACGCCCGCGAGGCGGTAGTAGTTTGCCTCCTTGACGGAGCGGAGCGACGTGGGCACGACGGCGGCGAACATCAGAGCCATGAACAGCAAAATGAAGACCGAGATCAGCACCTCAATCAGGAAAAATCCGGCCGGTCGCGCCGCCAGTTTTTGTTTCAGGTTATTTTTGTTAGTCATGTTTATTTCCCCCGGCCGCCGCGCGGCGGTGTGTCTCTCGTATTAGTCGGTCGCGCGTGCCATTGTAGTTAGCCCGTGTTATCACCAGTTTTATGGCGGGGTATTATGGCCCGCGCCTCTACCGCCCCGCCTTATCCCGACTAGATCCAGATCCGCCCCAGCCAGAAATGCCTCTCCGAATAATTACCGGTTATGGGTGCCGCCGTCAGCATCGGGTAATAAAACACGAACCAGATCAAGACTGCCAGCAGGTACGACGCTACGACTATACGCCATTGCCCGTGATTTTCATCATGGGACAGTTCGCCTAAGTACCTGTTTATTCCGATTATTTTCTTCTTGCCTGGTTGCCAGAGCGTGACCAGGAAATACGCCAGCGCGATACAGACGAATGGTATCGCCTCGAACAGGTAGTGCATGAAGTTCAGCCCACGCGCCTTCGCCAGCCAGCAGAACCACTGCCCTAGCCCGAGCAGACAAACCAGTGCCAGGTTCGACCGCCGGAACCGCACCGACACCCAGGTGCCCGCCGCCATCGTCGGCAGGAACGCCCACCAGATGAACGCGTTGCCGACGCACCATATTCCTCGCACTATTTCGGCACCGACTGGTCCCCTCTTATCGAAGAAGTACCAGACCGGTCGTAGCATGAGCGGCCAGGACCACGCGGGCGAGTCGTAGTTATGATCCGCCACCAGGGTGCTATGGTAGTGGTACATGTCTCCCTGCTGCGAGAGGACTTTTCCCCAGCCGTGCAGGTTATAATTCCACGTGAGCAACTTCTGTGCCAAAGTCCCTCCGCCCTGTAGAACAAACGGAATATATGTCGCCGCGTAGATCACGCAAGGCACCACGAGGAGCGCGAGTGTGAACAAGGCGGCGCGGCCGAGGAAGTAACGCCCCGACCACCCCGCCTTCTGCCAGCGGGTCACGGCGTCCGCCAGGATGGACAGGAACAGGAGCGCGAACGCGTAGAGGCTCGACCAGCGCGTCGCGATAGCCAGGCCGAGGAATAGGCCCATGCCGAACAGGTGGCGCGGCCGTTGCTCCTCCGTCCAGCGCCACGCCGCCCACGCCGCCCAGATGATGAAGCAGACGGTGAAGATGTTCGTCATCGCGATCCGCGACTGGACGAAGAACACGCCGTCCGCGGCGAGTAATAGCATCGCGAGGGTGGCCACGGCTCTATTCTTGAACAGAGCGCGGGCGAGGGCGTACTGTCCCAGGAGCGCGAGCGTCCCGAAGATCACCGAGGGGAGTCGCCACGCGATCGCGGCGCGCGCGGAGAAGGTAGCATCCGGCGACCAGACGCCCTCCGACGGGTCGAAATACTCGCGGGCGAGCGTTAGGCTTTCCGCCTGCAATAGCTTAGACAGGTGCGGGTGCGTCCACTCATGCGGGTTCATCCCCCACACGAACTCCATCGCGGTACGCACGTGGTGAACCTCGTCGAAGACCTGTTTTTGCGGATAGCCTAGCCGCCATAGGGCGAGCAGATAAAACAAAACCGCGATGATCAGGGGGACGACCCGGTCGTAGTGAGCGGCAGAGAAGATTCGGGTTATTCCCGCCCGCCGCCCCGCTGCGTCGCGCCCCGCCGCGCTCCCCCCGGCGGCACCGGCGTTGTCATCCCCCCGATCCGCATCCCGGTCGATCTCGACCGGGACGCCCGCGTACGGATAGCGGTAATAGAAAGACCCGAGGATGCCCCCCAGCACCAGGATGACCGCCATGGGCAACACGAATACCAGCGGCTCCAGACCGGGCATATGATTTACGGCGACGAATAGCACGGCGTTGACTCCTCAGTTGATTCCTTTAGTTTCGGCATGACGGTATGTTACTCCTGCCTATACTTGCAAAGTTCGTGCCAAGCGTTAGCGAAAATACGGGGGGGTCGGTAGACTAACGGAACACCGCTTCGCCCCGAAGCGCGGCGGGACTTCAGATAAAGAGGCAACATGAACAAACAAGCGATATACCCGAAGGAGGGTGGCGCGCCGGTGGGCGGCGCGCCGTACTCGCCGGCGGTGAAGACGCATAACACGCTCTACATCTCTGGGCAACTCGGGATTGATCCGGCGACGGGCAAGCCGTTCGAGGATTTCGGGCGGCAGGTGGAGGGCGCGATCACGGGGATGCGACGGTTGTGCGAGGCGGCGGGGGGGACCCTCGGCGACGTGGTGAAGACCACCGTGTTTCTGGCCGACTTGAGCCAGTTCGCCGCGCTGAACGCCGTTTACGCGGCTCATTTCACGGGCGACCCGCGCCCGGCGCGTTCCACGTTTCAGGTCGCCGCTCTACCGCTCGGCGCGGCGGTGGAGATCGAGGGGGTCGCGGTCATCGGGTAGGCGCAGGTCCCCTCGCCCCGCGTGGGGCAATAGTGGAAGTTGCCGGGCGGGGGGATACCCTGAGAACGGGGGGGCGGTATGCCAACAATAATCAAATGGGTGATATGTCTACCATGCGACTTACGCACTCTGTCGAAAATCGGCAACAACAAGCACAACGCATAGATCCCCGCCAGATCCTCGCTAGTGAAATCCTCGCCTGGACCACGGGCGAGCTTGAGGCGGCGGTTGACCGCGAGCTCGCGGACAACCCCGCGCTCGAGACCCGGGACGGGGCGACGGTCTGGGGGCAGGGCGGCGTGTCCGGCGCGGGCGATTCGGAGTCGCGCGGGGTTTCGCTCGCCGCCGCCGCTGGCGGCCCGAAGGGGAGTGAGGCAGCCCCCATCGAGCGCGGCCCGTCCATCAACCAGCCGCAGTCTAGCGACCGCTGGGACGAGGACCCGCTGGAGCGGATCGCCATGTCGCGGTCGCTACGAGACCATCTCCGCGATCAGGTGGGGCAGGTGGCGGACGATGCCATCGCCGACGTCACCCGGTATCTGATTGAATGGGTCGACGAGCGTGGCTACCTGACGGCGGATCTCGCGGAGGTCGCCGAGAAGTTCCGCGCGTCCCCGTCTACCGTGGAGGAAGCCATCCGCGCCTTGCAGAGCATGGAACCGTGCGGGGTCGGGGCGCGCGACGTGCGCGAGTGTCTGCGCCTCCAGATCGAGTATCTAGACCAGGGCGACGAAGCACCACCCCTCGCGAAGCGGATCATGCAAATCTGCTGGGAGGATCTGGTCGCGCACCGCGAGGAGCGCATCGCGTCCCGACTCCGGGCACCGGTGGCCGACGTGCGCGTCGCCCTGCGCTACCTGCGCCACGCCCTGACTCCCTACCCCGGCGCGGCATTCCGCCCGGCCTCGCCCGGCAAAAATAGCACCACCGAGGCGACTTCCTCGGTGCGGCCCGACATCATCTACCAGCGCACCGAGGCCGGTTTCAGCGTGGAGCTTACCCGCGACTACGAGGACGCCCTGACGATCTCGCCGATGTGGCGCAAACTAGCGGATCGCAACGACAAAGGGTCCGACGAATCCCTGCGCCGCTACATCCGCGAACACGTCGAGCGTGCGCAGACGTTTATGAACGGGCTATCGCGCCGGGGTCGCACCCTGCGATTGATCGCGCACACGCTCGCGCACGTGCAGCAGGGCTACCTGGAGACCGCGAACCGCGCCTTCCTGCGCCCCCTGACGCGGCAGACGCTCGCGGAGGAGTTGGAGCTCGACGAGTCGGTGATCAGCCGCGCCGTCGCCGACAAGTGGGCGCAACTGCCTGGAGGCGAAATGGTGCTCCTGGACGCGTTCTTCGGCAACTCGCACGCCGTGCGCGAAGCACTCGTGACGCTGATCTCGGGTGAGGACCCGCACGAACCACTCAGCGACGACGACCTCGCCGACCACTTGACGGCGCAAGGGTTTCCCCTTGCGCGGCGCACGGTGGCGAAGTACCGGTCCTTGGAGAAGATCCTTCCGGCGCGGTTACGCAAACGCGACGACCCGGACGCACTCCGCGACGAGACGGACTCCATACGGGCCGAGATGTACGCCATCGAAGTCATCGCCGTACCTGACGCGTGATATACTGCGCTAACCATGGAACCTAGCTTTTCCTCCGTCACGGTGCGGGTCCCCGCCTCCTCCGCTAACCTCGGCCCCGGCTTCGACACGCTCGGTATGGCGGTCACTCTTTACAACACGTGGACATTCCGTCCCTCCCCGGACGAGAATCACCATATCACCGGCTTCGGCGAGCCGCTCACCACCCGCCACACAAACGACAGTCTGCTCCTGGAAGCCGCGCAGGAACTTTCCCTCCAGACTGGATTCGGCGATCTCGCTCCCCTCTCGGTGGAAGCCGATATACGCATCCCGGTGCAACGCGGCATGGGTAGTAGCGCGAGCGCGGTGGTGGGGGGACTACTCGGTGCCAACGCGCTATTCAACTTCGGCGCGTCCCGCGATCAACTACTGACCATCGCCTACGCCCTTGAAGGGCACGCCGATAACGCGGCGGCGGCGATCTTCGGCGGCATCGAGTGCGTGACGACCGGGCGCGACAACGTCGGGCCACTACTTTTCCACCGCGCGGTGCCGGTGTCGCCGGTAATTCGCGAGAAACTGTTCATCGTGGCGTGCGTACCCTCGGCGCGGATGGGCACCGACGCGTCACGCCGCGTCCTGCCGCGCACCGTTTCGTTCGAGAACGCGGCGTTTTCCATCAACCGGCTGGCACTGCTGATGATCGCGTTCGTGAACGGCGAGCCGGAACTTTTGCGCTACGGCCTGGCGGACGATTTGCACCAGCCGTATCGCTGGGGGCAAATCAAGGGACTAACCGAGGCGATCGGGGTCGCGGTCGCGTCGGGCGACTACGGGGCGTGTCTGAGCGGGAGCGGCTCGACCCTGCTTTCGTTCTGCCCGAGCGAGGAGGTTGCGCACCGGGTGGGAGATGCGATGCGGGCGGCTCTCGAAGCGAACGGGACGCCAGTAGACGCGGTACACATCGTGCGCATAGACAAAAGCGGCGCGACGGTTCATACCGAGCCTTTATAGAGCCATCTCAGGTGGTGGGGCCGACGCCGGTGTAGAAGGGCGCGAGAGCGGAGCGGAGCAGGGCGGGCCGCCCGATGGCGTCCCGGAGCGCGGACGCCCCCTCGCTCCCGGTCAAGCCCGCCCCGGTACGCAGTTCGGCGAGTAGCCGCGCGAAAAGTCGCTCGTCCGGCGCGGCGGTGATCTGGTAGCCGCGCCCCCAGGGGAGCAGAGCACACGCCGCGCAAAGCCGGAGCGCGGAAAGCATCTCTAGCGCGTCGCGCGCGGACAGCCGTTCCGCCCCCTCGACTTTCTCCCATGCGGCGAGTGCCGCCCGTGTCGCGCGGTCACGTCGCTTGCGGTCCCCCGCCACTTCGCGACGCGCGAGCCGCTCGTCGCGCACCAGGATGTCGGCGAAGCCGCGCACGCGCCCCGCCGTGTGCGCAACCGTTACCCCCAGCGTCTGCGCGTTGCTGACCTGGAACAGATCCCCGGCGGCGACCGAATTCTCCCCGTGCGCGCCGCGCACCGAAACGCCGAGCTGCGCCGCCGCGTCGAACACCCGGTCCAGCCGGTCGAGGAATACCAGCGCGGGCAGGTGTGCGAGCACCGACAGGCGCAGACCGGTGCCGGTGTTGCTCATTGAGGCGGTTAAGTAGCCCCACTTCTCCGGGTCATGCGCCCAGCGGAGTCGCGCCCCGAGCCGCGCTTCGACATCGAGCGCGTTACTCAGAGCGGAATGCGGCGCGTTCCCCGGCACAAGTGTTTGCAGACGCAGGTGATCCTCCTCGTTGATAAACAGGCCGACGCACCCGCTCCCGTCGAGTAGCGCGTACCGCTCCGCCCCTCCCGCCGCGAGTTCGGGGGAGATGCGGCGGGCGTCCACGAGTTCGGCGCGGTCGCGGGCGGAAAGCGAGGCGATTTCCACCGGGAGCAGGTCGAGGAGGCGACCCGTGTCGGCGTGCGCTGCCTGGCGGATGGAGCGGGCGACGCGCCGCAAACCGGTCTCGCTGGCGCGGGCGGGGAACGGGAGGTCGGCGAGGTTCCGCGCTAGACGCGCGCGGGCGGAGACGATCACGTCGCCGTCCGGCACCGGCTCCCGCGTCCCGGCGACGCCCGTCCAGACAGGTGCTTTCAGCGATTCGGGCAGGGGGCGCGGCGCGGTGAACGGTTCGGACATCGGGAACCCCTTACAGGGTCCGGTCTATCGCCGGCGCCAGTCGCCGTAGTCGCCCCATCAGCGTCTCGAACGCTTCGGGGGTCAGGGACTGTGCCCCGTCCTTCATCGCCTTCGCCGGGTTCGGGTGGACCTCGATAATCGCGCCGTCCGCGCCCGCCGCGAACGCCGCCATGGTGACATCCGGGACGAGCGACGCTTTGCCGGTGCCGTGCGACGGGTCGGCGATGATCGGCAGGTGCGACAACTCCTTGATCGCCGGGATGGCGTTGATGTCGAACGTGTTGCGGGTGTACGTCTCGAAGGTGCGCACGCCGCGCTCGCATAGCATCACCTCGTAGTTGCCCTGCGACACGATGTACTCGGCGGCCTGTAGCCACTCCTCGATCTTGCTACTCATGCCACGCTTGAGCATGACCGGCTTCTTCGCCATCCCGACCTCGCGGAGTAGGTTGTAGTTCTGCGCGTTGCGCGTGCCGATCTGCAGAATGTCGGCGTACTCGCAAACGATATCCACGTCGCGGACGTCCATGACTTCGGTGATGACCGGCAGTCCCGTCTCTTCGCGGGCGGCGGCGAGCATCTGCAAGCCGGGGACGCCGTGGCCGTGGAACGAGTAGGGGGATGTGCTCGGCTTGTACGCCCCGCCGCGCAGGATGTGCGCGCCCATCGCCTTGACAATATGAGCGGTCTCGATGATCATCTCCGGCGTCTCCACGGTGCAGGGTCCCGCCATGACCACCATCGTGTCGCTCCCGATGACCACGTTCCCGACCGTGATCTTCGTGCCCTCGGGGCGGAAGTCTTTTCCGACCAACTTGTAGGGCGCGGACACGGCGAGGCACTTTTCCACGAACGGCAACGCTTCGAATTGGTCGGCGATCTCGCCCTTTTCTTCGATGCCGACGCCGATGACGCCGATGATGGTCTTCTCCGCGCCCACGGAAACATGCACGCCGTAGCCGCGCTCCTTGAGGTTGTCGGCGATGTCCTCGCGGTTGCGCTCGGTCGCGCGGGGGGAAAGTACGATAATCATGGGTCAAGTGTAGCACACGGGGGCGTCGGTACGCCAACCGCGCCCTCGCTACGGCACCGGCAGTACCGTCTCGTCTCCAGCGATGTTCCGCACCTTGAGACGAAGTGGCCTCCGGGCGGCGGTGATACGAGTATTCCAGAATAATTTGGATTTCAAGCCGTTGTACGCGACGAACCCACGCTTGTCTATGCGAACCTCGGAGTCGGAGTGCCACGAGCCGCTATCATTCGTACAGTCAAGGCTCAACCATTCGATAAACTCTAAGCCGCTCTCGCTCGCGGTGATCGGCTGGAATGGTACGGCATTACCGCGTGATATCTCGGCGTCCA
>JAYUUO010000023.1:0-18613 GCA_043754515.1 Armatimonadota bacterium
AGCGAACCGCGCCTTCCCAGTGCCCGTGATCGCATGCTCGGCTACCTCGCGCCGCATAAGGGCGTGTTACTCATCGGCTTGCTCTGTGGCGTGCTGGCATCCGGCATGGAGACGGGAACGCTACTCGTCCTTGAGAGGTTTATCAAAAGCCTGAGCGATCCTTCGCAGGGCCGCTTCCTGTTGTGGATCTGTCTCGCCATCGTGCTCCTCTACGCGTTCATGGGAACGTTCCGCTACTTTCAGAATGTCTTTCTGGCGACCGCCGCGCAACGCGTGGGCTTCGGCATCCGCCGCGATATTTACGCGCGCCTGCAACAATTTTCGCTCGGCTACTTCCACAAGCGGCGCACGGGCGCGATCATGTCCGCCCTGCAGAGCGACGCGGCCAAGGTGCAGAACGCGGCGATGCTGGTCAAAGACGCCATCAACGCGCCCATCGCCATGCTCCTGTTCCTCGGCTACCTGTTCCGCACCTCGTGGACGCTGACGTGTTTCCTGCTCCTCGCCGTGCCGCTGATGGCGTTCGCGATCCAGAGTCTGACGCGGCGGCTCCGCGCCCTGTCGGAGGAGACGCAGGACCGGCTCGGTGACCTGTCCGCCGTGATGGAGGAGACGATAGCCGCCCCGCGCATCGTGCGCGCGTTCACCGCCGAGTCGCGGGAGATCGCGCGGTTCGAGGCGGCGAGTATGCGGGCCATGGACGTCCAGCTCCGTGCCGTTCGCCGCTCCGCGCGTCTGGGACCTATCGTGGATGTCCTCGGGGCGGCGGGGGTCGCGGTGGTACTGTATGTCGGCGGGATGCTGGTGCTGAACAAAGGTGGCATGGACACGGCGGCCCTGATCACGTACCTCATCGCGGCGTCTAAAATCTCGTCGAGCGTGAACGCCATCGGCGGTATCAAGTCGTCGTACGAGGAGATGATGGGCGCGGCGGACCGGATCTTCAAAGGCGTTTTAGATGTCGAGCCGGAGATCGTGGACGCGCCGGGTGCCGCTGAACTGACGACCGTAGCCGGGCGCATCGCGTTCGAGGATGTCTCGTTCGCGTACGACCCCGACAAACCGGTGCTGTCGAACATCAATCTCGTGATCGAGCCGGGACAGGTGGTCGCGTTCGTCGGCGAGACCGGCGCGGGCAAGTCCACGCTCGCCGATCTGGTGCCGCGCTTCTATGACCCGACGGCGGGGCGCGTGACGATAGACGGTCACGACCTGCGCGGCGTGACGATGCGCTCGCTCCGCAAACAGATCGGGATCGTGCCGCAAGAGAGCGTGCTTTTCTCGGGCACGCTCCGGGAGAATCTGATCTACGGTCGCCCGGACGCCACCGACGACGAGGTACGCGCCGCCGCCCGCGTGACCAACATCGCGGAGTTCATCGAGTCGCTCCCCGATGGCTATGAGACGCGGGTGGGTGAACGCGGCTCGACGCTCTCCGGGGGGCAACGCCAGCGGGTCGCCATCGCCCGCGCCCTGCTCGCCGACCCGCGCATCCTGATCCTCGACGAAGCGACATCCGCGCTGGACGCGCACACCGAGTCCTCCGTGCAGATCGCCCTCGAAACGCGGCTTGAAGGGCGCACGACGCTGATCATCGCGCACCGCCTGTCTACGATTCAGAACGCCGACCGGATCGTGGTGCTAGCGCAAGGGCGGATCGCCGAGATCGGGACGCACACGGAACTGCTGACCCGCGACGGGATATATGCCCGCCTGTACGCGACTCAGGTCACGCAGGCGTCGCGGAAAGAGACCGGTGCCAGTGCGTGAGTCTTAAATCGTGGTGGAAGCGCGTCATCCCGCCCGAAACACGCACGGCTATCGGAGTCAACCTGATCTCCGCGATCCTGCCGCTCCTTCATAAGACGTGGCGGATCACGGACGAAAACCGGGCCGCCGTGGAGGACTCGCTCGCGGCCAACCGGGGCGTGATTATGGTCACCTGGCACGGACGCTGTCTGGTGCCGTTCACGGTCATGATGCACAGGGGGTGTCACGCGCTGGTGTCGCTCTCGAACGATGGGGAACTGCTGGCCGGCGTTCTGAAGCGGCTCGGCTGGGGGCTAATCCGAGGCTCTTCGGCGCGCGGAGCGGTTGCCGCGCTGAAACGGGCAAACACGGTTTTAGCCGAGCCGGGAGCCATGCTCGCATTCACACCTGATGGCCCGCGCGGTCCCTGCGGCGTGGCGCAACTGGGCATGATCTTCCTCGCTCGCAAAACTGGCAAGCCACTCTATCCCGTCGGAATCGCCGCGACCCCGCGCGTCCTGCTTCGCTCCTGGGATCGGTTCCTTATTCCGCTCCCGTTCGCCCGCTGTCATTTCATCTACGGCGACCCGATCCATATCGGCGCGGACGAGGACCTGAACGCGGCGACGTTGCGGGTGCAGACGGCGATCTCCGCGCTGGAGGCACGCGCCGAAGCGTTTCTCGGCAGCACGCCGCTCCCGGCGTCTTACCGCCCCATGAACGCCGACCTGCTCGCGGGCGAACCCGCCCCGGACTCCTCCGCCGGGAACGCGGCCCTCTCCGATCGCGGGATCGGCTAGGTAAGACCGATACCGCGCCCCGCCCTTATAGCCCGGCGACAAACTGCGGATCAGAAGTCGTAGAACAGCCCCGCCGCTACATGCGCTATCGCGAGCGTGGTCTCGCCGCGCCCGCCGTCCTGACTGCCACGATCCGCGATCACAGAGTGGGCGGTGCCGCTCTGGTACTTGACCTCCGCGAACAGCCCGAAGCGCGGCGCGAGCAGGTAGCGGGTGCCCGCGAACAGTTGATACCCCCAACCGTCCGGGCGGTAACCGTCCCGGTTGTGCAATCCCGCTACCTGGTTGATGCTGTACAGCACGAAATATTGCGGCCCCGCTCCGACATATGGCTGTAACCGCCCGTCAGGATACCGCGCCCCGATCAGTAGCGGCACGCGGTACGACACGTTCAGCGCGAGCGTGTTGATGCCGTTCGTGATCCGGTATTCCGCGACCCTGTCCGAGATCGGCTCGACGGTGTTGATAGGCTGGTTCTGCCAGGTGCCGGTGACCCGCTTACTTTCGCCTATCTTCGCGTAGATTTTGACGTGGTTGTACTCGAACTCGAAGCCGACGTGGGGCGTGTTCCGGGGGTGGTAGCCGATCTTAAAGCCGTAATAGGGCGAGTCTGTCTGCGGCTTGCCCGCCCAGTTGACGCCGTGGTACGTCACGTCGGTGCCGAACGCGGGCTGGATCAGGTGCAGGTCGGAGGCGCGGGCGGCACTGCCTCCGGTGTAGAGTGCGAAGTAGTAGGGATGGCGGCGCACCCTATTCGGCGAGTCTTTGTCACTTTCGGGTTGGGGAAAAGTGGGACGGGTTAATGGCTGGCTCTGCGCGTGCGCGGCGACTGGGGCAGGTAGTAAGGAGCCGATAACGGCCGATGCGACCGATAACAAACAGTTGGTGAGCGGGGCAGGGAGCCGCCCGCGCCCGCGAAACAATGGCACAGTCCGTGGTTTCCTTCTAGCGAGACGAACGAAAAGCGGAACACGAACTGTCCCAGTCGGTGTTTCCGCTTTTTCGCTTCGAGTATACCGCCGAACCGGCGCGGTGTCTTTTTAGACGAGCAGGAGCGACGGGGTTTCGAGCACTTCCTTAACCCGCGCTAAAAACGCCGCCGCCGGGGCACCATCCGTCGCGCGGTGATCAAAGGAAAGCGACAGCGCCATCATCGGGCGCACCGTTGGGACGCCGCCGCGAGCCACCACGGCATCCGCGATCCCGCCGACGCCGAGTATGCCCACCTGCGGCGGCGCGATGATCGGATTAAACCCCTCAATCCCGTAGTTGCCCAGGTTCGACACCGAGAATGTCCCGCCGACAATGTCCGCCGACGTGAGCGTGTTCGCGCGGGCGCGTTTCGCGATGTCGTCCCGATTTCGCGCGATCTCGGCCAGGCCCTTGCGGTGCGCGTCGCGGATCAGCGGCACGATCAGGCCGTCCTCGCCGAGACTGACCGCAAGCCCGATGTGTACATCCGCGAAGATCGAGATCGTGTCGCCCTCAATGTGTGCGTTCATGTAGGGATGCTCGGTCAGCGCGACCGCGACCGCCTTGATAATGATGTCGGTCGGCGAAAGGCGGACGCCGGTCTTTTTTTCGATAGGCGGTAGCAGGGTTTTGCGCAACTCCATCGCCGCGCCCATGTCGGCGGAGAGGTGGAGCGTGACGTGCGGGGCGCGCTGTACGGAGCGGACGATATTGTCGGCGACGCGCTTGCGCAGGCCGGAAAGCGTCACGACGCGGACGTTGGTGAGATCCGGCCTGGGGCCGACCGCTGGTTCGGACGCAGCGGGATTAGGCGCGGTCGGCGACATCGCCGTCGGCGTGGTGGGAGCCGTTGGGGTCGCGGTCGCGCGAACGTCCCCGGCGACGATGCGTCCCCCAACGCCGGTACCAGAAACGCCCGCGAGGTCCACCCCGGCAGACCGCGCGACAGCGCGGGCGAGCGGCGAAACGCGGCTGGGATGCTCTGCTGGTTGCTTCGGCTCAGTGAGAAACGCGAACACGTCTTTTTCTTGAACGCGGCCGTTCGCGCCGGTGCCGCGACCAGCGAGTTCGGCGGTGTCAACCCCCCGTTCGGCGGCGACGCGGCGGGCGCGGGGCGAGACGGCGACAATGGGTTGTGAGGATGCGGGACCTGATCCAGAGAGGGGAGCGGGTGCTGGGGAATACCCGTGCGGCGGGGCGGCGTCGGCAGTCGCGGTCATATCCGGGGCGGGTGGCGCGGTCGTGCCCAGCACCTCGTCCGGGGTCGCGGTGACGACCAGCACGGGTGCCCCGACGGCGATAAAACTATCGGCGGGGGCGAGGATCTCGCGCACGTATCCGGCTTCGGGCGACTCGAAGAACGTCGCGACTTTGTCCGTTTCGATCTCCGCCAGGTTCTCCCCGACCGCGATTGGATCGCCCACGTTCTTGAGCCACTGGATGATCCGAACCTCCTCGACGCTCTGCCCGAGCACCGGCATGTTCAGTGTTTTCGCCATACTGGTTGCCTTCCCACGAACCTTTCGTTTATCTTTCGTTTACTTTCGATTGGCAATGGTTTCCACGAAGTCGGCGCGATCTCCTTCCTATTATTCCGAAAGTGGGAACAAAGCCACAAAATAAATCGCGGTCGGTATGGCCGTTTTTCGGGGTCGGTGATAAACT
The DNA here is from genome assembly GCA_043754515.1 of Armatimonadota bacterium. Classification (GTDB taxonomy): domain Bacteria; phylum Armatimonadota; class Armatimonadia; order Armatimonadales; family Armatimonadaceae; genus JACMIU01. The sequence continues at coordinate 5,187 of JAYUUO010000023.1, forward strand.
GACCGTGCCTTGAGGCGACTCGGGCGCGGCGATCTTGTCGGGGCGTGGCGCAGTTGGTAGCGTGCTTGTTTTGGGAACAAGAAGTCGCAGGTTCGAGTCCTGTCGCCCCGATGATGCGCCGGGGCGGTATGTTCGCGGGAGTAGTTCAATGGTAGAACTCCTGCCTTCCAAGCAGATCACGAGGGTTCGATTCCCTTCTCCCGCTTCTGATTCCCCCGCGACTACCAATGGTCGCGGGGATTTGCTTTTCTAATGAGTGTGGAGCTTGCCGGACCATACGCTTGCGGGTGAGCACCTCCAGCCTCACCGTTCTCCTCTGCTTCAGGGAATTGCGTGTTGTCGTTACCCCTCTCCCCCCAGCCCCCTTTACTCATGTGCGCACGTTTTTCGCGGCGAAAATACGGACATGGAGAAAGGGGGCTGGGGGGAGAGGGGTAACGACAATACGCAAGCTCCATCATTAGACCATCTACGCGCCCCCGAGCGTGCCGACGATCAGAGACTCGTACGCTGGTGCCAACCGGTATGAGCGGTTCTTGCGCGACGGGTCCTGTAGCTCCAGAAACGCATCCTTCACCCAGTCCCGGCAGAGCGCGGCCACCGTGCGCGGACTCAGAGCGAGGTGTTCCGCGATCTCGCCCGTGCTCGCCGATCCCTGTCGCTCGAAGAGTATCGGGAGCTTCCTCTCGCGCGGGTCGAGTTGGCGGAGCGTGTGGCTCCGATCCGCGCCACCGCGCGTTGCCGCCTTCGCCGCCTGCGCTCTGACCGCCGCGAACGCTCCCGCCATGCCGAGACAGAAGTAGTCCAGGAACTACGAGACGTCGGCTTTTTCGCGCCCCATATAGTAGTTGTGCGATCCGCCGACCGCCAGCGCGTAGTAGTAGCCGTCAAAGTTTCGGGAATAATACTCCTCCAGGCTGTAGATGCCTTTCAGACCGTAGCCCGCTTTATGTAGAATCAGGGTGGTCAGGAGCCGCGCCGTTCGCCCGTTCCCGTCGTAATACGGGTGTATAGTCGCGAACTGGTAGTGTGCTAACGCCGCGATGACGGGGACGGGCAACTGGTTGCGTACCAGTTCGCCCGCAATTCATGCGACGAGATCCGCCATCAGTACCGGCACGTCACGCGCCTCCGGGGGCATATAGACGGTGCGCCCCGAGCTACTGTCGCTGATGACATTCTGCCCGTCCCGGTACGCGCTCGGGGAAGGGCGTCCGTTCATCACAAGCCCGTGTATCCGCTGAATGTTTTTCTCGCTTATCGGCGTGGCACTTTCCGATAGTTTCTCGACCTCGAGAGCGGTGTGGTAGTAGTTCTTGACCTCGGTCTCGTCACGCTCACGTCCCGGGAAACGCGCCCCGGCGATGGCTTCGCGAACCTGCGCCTGTGTCAGTGGGTTGCCCTCAATCTGGGTGGAGTAGTGGGTCGCGGCGAGTCGGGCCGTCTCCCGTAAAGAGGTAAGCATTTCGACACCAACCGGCAATGCGATCACCGCTTGACGCGCCGCTTCGATGCTCATGAGTGACTGGGCGAGGGGCGCGGAGATGGTGAATCGCGGGAGAACATACGCCCATTATATCGCGTGCGCTGTTATCGCGTCGTTAATGCGCTGTTATCACGCTGTTATTACGTCGTTAACGTGCTGATAAGTGGGTACTGGGGGCGTGGTTACGTCACTCCTCCCCCGCCTTGTTCTTCTTCGGCTCGCCACCGTCGGGGCCGAGCAGGTGCTGGTAAACGCCGGGCCACGAGTTCGGTATCACAGTCGCCCCGACCGCGTTCTCGTAAAAGGCGACGGGACCCGCCGCGCCGATGATCGCGTAGCCGTAGCCGGACTCGCGCAGGGCGTGCAGCGAGACGAGCAGTAGCACGCCGCCGATGCCCTTGCCCCGGAACGCCGGGTCAACGCCGGTCGGCCCGAAGTAGCCTTTCGCCGTCGCGTCCACCGCCGCGAACCCGATAACGCGCTTCGCGTGGATCGCGAGAAACGTCGAGATCGGTTGCCGGGCGAACCCTACCTGCGCCTCGTCCGCCCAACTTTCGGCGAAGTAGCGGCTGATGAAGCGGTGCGTGCGCGAAAGATCGAACGGGTGGGCGCGGCGTATTATGATGCCTTCGTCCGCCTCGAGCGCGGCGAGTTTTTCGGCGGGGTAGGGGGGGAGTCTGTAGAGAGCGACCAGCAGATCCGGCATAGGGGCAGTTTCCTTTTTCCCGGTCATGATTCGCCGTCCGCCGCGCCGTTTCCTGCCCCGCCGCGCGGTCACTCGCTTTGTGGTGTCACTCGGCGGGGTATCGCGCGCCCCGCCCCGCCGCGCGTTCGTGGCGTCCGGTGTTACTCCCGCGCGGGAGTAAAAAAAATGGCCAACCGTCGCGTGCAGGTATTCCGGCGGTATGTCGCCAAACTAGCGCGTGGCGGACGGCGAAGCCCGCGAATGGTAACGATGAAACCACGGGGCGCGGTAACCCGCCCGGTATATGAAGTAGGCAACGATATTATGAAAGCGATTATTGTTGGTTGCGGGCGTGTCGGCGCGACGCTCTCGCGGATGCTCGCCGAATCCGGCGCGGATGTCACGATCATTGACCTGACGTCCGACTCGTTCCGGCGACTCGGCCCAAAGTTTCGGGGCACGCGCCTTGTCGGCACAGGCACGGACATTTCCGTCCTGAAGCGGGCCGGGATCGAGAGTTCCGACGTGTTCGTCTCCGTCACCGACGGGGATAACCGGAACCTGATGGCGACGCAGATAGCGAAGACCGTGTTCAACGTCCCGCTCGTGATGACACGGGTATATGACCCCGCCCGCGCCGCGGCGTACCGCGAAATGGGGATACACACGCTGTGTACCACCAGTATCGCCGCGAACCTGATGTTTGACCTCGCCGGGGGCAAGGCGGTCGAGGACATGATTGATTCGCTCCAGACGGTTCGCTCCGGACAAAACACCGTGGAAAAGGCGGCATAGGAAAACACCATGTACTGTATTATCGTCGGCGGCGGGAACGTCGGCTACTACCTGACGAAAGACCTGGCCGCGGCGGGGCATGAAGTCTTATTGCTCGAAAAGAACCGGGCGCGGGCGGCGCAACTGGTGGAAGAACTCGGTGATGCCGCGCTCCAGGGCGACGGTTGCGAGGTGCGGATCATGGAAGAGGTCGGGTTCGCCCGCGCCGACGTCATCGTCGCCGTCACGGGCGAGGACGAAGATAACCTGGTGGTCTGCCAGATGGCGAAGCGCAAGTTCAACGCGGCACGCACGATAGCCCGCGTTAACTCGCCCTTGAACGAGCCGCTGTTCGCGAAACTCGGCATTGACACCACGGTCTCGTCCACGCGGATCATCTTCAATCTGATCGAGCAGGAGATCGAGTCCGACCAGATCGTCCCGCTCGCCGCGCTGTCGAAGGGCAACCTGGAGATCGTCCAGATTGAGCTTTCGGATCAATCATCCGTTCCGGGGAAGCGGGTGAGCGAGGTACCGATGCCTGCCGGTGCCCATATCATCGCCTTGATCCGCGACACTGTCGCCGTGCTCCCGACGCCCGATATGCTGCTGACGAGCGGCGACACGGTGCTGGTGCTGGTGGTCGCGGATAGGGAGGGCGAGTTGCGGCAGTCGTTCGGGGGGATGGTTTAGGGGATAGTCGTGATGCTCGCGGCTGGGGGGAGAGGGGCAGCGACAACCAGGCAAGCGTAGGAGTTACGTTTCGGCGGCGGGGCCGCGATATACTAAGCACATGGAAGAGAACCTGCAAGTCGAAACCGTGGGCGAGGAACCGTATGCGTTTGTCCCACTCGGCGAACACATCGTGCGCGCGGTCGGCGTATGCGGCGGTCGTCCTACAGTGAAATACACCCGCATCGAAATGTCGCTACTGCTGGATAGGGTGGCACTCGGGGACAGCATGGACGAAATCGCGGGGGTACTGTAGGCGTGTTTCCCGCGAAGCCGTTGCCGAGGCGATCGTTATCGCTAGCCGGTTTTTCGCGGCGTCGCTGTCACCGCTCCCGACTACCACGGCTGTCTTCGTGACTGCTTCGTGATTGTGTTGATCGAGCCGACTCCGTCGTGGGGCGTCGAGGTCAACACACCGCTTACCCGCGCGAACGGAGATACCGTCGAACGTGGTCCCGGTCGTCGCGAAGGTCGCTGTTCGTGGTTCTAGAGAATGTATCCATCGGTGACGCAAGAACAGATTGACAAACTCATCGCCGACTGGCAACGCAAAGTCGCGGCTGCCACCGAGAATCTGCTCGCGCTTGACGATACCCCGGTGATGCAACGCATTACCGGGGGCGAAGGCATCGCCGCTCAGCCGCTGACGGGCGTGACCGCCGCGCGCGTCCTGCCCGCGCTCGCCGCGATGCGCGACCTGTTCGGACAACTGGGGACCATCGGCGATGTGGTCGAACGGGCGAGTCGCATGCGCCGCGCGGCGAACCGACTCTGGCGGTACGACGAGGCGATGACCGCAATCGAAAAACTGCTCACAGGACCGTCCATCCCGCTCCCCGATCTCAAAACACCACTCGCCGAGCGGAACCTCCTGTCGTCTTCCGCGAGTGCGCGGGCCGTCACGCCGGAGCGTCTGTTGACGGCGATGACGGACGCGTTCGCCACCGCCCGCGACGCCGTGCTAGCCGTGGACGCGGCGTGGGAGCGGTGGGAGCCGATCCAGGACGCGTTCCATGAAAAGGAAGTCACGCTCAGCGAGCAGTGCGAATCGCTCGGTCTGCCCCCGCCGCCGCAACTGATCGCGGCGCGAGGCGGGATCGCTGACCTCGGGCGGCGAGTCAAAAGCGATCCGCTCGGCATCACCGCGAGCGTCGAGCGGGACCTTTCCCTGTCGCTCACCGCCGCCCGGACCGCCATCGAGTCGGAACGTAGCGAACGCGAAGCGGTTGCCACGGGTCTGCTCGCGGCGCGACAACTGCTAACAAGTATCGCGGCGGAAGAGGCCGCCGTCGCCGACTCCTGCGCCGCCTGCGCGGCGGCACTGGAGATGGAGGGCGGCGACGCGGCGGCGCAACCGGGCGCGGGCGTCGCGCGTCTACAGGAATTAGAGGGGTGGCTGGTGTCGCTCGAAGGATCGGCGCGGGAAAAACGGTGGCAGGCGGTCGCGGTCGGCTTGGGCCGCTGGACGCAAGGCGCGAACGCTCTGCGCGCTTCCCTGGCGTCCGCCCGGAAGACGAACCAGGCGTTAGTCGAGATGCCCGCCGAGCTACGAGGACGGCATGCGGTTCTGCTCGCCCGGATGCGTGCGCTGGGGACGAGTGACCCGACGCTGACGCGGCTTGCCCTCCAGGCGCGGACACTGCTCGACGAGCCGCGCGTGCCGCTCGAGCGGGCGACGAAACTGATCGAAGTGTGTGAGGAGCGGTTGCGCCGCGAGAGCGGCGCGAGAATGGAAATGCACCAATGAGCTGCCAGCGGGCCGGATGCGGCGGAACGATTGTGGACGGTTATTGCGACACCTGTGGGCGCGCCCCGGTCGGGGCGGCACCGGCGGCGTCGGTCACCGCGTCTGTGGTCACTGGCGGGTCGGCCTCCGCCCGCGCTAGCGCGGCACTGTCCGGGCGCGGCAGTGTCGGCACGGCGGGATCCGGGCGAACCGGCTCCTCCGGCTCGCGGCGCGGCTCGCGCGGCACGACGCGCCGGTCGCTCGGCGCGGGCCTGATCAACCTCGAACCGCTCCCGACCGTTGACCCGCTCCAGTCCCTGATGGCGGACCCGGTCGTGCCGGAAGGGAAGCGGTTCTGCCCCAACTGCAACGCGAGACTCAACCTCGTCAAAGGGTTCTGCCCGATGTGCGGCACCGAGTACTCGTTCGTGCCAACGCTCGCGCCCGGCGACACGCTGGCGGGGCAGTACGAAGTAAAGGGTGCCATCGCGTTCGGCGGCCTCGGCTGGATCTACCTCGGCTGGGACACCATGCTGTCGCGCTGGGTCGTGCTGAAGGGCTTGCTCAACTCGAAGGACGCGGCGGGCGCGCAAGCCGCTGTCGCCGAACGGCAGTTTCTGGCCGCCGTAAAGCACCCGAACATCGTCGGCGTCTACAACTTCGTCACGCAGGGCACGGACGGCTACATCGTGATGGAGTACGTCGGCGGCAAGACGCTGAAGACGATCCGCAAAGAACGCGGCCCCCTGCCGGTCGCCGAAGCCATCGCTTACACCCACCGCATCCTGCTCGCGTTCGGCTACATGGAGCGGCTCGGGCTGGTCTACTGCGACTTCAAGCCGGATAACTTCATGGTCGAGGACGACGATGTGAAGTTGATTGACATGGGCGGCGTCCGGCGCGTGGACGACATGGACGGCGACATCTACGGCACGAAAGGCTATTCGGCACCGGAGGCAAAGGACGATCCGTCATTCACCACCGACCTGTACACCGTGGCGCGGACGCTGGCGGTGCTCGTCTCCGACTTCGCGTTCCAGGGCAGCAAGTACGAGTTCGCCTTGCCGACACCCAAAGAGGAGCCGGTGTTCGCCAGCAACGACGCGCTGTACCGTGTACTCCTGAAGGCGACGCGCGCGAATCCCGACGAGCGGTTCCAGACGGCGGACGAGATGGCCGCGCAACTGATCGGGGTGCTCCGCGAAACCGTGGCGGCGATCGGCACGCCGCGCCCCGTGGAAAGCACTCTCTTTTCGGGCGACAACGCCGAGGCGGTGGACGACCCGGACGCGCTCGATGTACGCGCCCTCCCCGCGCCTAAGCCCGACCCGCAGGACCCGGCGGCGGGCACTATCATCGCCGCCGCGTCCCTGACCGACCCCGATCAGGTCGCCGCGCAGTTCGAGCAGGCACTAGCACGGTTCCCCGAATCGGTCGAGGCGCCGCTCCTGCTCGCCCGCGCACGGATCGGGCAGAAACGCTGGGAGGACGCCGAGAAGTTGCTGAAGGACGTCCACGAGAGCGACCCGTTCGATTGGCAGGTGACGTGGTTGCGGGGCCTGTCGGCGTTCGCGCGGGGGCAATACAAGGAGGCGCGTTCCGCGTTCGACGCCGTGTACAGCGAGGTTCCTGGCGAACTCGCCCCGAAACTCGCGTTGGGGTTCGCCGCCGAAGCGTCGGGTGACATCCCGACTGCCGCCGCGCTGTACGACCACGTGTCGCGTACCGACCCATCGTTCACCAGCGCGGTGTTCGGGCTAGCGCGGTGCCGGACGCGGGAGAAGGACCGCGCCGGAGCGGTGGCGGCGTACGGTCGCGTGGCCGCCACGTCGCGGCGGTACCTTCCGGCGCAGGTCGCGCTGGCACGGGCACTCGTGCGCTCCGAAATCGCGCCGCCCGGTGCCACCGAACTCGCGCGGGCGTCGGCGACGGTGCAAGCCCTCGCGATGGAAGGGAACGCCCTGCACCAGTTGTCCGTGGAGTTGCTCCGCGCGGCGATTCGGCAGGTGGAGGCGAAGGCGATTCCCGCCGGTGCCGCCGACAATGTGCTCGGACAGCCGTTTGAAGAGAACGCCTTGCGGTTCGCCGTCGAGCGCGAGTTGCGCGCCTGCGCCCGCTACGCCAAAACGAAGGACGAGCAGATAGCCCTTGTGGACGCAGCGAACCGCGAGCGGCCGCGCACCCTGTTTTAAGAAAAATATATGCCCACTATTTGCTCTACCTGCGGCACGCCCGCGCCGGAAAACGCCGTCTTTTGCGAGCGGGACGGGACCCGCCTCCAGAACACCGTTAGCACCCCGAGTACACCCGACAGTCAGCACGCCGCCGCCACTTATGCGCGGACGAATGGTGCCGCGACCGCCGCCGTCGCGGTACCAGCGGGTTGCCGTTGCGGCGCGGAACCCGACCTGCGGGTGGACGGCTACTGCTCTGCCTGCGGACACAAGTGGGTCGAGCCGCGCAAGCCGCTCCCGCGCGACCACGTCGAGCGGGCGTTATCCCCCGCGTTCGGCGGCGTGACGGATAGGGGGCAACGGCACACCCGAAACGAGGACGATTTCGCGCTGTCGCTCACCGATGGGGGCGACGCCGTGATGATCGTTTGCGACGGCGTGTCGTCGTCGGAGGAGGCGGACCGCGCCTCCGCCGTCGCCGCAAAAACCATCAATGACCGTCTTTCGACCGCGAGCGCGGACAGGGAGGCCGCGCTACGCGGGGCGATTGCCGCCGCGAATACCGCCGTTTGCGCGCTCTACAGCGCGAAGCCGGGCGCAACCTCCGCCCCGCCCGAGACGACCGTGGTCGCCGCCATCGTACGCGGGCGCGCCGCGACCATCGCCTGGGTGGGGGACAGCCGCGCCTACTGGATTGACGGCGCGGATACCACCGCCGCGCGTCAGTTGACACGCGACCACTCGTGGATGAACGACGTCGTAGATTCCGGCGAGATGACGATGGACGAGGCACGGGGCAATCGTCTCGCCCATGCAATCACGCGTTGCCTCGGGGCGGCGGACGACCCCGGCGGGAGCGAGCCGAGCCTGGTCTCGTTCGTGTTCCCGGAGGCGGGCGGCTTTCTGTTACTCTGTTCGGACGGCCTGTGGAACTACGCGGACTCGCTCGCCCTGATCGCGGGACTCGTCCACACCGCGCCGCGTACCGCCGACGCGGTCACCCTTTCCCGATCCCTGGTCGCGTGGGCGAACACGCAGGGCGGGCGCGACAACATCACCGCGACGTTGCTGGCGGTCCCCGCCGCGGGGCGATCGCTTCCCGCCGTAGTCGTGCGAGCGGCTCCCGCCGCGGTGCCTGAGAAAGAAAATTTATGAATTTCCAGATCGAAGCGTTTCAGAACCCGTACCTGCCCGCCGGTACCACGCGCGTGGACGCCGTACTGACCGTCGCCGCCGCGAAGGGCGAGGGATCCGTCAGCACTGCGGCGGCGTCGGGCGGCGTGGTCGTCGGTATCATCGTGGACTGTTCCGGCTCCATGCAGGGCGACCGGATCGAGGCGGTGCGTCACGCGACGCGCCGGGCGATCACGCTCCTTGGTGCGGAGACGTACTTTTTCGTGGTCGGGTTCAGCAACACGGCGGGGGTGGTTCACCCCCTCGCGCCCGCGAACGAGGCGAACAAGGCGCGGGCGGACGCGGCGGTGCGTGCCATCGAAGCGGGGGGCGGGACCGCCATGTCCGCCGGCCTGGAACTCGCCCGGCAACAGTTCTCCGGGCTGGCGGGTGCTATCGGGCAGGCGATTTTCCTGACCGACGGCAAGAACGACGTCGGGGATGAAATGCGCCTCAATGGCGTGCTAAGCCGCTGCGAGGGGGTGTTCCAGTGCGAATGTCGCGGCGTCGGCACCGACTGGCAGGTCAAGCAGTTGCAGAAGATCGCGGCGCGACTACTAGGCACAGCCCGCATCATCGCGGAACCGGCGGGCATGGAGGCGGACTTCGCGCAGGCCATCGGTGCGGCATCCGGGCGCGGCATCGGCAACGTCCGGCTGCGGCTTTGGACGCCGAAGACCGCTCGGGTAGTTGCAGTCAAGCAGATGAGTCCCACCATCGAGGTGCTGACGGAGCGTGGGACGCCGGTTGACGCTCAGTCGTCGGACTACCCGACCGGGGCGTGGGGCGAGGAGTCGCGCGATTACTACGTCGCCGTCGAGATGAACACGGCGGGCGATATCGGCGACGAGATGCTCGCCGCGCGCCCGTCGCTCGTTTATGACGAGGGCGGGGCGATTCGGGAGGTGAAGAACCCCGCCGCCCGGATCCTCGCGTCTTGGACGGGCGACGAGGCGTTGTCGGCGCGTATCAACGCACAGGTCGCGCACTACACGGGACAGGCGGAACTCGCCCAAACCATCCAGGAAGGTCTCGAAGCCCGCGCGAAGGGCGACGTGGACTCGGCGACGCGACTGCTCGGGCGTGCCGCGAAACTCGCCGCCGAATCGGGCAACGACGAGACTACCTCGCGCCTCAAAAAAGTGGTGGACATCGTGGACGAGCGCGAAGGCACCGTGCGCTTGAAAGGCACGGTGAAGAAGGCAGACGAGATGGATCTGGATCTCGGCTCGACCCGCACCTCCCGCGCCAAGCGTCCCTCCGCGTAACGAGCGTCGCGCCGTAAAACCACCGCGCCGCGAGAAAGCACATCATGCCCGAAACCCTCTATCCCTGCCCGAACGGGCACGCCTCGACCGACCCGGAATACTGCTCCGAGTGCGGCAAGAAACTGTCCGCCGGGTCTGCCGTCGCGAGCGCGGTGGGCATATCGGTAGCCCCACGGTCCGGGGGCGAACTCTGCCCCGACTGCGCGACGCCCCGCGCGACGCCGTCCGCCGTGTTCTGCGAAGTCTGCCGCTATAACTTCGTGACAAAACAGTCGTGGACGCCGAACGCGCCGCTCTCACCAGCCGTAATAGCACCCATCGTGCCCCCGTCGGTCATGCCGACCGCGCCGGTTCCCTCCCCGGAAGTCACGCCCGTTGCGGCCCCCGCCCCGACAATGGCAACCGCGACCGATGCGCCGCGCCGCTGGGAAGCCGTCGTGGCCGTTGATCCGGCGCTCTACACCGACCCCGACCCGGCGAACCCGCTCCCCGTGGGCACGCCCGAGCGTGTCTTCCCGCTCGACTTCGCGGAGAATCTGATCGGGCGGCGAAGCGAGCGGCGCGCCATCTACCCCGAAGTGGATCTGTCCGGCGACTCTGGCGTTTCGTCGCGCCACGCGATTTTTTACCGGGAGGCGGACGGCTCGCTCGCGCTGCTCGATGTCGGCTCGACGAACGGCACGCAGTTGAATGGGGCGGAGATCGCACCGGGCGTGCGGGTCCCGCTCAAGGACGGCGACATGGTGACGGTAGGGTGCTGGACGCGGATCACGCTCCGTGGGACGGGAGCCAAGCCATGAGTATGCCAGCGACTAATTCACACGCTAACCATTGGGTAACTCCTCGCCTATTGCAGGTGGCAATCGCGGCGGTAGTCCTCGCCGCGCTGCTACTTTACCTGGCGTCCTACTTCGGAGTTCGCGCGGCGCGAGACCGGATACAGAGCATTGGCAAGGATTCCGTGCCGAGCATTATCGCGGCCGAGAAACTAAAGGTTAGCCTCGCCGATCTGGACGCGAACGTCGTGAACGAACTGATCGTCGCGAGCGGCCAAAGTCCCGCGTCCATCAAAGGGTATGTGACGGATCGCCAGGAGATCACCGACAGCCTGATACACGCCGCCGAGAATATCACCTACGGCGACCTGGAGCGCAAGCCGATTAAGGACCTGACGAACGCCCTTTCGGCGTACGAACGGCTGGCGATTAAGGCGCGGACGCTCCACCAGCGCAAGGACGAGCGGGGTGCCATCGCGACCTACCGGGATGCGCTGACGCAGTTGCGCGGGTCGCTTTACCCGGCGTGCGACGCGCTTGCGAAGGCGAATAACATCGCGATGCTCCGGAAAGAAGAATCACTTGGTGCCGCGACCGGTGCCACTTCGGCATTAACTCTGCTCACCGGCGTGCTACTGCTGGTGGTCCTGGCCGGGGCGCAACTGTTCCTTTTCCGCCGCACGAACCGCGTTTTGAACCTCCCGTTGCTCGCGGCGACCGGGCTTACTGTATTAGTGCTCGCCCTGCTCGCGCGGTCGTTCGCCGTGGCGAATGGGCAGGTGCGCGTCGCCCGCGACGACGCCTTCGCGTCGCTCGCCGCGCTGTGGCAGGCGCGTGCCGCCGCGTACGACGCCAACTCGGATGAAAGCCGCTGGCTTTATGACCCGGAACGCCGCCCGCAACTGGAGAAATCGTTCCTGGACAGCACGGCGTCGCTCCTGAAACTTCCTTCCGAGCAGTCCTACGCCACGGTGACGCGGGCGGCGGCAAGCCCGACCGCGCTCCCGTCCGGCACGACCGGGTTTCTAGCCAAAGAACTGGGCAACATCACCTTCCCCGGCGAGCGTAGCGCGGCGGAAGAGACCGTGCGGGCGTGGGGGGTGTATTACGAGACCGACGGCAAGATCCGCGCCCTGGAGAATAATGGCAGTCACGCGGAGGCGGTCCAGACCGACATCGGCGTCAAAGAGGGCGATTCTAACTGGGCGTTTTTGCGGTTCGACGCCGCGCTCGACAAGACCATCGGCATTAACCAGACGGCGTTCGACGCGGCGATAAAAGAGGGGATGGGCGCGGTGAGCGGGTATGACGCGGGGCTACCGGTCGCGGCGTTGCTGATCGCCGGGCTAGCGTTCGCGGGCGTCCTGCCGCGACTGCGCGAGTACGACGTTTAGTTGGCGCGAACCCCGGCCCGAATAGGGTAGCATACAGAAATGCCCGCGCCTCCTCAGCCCTCCCTCCGCCGTGAACTCGGCCTCGCGGGGGCGGTTCTGATCGGCGTAGGCGCGATGCTGGGCGCGGGGCTGTTTTGTGGCACAGTAGCGGCGTTGCTGGCCCGGTTCGGCTCGCTTCCGACGATCACGGCGACGGCGACGCTCGCGATATTGATCTACTACGCCGTCGCTAACCTGGCCGCACTGCGTCTCGCCCCCGAACAGAAGCGATACCCGCGCTTCGTCGCCTATATGGGCCTCGCGTTCTGTCTGTTACTCGCCGGAGCGGTGCCGGTACCGGTGATCGCGACCAGCTGTCTGCTACTCGGCGCAGGTCTCGTCGCGCGGGCGGCGTTGCGTCGCTTCCGCCGCCCGTGACTCGCCCTAGAAGTCGCCCCCGCCGCCGAAGTCGCCTCCCCCGAAATCACCGCCTCCCCCGCCGCCGAAGTCCGCGCCGGAATCCGCGAACCCGCCGCCCGCGTCCGAGCCGAACCCGCCGTCTGCCGACTGCTCGCCATATCCACCCTGGCCGAAGAAGTCGAAGCCGCCGCTGTGATCGGGCGTCGCGTCGAACTGCCCCGCGCCGTCCCCGCCCCCGAAGCCACCCCCGCCGTATCCGGGGTTGCCTTCTTGAATCACCGGCCCGTCGTACCCGCCGCCCCAGCCGCTGTAACCCGGCCCGTAGCCCCAGCCGCCCCAGCCGCCGTACCCGCCGAAGAAGCCACCCCCGTTGAACAGGTACGAAAAAAGCATCAGGTCAACGAACGTGCCCATACCGCCGCCCACCCCGTATCCGCCGTAGTAGTTGCGGTACGGGTCGTAGCCCTGGTACTCGTACCAGGGGATGTATTGGCCGCGCCCGTCGTCGAAGGCGCGCACAGCGGGAGTCTCGCCGCGCATGATTTGAGCCGCCTCCTCACGCGTCGCCATCACTGACCGCTTCTGTCCAACGATCACGATGCTCACCGGCACCAGCGCGCTCCTCGGCAGGGGTTGCCCGCTAAAGAACGACACCCCTCGCTCGTTCTGGGGGATGCTCTCGATCTCCGCCTGGAGCCGGTCAGCGTCAGACTTGCTATGAAGCTCCTCCAGGCGGCGGAACCGCTGTGCGCGGGTCGCCTCCGTAGACAGGTCGGGTATCTCAGGAATCGCCATCGCGACGCCCGTACCGCCTGTCGCGCGGTCAATGCTCGCGCGGCA
>JAYUUO010000024.1:0-18597 GCA_043754515.1 Armatimonadota bacterium
GGGGGGGGGGGGGGGGGCGCGCCCGCCCCCCCCCCCCCCCGGCGGTGGACACCGTCGCGTAACTCCGGAATCCGATAAACCCGGCAGTAGCGTCCCTGCTCATCGGCCTTCTCGAACACCACCGTCACCCGTCCGTCCGCGACCGCCTCCCGCAAAAACGTACGCCACTTCTGCCCCTGAAGCGGCGAGTCGGCGCGCGGGGCGAACGCCTCGTCGGTCAGGATCGTGGTGTATCCACGCCGCTTGAAGTCGGCGAGCCAGTCGTCCGCCGTCACGTAGGTGTCCCAAGGGAGTAGCCCGGCGACATGGTTCGGGTTCGCCCACAGGATCGGACGGTCAATATAATAGCCGAACACGACATCGAACAAGGCGACCTTGCTGTCTTTGGGCGTATTGGCGTTGATCCACTCGCACGCGGGCAGGAGCGTCCCCATCCACTGGGTTCCCGCCACATAGTCGGAGCGTGACTGCGTCCCTAGCACCACCCGTATAGCTGGTACCGCGAAAACGTTCGCCGCGAGATACATACCCCACACCCCGCTCGCCGCGACGAGAGCCGCGCCGACGTACCGGGCGAAACCCTTGCCACTCTCCCACAAAGTGACCACCGTTTCGGCGGCGAGTATCGCGAGCACCGGCAGGATCGGCAACACGTAGCGCGTCCCCTGCACCAGGAAGAACCAGAAGATATAACTGGATGCCGCGAATAACGCCAGCGCGATGCCGGACCTACCCCACTTCCCCGGCTTGAACGGCGCGGCGAGTAGGAGCGGCGCTATCGCGAACGACAGGCCGAACGGGTACTCGTTAAAGCGCGAGGCGGTCGGCGCGACGTTCATCAGCCACGGTGCGAGCAGAAGAAACAGCGGGTCCTTGCCAAGCCCGAGGTTCGCCTGATCGCGGGCGTACTGCGCGGCGTTCTCCGCGCTCCAGTACCGCCCGCCGAATATATTGTAAAAGTACGGGTAGACGGGACTACCAGTGTAGAGGTATGAGCGGAGTAACCAGGGAGTCGCTAGCGCGAGTGAAACGGCCGCCCAGAGCAGAACGGTGCGTATAAGTGCCGCCGTAACCCGCCGCTCGCGGAGCAGGTCGCTCCCGATCATTCCTGCCAGCACGATCCCCCAGAAGCCAAGTACGGTCAGTTTCGTGCCGATGGCGAGGCCCATCAGGAGGGCGGACAGGACGCTTCCATCGCGGCGCGTCAGGAGCGCGTACACGCTCAGCCAGGTGAACAGCGCGGTCGCGAGATCCACATACGCGATGCCCGCTTCCCACATCACGATGGGAGAAGCGGCGATCAGGAGCGCGGCCACCTGCCCGGCCCGATGCCCGTTCCCCGCGATGTCCTGGCGGCGGGCGAACGTATACACACTCGCCGCCAGCAGGATGCCGCACAGCCAGTGGCAGAGTTTCGCCCCGCCGACGCTACTGACGCCGAGCATCATCGTGTAGAGCATCTGGAGCAGGAACGGAAAATTGGAGTGGTGATCATACGGGATGTAGAAAATCCGCGCTTCGCGCAAGTATGTCTTCGGCACGGTAAGGTGATACGAAAGCGCGTCCCACTCCGAGCCGCCCGGCGGCGCGAGCGCGGCGACCAGCGTACAGAGCGCGAGCACGAGAAAGACGGCGGCAAAGCACAGGTCAAGAATTCCATTGCCGGTCATCCCCGCGCTCCGGGCGGTCGGTTGGCCGGGGGCTGAGGGGCGGGTCTGAAGTACATCCCGGAGTAGCACCGCCAGTCCGGGTAGCCCGAGTGCCAGAACGCCATAGAACACCGGGGTGATGAACAGTCGGCAGACGCCGAGGAGGAGCAGGGTCAGGGAGACGATGCCCATCCCCAGAGGCACCGCGAACACGAACCGCTCCAGGAACCTCACCCCCCTCTCAGGCACGGAGAGGGGGGTGAGGTTCCGCCCGACCCCGTAGCACAGACCGACCAGAAGCACCAGCCAGAGGAGCGCGAGTAGCGAGTCGGTCATGCTACTTCTTTCCCACCTGTAGCGGGTGCAGGCGGTAGTTTTCGATCCGGACGCCGCCCCGACCGAGGGTCAGTTCGGCGTGGCCGTAGTAGCGGGCGTGGCTACCGGCTTGCAGGATCGGAACGTCGTCCACGACCTCCGGTTCTTCCAGCACGACGTGCGTGTGCCCGCCGATGATCAGGTCAATGCCAGGCACCGCCGTTGCAAGGGCGCGGTCCGGACCAATGCCGATGTGGGTCAGCGCGATAAGAACGTCGGCGGAGTAACGCAGGTCAGCGACCTGTTTCCGAGCGGTGACGATCGGGTCGTCGAACAGGAACGCGGACACGGCTTTCGCGGCCATCGCCTCTGTCACCATCGGGACGGTGAGGCCAAAAACGGTCACGGCCAGGCCGGCGACCGCGAGCGTGACATGTCCCTGCACCGGATGCGTCGCGTCTCCGTCTGCCTTGCCGCGCATATTCGCGCTTAGCACCGGGAACCGCGCCCGGTTGATCTTGGTCTCCAGCGCGGTCTGCCAGACGTGGAACTCGCGGTTACCCAGCGTCATGGCGTGGTAGCCGAGGTCGCTCATCACCGCGAGGATCGGCTCGCCGAACGGGTTTACGCCGACGTTGCCCGCCTTCACCGCGTCTCCCGCGTCGAGGAGCAGGTAGGGAGCACCGTCGAGCGCGGCGACCGCGTCACGTAGCGTCGCCGCCCCGTCGTCGGTCAATTTGCCGTGGAAATCGTTCGTGTGCAGGATGTGGAGCGTGACGCGCTCGCGGGTGTCGGGTGGTGTCACGGGTTCGATTATACCGGCTTCCCGCCGTAGCGTCGCGGGACGCCCGTCTTTGCGTCTCCTCATAGTGTTAAGGCTACCGCGTGATGCCGTCCCCGCCGCGCCGTAGCACGCTCCCCGAACGTGAACCGGTCAACACCCCATGCCGGACCGCGAGCGACCCCGCCACGAAAACTAGCTCGATACCCCGCGCGTAGACCTGCGGCGCATCAAACGTCGCCGCGTCTCCGACCGTGAGCGGGTCGAACACCGTGACATCCGCGACCGAACCCGTCGCTAGCGTGCCGCGCCCCGCTAGACCGACGCGGCCCGCTGGGAGCGACGTCATGCGTCGGATCGCTTGCGCCCACGTCAGCACCTTCTGCTCGCGCACGTACCGCCCGAAAATGCGCGCGAACGTGCCATAAGTACGCGGATGCGGACGATCCGACGTGCCGGGCGAGGTAGGCGAGGTCGCCACGCCGTCCGAGCCGATCATCACGCGGTCGTCGCTCAAAACACGGGCGACGTCCGCCTCCGACAGCGCGAAATGCGCCGCCGAGATCCAGCCCTCGCCTTCCGACAGCGTGTCAAGAATCAGGTCGCGGACGTCTTTACCCGCGTCCGCCGCGATTTCGGCGATGGTACGGCCCTGGTACTCGCGGTGCGCGGGGCAGTTCGAAATCTGCACCATAGTGAAGTCAACGCCGTTATCCGCCATCGCCGCGCGGGTCCGGGCGCGGAACTCGGGATCGGCGAACTTCGCGGCTTGCGCCTCCGGCGACCCGGCGACCGCCCAGGGCGGCAGACAAATAGTGCCGAGTCCGGTCTGGTAAGCCGTGTACGGGTACTGATCGAGTAGCACGTCAACGCCCCGCGCCCGCGCCGCGTCCACCATTGCGAGCGTCCGCGTTACTTTCCCCCAGTTCGCCCGGCGTTCGGCTTTATGGTGCGATAGTTGGAGCGGTAGCCCCGCGCCCTCGGCAACGGCGAGTGCCTCCGCGACCGCTTCTTCGAGGTGATCGCCCTCATCGCGCAGGTGCGTCGCGTAAAAGCCCCCTGCCTGTCTCGCTATCTTCGCGAGCGCGGTCAGTTCGGCGACGTCCGCGTACATGCCCGGCACGTACTCCAGCCCGGATGACAGGCCCACCGCGCCCGCCGCGAACGCCGCTTCCAGCTCCCGTGCCATCGCGGCGTGCTCGGCGGCATCGGGCAACCGGTCGGCAAGCCCCATCACGCGCTTGCGGATCGTCCCATGCCCCGCGAGCGTCGCGATATTCGCGCCAATACCTGTGTCCGCGACCCGCGTCAGAAAACCATCGAGCCGCGACCAGTCGAGCGTGATTCCGGCGCGGAGCAGGCCGCGTTGCTCCATCGTGAACGACTGGCCGTTCTGCGCGAGGCCGAGCGCGATCCCGCAGTTGCCCACGATCTCGGTCGTCACCCCCTGCGCCACCGACGACTCCATGCCGGGGGACGACAGGAGCGTAAAATCGGAGTGGGTGTGGATGTCAATAAAGCCCGGCGCGACGAACTTCCCGCGCACGTCCAGCGTCTCGTCCGCGTCGGCACCGGACAGATCCCCGACTGCCGCCACGGTGCCGCCGACGATGCCGACATCGGTCAACACGCCTTCCGCGCCGGAGCCGTCGAACACGGTGCCGCCACGCAGGATGTAATCGAACCGGGGGAAGGAAGACGAGATCAGCGCGGCGGGGTGGGTAGTGGGTTGCATTGCGAAAGTATACCGCCCCATGGCGTCGCGTCAACCAAGGAATTGAAGGACTACGCCGCACCGCGGGTCGCACGTTATATGGTTGCAGGATGGGTTCGGTTTTTTTTGTTGTAATCCCGATAAAACGAGTGGCTGGCGAGGCACATACTACGAAATAATACATGGTTCGCACAATAGAGCATATTATTTGAAAAAGAGCAGGAAAATAATAGTATTTGACAGTTTTTGACTTCTGGTGTACTGTGACTTTGTCCGGAGGATAAATGATCGCTACTCCGGCTGTTGAAAGGTTTAGATACTTGAACTCACAAGCTCATTTGTACGTCGCCCTTGTTGCCTCGGTTGGCATCACTTTTAGCACGTACTGTCCCGCGTCCGCCGCCCCCATCGTCCCGAAGCCCCTCACGAAAGCACCCGTCGCAACGGCGGACGACCGCCTCCAGGCCGCCCTCCGCGATCCCGCCCTCGCTGTGTCGCTTAGCGGGCGTCGCGCCTCGGTCTCCAAACTGTTCGCCTACGTCGAGGCACGCAAAGCGGCCGAAGCGGCATATGACGCCGCCGTCGCGGACGCGAAACAGGCACACCGCGCCGCGCCCGCCGATCCGTTCCACTCCGACCGGGAGCCGGACTACTACCAAATGTATCTGCAAGAGTTGCGCGAGCGTGCTTTCCCGCGCGACACCGTGGATACCGCCGCCCTCGTGCGCGCCGAGAACCACCGCGACGCCATGCGCGGGGCTACCAACGTCCGCCATAGCGTTTCTATCCGCGGCATTGACGCCGCGACACTCGCCGCAAACCCGTCCCTTTATCTTAAACCGTCCGTGTCACGCGGTATTGCGCCGGGGGTTAGTGCGCTCGTCGCCCCCGCGCAGTGGGAGTCGGTCGGACCGAAAAATATGCTCAACGGCTCCGGGCAACAGACCTACTTTGGGCCGATTACCGCGAACTTCAGCGGACGTATAAATGGAATGGCGGTATCCCCGACCGACGCGAACACCGTTTTCGTGGCGACTGCGGGCGGCGGCGTTTGGAAGACCTCGGACGCGGGCGTGACGTGGGCACCAATAGCCGATGCCTTTCTCGCCCGGCAGGAAACGAACACGATAGCGATTGACCCGTTCAACCCGCAGAACATCCTGGTCGGCCTCGGCGACGCGCAGGGCGGCGAGGGTTCCGGCACCGGGCGCGGCATGCTCCGTTCGACCGACGGCGGCGCGACTTGGACCGCTATCCCGATGGTTGCCACGGGCATTGTCGGCGACGCGGTGAGCGTTATTGTTTTTGACAAGGACACGGCCGGCATTGTGGTCGCCACCACCGCGACGTACGCCGGGACGACCGGCTACCGCTGGCGGTCTACGGACGGCGGCGTGACCTGGACGCGCATTGAGGACGTACTCGCCACAACAGTGGGCGGCGGGACACGCTGGACATCGCTTTCGGCTAGTCCGCGCGACACGGCGGCCAACCGCCGCTTCTACTATGCCACCGGCATGAGCAGCTTCGCGGCGCAAGCGGGTCTATGGCGTTCGGCGGATCAGGGACAGACGTGGACGCAGATCACGCTCCCCCCCGCGTTCAACGGCGGCACCGTGAGCTACACGGACGGCTTCCGCGCGGTGGCGTCCGCCGTTGACCCGAACATTGTCTACGTGCTACGTGCCTCCGATAAGGCACTGATCAAGGGCGTGTGCAACCCGGCGAATGACACCTACGCTTGGACGGAGATCAGCGGCATCGGCACGCCCGGTCAGTTCAACCAGTTAAACTGGGGACAGACGTTTTATAACGTTTACATGAACTGCGCCGCGCAGACGGTGAATGGGGTTGTCAAGGACGCCCTGTATCCGAGCATCGAGAGCATCAACTGCGCCCTGGGCGTGAGCGACGCGAACTGGACGCCGAACTGGGTTGACTTCGGCAAGGCGTACCAGGACGGCTCGTTGACGCACGCCGACAACCACTTCTCGGTGGTCGCGCCTAGCGACCCGAGCCGGGTTTATGTCGGGAACGATGGCGGCTTTTACCCCGTCACCTACGACGCGAGCAAGTCGGCCAGCCCGACGTTAGACACTTGGACTATCACGCAAGGGCGCAACGCCGCCATGCCGACTACTTTGTTCTTTCAAGCGGACTTCCACCCATACAACGCTAGTTACATGATCGGTGGATTGCAGGACAATGGCGCGACTGTTGCTACCGGCGACCTGAGCAACTGGCGGACATCCGCCGCCGGTGACGGGAGCGGGGCGGCACAGGACGCGACAAACCCTCTGCGTAGCTACATCCTGACCAACAGCCTCAGCGTCAACTATACCCAGGACGGCTGGGCGAATAAGGTGGATAAAACCCCCGCGTTCGGCGCGACCGATGCGCGCCCCTTGATCGGGTACTGCGGCATCAATCCGAACTACCCGAATGAGTTCTACCTGGGATCGAACTACCTATGGCGGTACAGCCCGCTCAAGGGAGCGTGGGAGCCGCGCCTCGGCAACGTCAGCCTGACTGGGACGAACGGCGACGATGGCGGCAACGGCGGTCTCGGCATACGCGCTATCACCGTGGCACCGTCGAAGGCTTCTACCCTGTATGTCGGCGCGTCGAACTCCGTCGGGGTGCCGGCGAGTTTTGTCTGGGCGTCCTTCGATAACGGCAAGAACTGGACGAAGATAAGCGCGAATAGCAACAACACGCTCCCGAACCGGGTGGTGACTTCGATCAGCGTCAGCCCGACGAATGATAAGGACGTCCTTGTCACGCTGTCCGGCACCGGCGGCGGCCACGTTTACCGTTGTGCAGACACGTCGCAACCCGTCGTGACGTTCCAGGACGTTTCGGGAACCGGAGCGACCGGCCTCCCGGACGGGCCGTTCAACACGCTCGCCCGCGACTTCACCGCGCCGGACGGGACGTGGTACGCGGGTGCCGACACGGGGGTCTACCAGACCCAGGACGGCGGGCAGACGTGGACGAACGCGACGCAGCCGCTCGGGTTACCGGCGGTATCGGTGCGTACGCTCAAAGCGATGCCGGGAACGGGCTACCTAATGGCGGCGACCTACGGGCGCGCTATATGGCGCATCCCGCTCGTCAGCCCGTTGCCGACGAACACCAGCGGAGTTAAGGCGCGGTTCCTCCTGCCGCAGACGCTCTCCTGGGCGGGTAGTTTCGGGGACGGCTCGTACAACTACGCAGTCCCGTTCACGGTCGCCAATATCGGTGGCGTGGACGCGACGAACGTGACCATAACCGCTTTCAAGGTCACTGTCAATGGAGCGGACGCGACCCCCGACGCCTCGCTGACGTTGCCGGTAGCTTACGGCACCGTGAAGGCGGGCGCGGGATCGGTAAGCCGTTCGTTCACGGTTAAGTCGAACGTCTTCGCGCCAGGTGCCAAGTACCCTGCCACCGTGAACGTTAATGGCAACTACACCGACAACGGCGTGGTGAAGCCGTTCGAGTTCACCGGGCGCGTCGAGTTCATCCAGTAAACGCAGAGCGGACTGTTGTCCGCTCTCGATACTCCACACCTCTCATAAGCGCGGCACACCGCCGGGTGTGCCGCGCCCCCGACCTGCTTTGTTTTAGGATCTTTTTATGAATCAATTTTTTAGCACGGCCAATGCGTTGCGCCTTTCGCTCATCGCCGCCGCTGCTCTCATCCCGCTCACATCCGCGTCCGCGCAAGGACTCAGCCTCACCCTGAAAGCGGTCGGGACGGCGGCGCCCGGTTCCACGGTGCAGTACTTCGGTACATTCACAAACCTGCTACCGGACGATAACCTCTATGTGTCCGACATGATCCTTGGCGGCGACATCCTCAATGACACCAAAAACTTCGACGTGGACGAAGACCCGTTCCTCGCGAACATGCCTAGCTTTCTGACCGAGGACACCGAAAACAATCCGGGCGAGTATTACCTGACGCCGGGGCAGAAGGTCGTGTTCGAGGTGTTCGGGGTGAAGATCAAACCGGGTGCCACTCCCGGCACCTTAGGCGAGGGTACGGTTGACATCAGCGGCGGTGGCCCTGGAGGATCGGACTTTCTGACGACCGATGCGATCCCGTTTACAACTCAGGTGGTACCGGAAGCGGGCGCGTTGCCACTCGCCGTGCTCGGAATCGTAGGGGCTGCCGGGGCAACCATCGTCCGCCGCCGCCGCGCCGCGTAAGTACTCCCTATCCGAACCGGATGGGCGTCAGCGGATAGAACACGCAGATCCATTCCCCGCGACGGGGGTAATCTCCGTCGCGGAGCGTGGTGAATCGAGTTGGCGAGAACAAGCCGGCTCTGCGGATCGCTACGTGGACAAGGCGCGCAGCACTTGCGCGACCTGTGCGTCGCCGCGCAGTTCCGCCAGAGGTCGCCACGCCGCGTGCCGGAGCATCCGCTCGCTGACCGGCAAGTCAACTTCCTCCGGGTCGTAGCCAGTAACCGGCTCGTCGCGGTCCGACGCCGCGAGGAGGTAGCACTCGCAGGTGCCGTGCGCGTACCCTTCCACGAAAAGAAATCGAACGAGCGTAGTAACCATCCCCGTCTCCTCGCGCGTTTCGCGCACCGCCGCCTGTGCCGCCGTTTCGCCCACCTCTACGCCGCCGCCCGGCAACGTCCAGTACGCCCGCCCATTCTCGTGGTGCTGAACCATCAGGATGAACTCGCCACGTAGCACGGCGGCGCAGGCACACGGACGGTTGAGGAGCGGAGGAAAATCCGCTCCTCCTTCTATCGCCTCTCCGCTCGTCACAGGAGGACTACCTTGCGGAGCAAAGCCGCGTCCATTTGCGCTGTTTTGCCGTCGTACGCGTGGAACAGGTACCCCGCAATCGCCTTCGCGCCCTCGTCCACAAACACACGGGTTGCGAAGGCTTTCCGACGCGCTCGCTCGTCCTCGAACTGCCCAACCGTCTCCCGGTCGAACGCTTCCACGAACGCCCGCACCCGCGCCGCGATGGCGTTCGCCTCGGCCCGCTTCCCCTGATACCGCGCGAAGTGCCCCCGCGCCGTGACCGTGGTCTCGTAGTCCCAGCCCGCCTTTTGCAGGGCGATGGTCAGGCCCGCCTCGTCCACGATGCCGCCGTCGATCGCGAAGCGGCAGATCGCCTCGTAGGTCATGTGCCACCGAAGCGCGTGTTGCGCGAAGTACCACGCAGACTTGACCTTGAGCAGAGTCTGACCGTCGCCAGAGCAGACCACGACCCCTTCCGCCTTGTCCCAGTCTTGTACCAGCGCGAGGATCGCCGACACGCCGCTTACGCCGTCCGCCCAGTCGTACCGCTCGACGATGTGCAAATCGGCTTCCCGCGCCAGCGTCTCCAGGTCGGCGAGTGCCAGGTAACGCGCCGACTCCTTCTCGTGCAGTGCCGCGCCGAGCAGGATCAAGTCATCCCCGCCCTCGTAGCGCACCACGATCTGGTTGCCCGCGCCGACATACTCGAACAAGAGCGACCCGTGCGCGAAAAACGCGGGGTCGAGTAACGCCGGATACTTCTCACGCGCCACCGCCTCCGCGAGCGGCGCGAACTTGCCACCGTCGAACGTGTCGCGGGTGCGGAGCAGGATACGCCCGTCAGCGAGCACCGAGCGGATGATCAGCGAGCCGTCGTGCTTGTGCGTGATCACCGCCCGCCCCGCCTCCAGTTCGGCGGCGATACGGGCATCGGTTTCCGCCCACTCGCCCTGGTTGAAGAACTTGGGCCACCCGATTGACGCGACATTCCCCTCCGCGTCGAAAACCGCCGAGCGGTAGCCGAGTTCGTCCGGCTCCCAGTCGTACTTGCCGCGCGATGGGTGAACCAGCGTATACTCGCCGTCCCCCTGCGGTTTGGTCATAAATCCCTTGTTGCGTAGTCGGTTGTAGAACGCGTTTAAGTCCGGCATCTTCGTGTTATCCCCATCCCATCCGCGTATCGTATCGCGCTGCGACCCGCCTATGATAAAGAGAAGACGAGCCAGAGCGCGAGGCAGGCGGCGATCAGCGCGGGAACGGTGACCGCGACGCCGATCTTCGCCAGTTCGACCGGCGAGATCTCCAGGCCGCGCCGCGAAAGGCTCGTGCGCCATAGCATCGTTGCGAGCGACCCGACCACGGTGATATTCGGCCCGAGGTTAACGCCCAGGATCGCGGCATACAGCGGCGCGTGCCCGTCGTGGCGCACGGCGCTGAGCGCGAGCAGGCACATCAGGATGTTGTTGATCAGGTTTGCGCCGACCGTCGGGCCGAATGCCACGACGAACACAGAGCCACCGAGCGTGCCGCCCGACGCCGCGTGTATCGCCGCCCAGTCGAAGAAGCCGGACTTATCTACCAGAGCCGAGACCGCCATCAGAAAAAGCAGGAAGAGGAGCATGCCGCCCGAGTCCGCAGTGACCGTCCACGCTTCGGCGGGCGAGACGCGCCGGAACAGGAGCATCAGTAGACCGCCCGCCGCCGCGAACCACGCCTCGTTCAGGCGGAACGGGCGCGTCAAAACGCCGAAGAGGGTTAGCGCGAACAGGAGGATCGTGGTTAGCATCGGCGAGAGTGCCGCCCGTCATCGCGGCACGGGTTTGTTGCTCACGGAAACACTAAGGGGTTGGGCACCCTCATCCATGTGTGCGAATCACGCGGCACCGGACTTGAAACGGTACCCCCCATTCAGGAGGGGGCGTTCGTCTCCTGCGTGAACACGCGTCGGTAGATGCGAGCGAGCGGGATGCTAATTTCGCCCCCGTCCAGACCGAGACGGAGTGCTCCCGCTAGCGAGGTGGGGGCGGCGATAATAGCCCACAAACCGTTGTCGAGCTTCTCGTAATGGGTGACGGCGACGCGATCCTGTTCCACGAGGACGTAATGCAGGAGCGATTCGATGGTCCGGTAGTCTCCAAACTTGTCGGTGCGATCGTCGCGCTCGGTAGACGGGCCGAGTACTTCGACCAGGACAGTGGGATTACGTAGCGCGTTCAGATGATCGAATTGCGGCTCGCCGCAAACGACGATCAGGTCGGAATAATAGATCGTGCGAGGCGACACGTAGATCTTCTGGTCGCTGCCGATCACGTCGCAGGGAGTACTGCCCGTCGTCCTCAACGCCAGAGTGATTTCAAACTGAAGGTCGGCTTGGATCAAGTTGTGTTCGGGGCTGCTTCCCGCCATTTTTATTGCCTTTCCGGAGACGAGTTGGTATTTATCCCGTGTTCGCTGGTCGAAGGCAAAGTGTTCCTCGTCGGTCATGGTGCCGACGAGGGCGGAAAGGTCGTAGCGTTGATAGGGCTCCACGGAGCGGACGCGGGTAGGCGCGGGCGCGGTCATTGAGGGGGTGGGGCTGTTGCTCATCGGATTTCCATCTCCCCCGCTCATTGTAGCACATCGCCGCGTAGCCGATTGAGCCGCTTACACCCCGTGCCTGTGATACACTGAATACTCCGATGAACGAGCTGAACAAGCACCTAAGCCCACGCCTCTTCGACTCGGAACCGGGTACGGCATTAGAGAGCGGTGTCGTAGCCGTATGAACACGCCGCCGGGGATCCTGCTCGTCGGGAATGGTCGGAGCCTCGCTGATCGGAGCGGTCAAGGCGTGATCATTGACTCGTTCGCGGTCGTCGTACGCTTTAACAACTTTGTCACGGCGGGCTTCGAGGGGTATGTTGGCTCTAAAACCGACTGGTGGGCGCGGGCGGAGAACGACGATGTCGCGCCGCGCTCGGAACACTTTTCGCGCATCCTGCTACGACTCCAGGGCGAGGACGCGGCCATGTATCAGATGGTCGGGGAGCGACTGGTGCCCGAACTGGAGCGACAACACCCGCGCACGCCGATCGAGGTCATCCCGCGTTCCGTGTTCACCGAACTGATCACGGAGTACGGGTTCGCCAACGCCCCGTTGACTGGAACGCTCGTGGTCGCGCACCTGCTAAAAACCTACCCACGCGTTCACGTCTGCGGCTTCGACAACCTTTCGGGGACCTCGGAAACGTTGCGTCACTATTTCAGCGACGAGAACGTCATCGGCGAGTGGACGACATATCACGAGCCGAATAAGGAAGCGGCGTACCTGAGTGACCTGATCCGGGCGGGGCGCATCGTGCCGATATAATCCGAACGCCGGAATGACATGAGCGCAACGCTTTGTCGGGCGGCGTCCTGGTCGTGTCGGTGCCGCGTTGGAACTCGATCCGCACTCCATCGCATTACCCCTTCGTGAACTTGATGGCGACGATGCTCCCACCTTGCACGGTTGCCGCGTCGGACGGCATGGCCTTCAGGGTCAGAGGGCGTTTCCACTGCGCCCTCTTGTAGGTCCCTGTCCACGGCGAGCGTGTAGCCCAGTGCGGTTTTGATGCGACCTACAAGAGGGCGCACCCGCCCCATGAGTCCAGTAATTGCGCCGCCCGGCGCAATTACTGGACTCATGGGAACCGGAACCAGCGGCAAACCGACGCGCCCGTTGACCATAATTTTTTCGTGCCACATCCGCTCCCGCGCCTCTTGCTTGGACACTTTGGCGAGATTAAGGGGGAAACAGGAGCATCGCGTGGTCGTTGTTGACACCGGTCAAGTCGCATAAAAATGGTGTCGCCCCGTGTTGGAGCGACACCGTTTTGTCATCTGGGGACACCGCTCGCCTACCGGGCGACGGCGATTCCCCAACGAGAGGCACCCACGCTGACTCTGCGTAGTGCTTGCACTAACGGCAGCGCGAGCGCGGGGAGCAGTAGCGCGAGCGTCCCCGCCTCCGGCACCGCGACCGCCGCGCCGTTGAACGTGAACTGACGCGGTGCGCTATTGGGCGTGGTGGCTCCGAAAGTGTCCACGTTGCCGAACACAGGTCGTACGTTCTCGCCACACCGCCAGAGACGCCTTTTTCCGCGCCATCTTATAGCCCGACCTCGCGGCGCAGTTCGTCAACGCTCTGCGGAACGCCGTCGCCGTGCCGCGACCACTCCAGCGCGGCCAGGAGACGTTCGGCGTTCGCCGGGGAACGGAGCAGGTGCATCGTTTCCAGAATGCTGTCTAGTTCATCCGCCGCGATAAGCGCAATGTCTTCGTCCGCGCCGTCACGGTGAACAGCATCATTCGTTCCGAATGTGCGAGCGCGCATGATTTCACGGTCTCGTACCACTTTTTCCCACACGGCGGACAGCACCGACTGCGTTTCAAGTTCAGGATAGGTCACGGTCATGCTGTCATTGTACACGTCCCGCGTTCCTTTCTCCCGCGCTTTTCTCGCCCGCTACAGGATTATCTTTTCGCGACGTTGGGCTACGAACTTCGCGGGGTTGAACGCCGCTTCTGCAACCGCCGTTGAAACTGTGTTTCCATGTGGGAAGCCAGGTGCGTGGTACACGAATCGCGTCATGAACGAGACCGCGTCGCTTCTATATCCGCCGAAGTCTCGCCGCAAGCCCTCCGAAATGACACCGTCAAGGGCGCGCCGAACGCCGAGCCGTCGCTCCACCGGTTGCGCGATTGGCTCGCAAGTGCGCTCGCGGCAACCTGCGCGGGCGTGTAACGCCTGCCGCGAACAGCACCCCACCCGCGAGTAGTAGCGCGGCGTTCGCTTCCGGGACGGCGACGGCACCGAGTTGCGTGCCGCTGACATACGCGCCGAGGGTGTACCCCATCGCGCTCGCCGCCGTGTTATCGAAGCCGAAGTGGATGCCGCCGTAGATGCGGCTCATCCCGGCCTCCGTCGCGGCGTCGGAGAAGCGGCTGAACGTGCGTATGAGTGACGGGTTGTTGTCAGCCACGGCGGTAAAAGCGAAGGTGTCGGTGCCGACATACGCGGCGAGGACGCTCGCGCCAGCACTGCTGAACAGAGTATGCCCGCTCACATAGCAGGGAAAGTTCGGCGTGGTCAGGAGCGGTTCCCAGGCCGCATCGGCGACGGTCGCGGGGTTGCTGTCGGTATCGGCGAGGCGGATCGCGCTGATAGGTCGCCACTCGCTGTAAGCGTATTTCGCGTCCCACGCGCAGATCGCCGCGTCCGCCATCGCGACATTCATCAGGGCGAAGAGACGGGCGTTTTGCGTCACACTGTAGCCTTGCGCCGTCGCCACTGACTGCGCGATTCGGTTCCAGTGTCCCGGCGGGGTCGCCGTGCCGCCGCCGTCCGCCCAGAACCGGGCTAGATCGGTTTGGTCGGCGGTACGCGCGGCACTGTTTTTCGCCCCCAGTGATTTGACCTCGTTCAGAGCACGTGCATACTCGCTGGAGTCAAGCGTAGGCGGGGCGGTGGGGCGCAGATCGCTACCACTCCCGAGCGCGAACGGCGTGACCTGGCCCCAGTTCGGCAGCAGTCCGGCGGCGTTCGCGGGCGGCGTCGGTCGCCACGCACCTGGTGTGTTCGAGCCGAGGTACGGGGCCGTTGTGATCCCGGAGCCGTCGGCGGCGCGGCGAGTGAGGATCGCATTCGCGCATGTGTCGCCGAGCGCGATGCCAGCCGTTTTCGCGCTTCCATCCGGGATCGCGTCCAAGCTTCGTGCGCGTTGCGCGGCGAACGCGGCTTCCTGCGCGGGGTACAGATTTCGCAGAACGGTATAGGCGGCTTGCGCGGCGGCGGCAGTGTTCGAAGTGTCCGGGGTAGCTCCCCCGGTGTACACGTAACTCTGGTATCCCCCATCCACGGCGTTTACCGCGTCGTAAACCGCGAGTTGTGTCATCGCGAGAGCGCGGGATGATACTGGCGGCGGTGAGGACGCGGCGCGGATCGCCCCGAGAGCGATGTTGTTCCAGTCGGTGATTACATCGGCACGGGCGACGCCCGCACCGGAGACGGCGGCGAGCACGAGCAAAAGTCGTCTGATAGGGAGAGTCATAAATATGTCATTCCGGGCGTATAGGAGGTTCCAACACTGTTTATATTATCGGCGACGTGTACCGCAAGCCATACCGCGGATCTGACGGTGCATCTCACGTGTGACTTGATATGACTCGAGCGAATCCCGGCACGGCTCGGCACCCCCAAATGATTTCAGAGGGTGCCTGGCCGTACCGGGATATTGCCCACAATGCCTAACCTATGCCGCGCGGCGTCGCGCAACAACCACCGCGCCAAGTACGCCCAGCGCGGGCAGGATCAGCACGAGGCTCCCGGCTTCCGGAACGGCCACCGGCGCGACGAAGCCGAACTGCCGTTGGGAGCCATCCCCCGTTCCGCCCTATCCCGCCGCGTTGGCGAGGTACAGGTTGTAGGACGTGTTCGGGACGCCTCCTATTATGCCAGTTACCTTGAAAGAGTCTGCGTAGGTGTTGTACGGGTTGGTGTTGCCGTAACCTGTGTACGCGAACGACAGACCCGTGCCGATGAAGTTCGCCTCCGCCAGGTTGCGGAGCATGATACCTTTAGTGAATGTGCCGCCCGTGAAGTTGAACACGCTAGTAGTACCATCAATGGAGGCAAAGCTCCCGCCGCTGACGCTGGTCGTGCTACCGGTCGTGTTGGGGTTAATCGTTTTCCCGTTGGAATCCATCCCGATACGGATGGTGTTGTCCTTTTGCGTGTTGTCGTTCGCCGTGTAGGAACCGGAGGGCAGTTACAGGTCCGCGGCATGAGCAGTGGGGGCGGCAAGAGCGGCGGCGAGCGCGGCGACGCAGAGCGTGGCGACGCGAGTTGTCGAACAGTTGATGCGAGATACCATGGTGACAGTTCTTTCTGTCGCTCCGAGCGATTGCGATACCCTCACCCATCATTTTACCTTCCGTCGGGGGAGTGGTGAAGGGCGACAGCAAGAGGTCCCACTAGATTGTCTGCTTATACTGCAAAATATCCGGGGCGAGATATTATATTTTCGGCGTTACCAGGAAAGCAGGTTTGAAGGGTGTCGTGAACTGGTCCGGTGGTGTGGAAGGGAGAAGCGAACGCAACTGTAAATCGCGGTGAGTTTACCACACGTCCGTGGGTGGCTTTGAAGTGGAAGTGCCTGACCGCAGTACTCCCGTTTACAGATCAATCGCTCCCTGGATCGTCGCCCACCTCCGGTGGGGCGAATGACACGCGGCGGTATATGTCGGCGAGAGGGACTGCGGCCGCGACGCCGTTCAGCGTCACGGTCAGTGTTTCGCCGACGTCGTGATGCTCGGCGACCAGCGACCAGATGCCGTTCTCGCCGCGCTCGAAATGTTCCACGCACGGTCTATCTTGCTCGACGAGCACGTAATGCTTCAGCGTCGGGCGGGTGCGGTACTTCGCGAACTTGTCGCCCCGATCGTCGGCCGCTGTAGATGGGGAAAGCACCTCGACGATCAGAACCGGGTTGTAGAGTGCCGACGACACACCAATCTCCGGTTTGCCACACACGACAACTACATCGGGATACAAGCCGTTTGTGTTCGCGATGTAGATGCGCTGGTCACTCGGAAGCGTGTCGCAACCAGCGGCACGAACCGCACCAGTCAGCGCGTAGTAAAAATCGACTGTGATGGCGTTGTGCTCATAAGTAGCTCCTGACATTCCGACAAACTTTCCTTCTCGCAACTGGTGCTTGCGCTCCTTGGTTTCCTCGAACGCCGCCCATTCCGCAACGGTGTAATGTGAGTCAGGCGTTGCGTGGCGCGGGGAGTGTCCATTTTGCGGCGAAGGTACGGCGGGGGGCGCGGCAGATTTCTCGAGCGTGGCGGTTGTCATGGGTTTCTCCTGGCCGTTATTATACCGGCTGATTCCAGGCCATCGCCGTCGCCAGCTGACATGGCTGAGCATGACGAACCCCGACTAGCAACTGGTCTATAATGCAATCGCCCTAAGATATAAGGAGACGTAAATACCGAACCGCGGCGTGCGTGGTACACTAATTATCCCATGAACGAACTGATAACCGAGGCAATAACACACCGCATTCTTGTCATTGACGGCGCGATGGGCACCATGCTCCAGCGGCACAAGCTTACCGAGTCCGACTACCGGGGCGAGCGGTTCGCTGCGCATCCGGTTGACCTCAAGAATAATAACGAGGCGTTGAACTTCACGCGCCCGGACCTGATCCTCGGTGTTCATGAAGCGTACCTGAACGCGGGCGCGGATATTATCGAAACGAACACCTTCAACGCCAACGCCGTCGCGATGGCGGACTACGACCTGGTGCCCCTCGTGCGCGAAATGAACCTTCTGGCGGCGGGGATCGCGCGGAAGGCGGTGGACGCGGCGAACGCAAGCGACCCGTCCAAAACGCGCTACGTCGCGGGCGCGCTGGGGCCGTGTACGCGGTCGGCGTCGGTAGTAGTGAACGCCGACAAGCCGGAGTTCCGCAACGTCACGTTTGACGAGTTGTACGCGGCATATAAAGAGCAGGCGCAGGCGTTACTTGACGGCGGCGTGGATCTGCTCCTGTGCGAGACGACGTTCGACACGCTGAACTTGAAGGCCGCGCTTCTGGCGATTCAAGAACTGTTCGATGAACAACCGGCGCGGCGTGTCCCCCTTTCCGTCTCGCTCACGATCACTGACAACGCGGGCGGCAACCTGTCCGGCCAGAACCTGGCGGCGATGTGGCACTCGATCCGGCACGCGCCGCTTTTCTCCGTGGGGCTGAACTGTGCGCTCGGTCCGAAGGAAATGCGCCCGTTCATCGCGGAGTTGTCGCACGTCGCCGACACGTTCGTTTCCGCGTACCCGAACGCGGGGCTTCCCGATCCGCTCTCCGAGACCGGCTTCCCCGAAACGCCCGAATCGCTCGCGCCGCAACTGCGCGAATGGGCAACATCGGGCTACCTGAATATCGTCGGCGGCTGTTGTGGCACGACGCCCGCGCATATCAAGGCCATTGCGGATGCGGTGGAAGGCTTGCCGCCGCGCCCGGTGCCAAAGGGGAACGAGTGGATGAAATTGTCCGGGACGGAACCGTTCACGTTGCGCCCGGAGACGAACTTCGTGAATATCGGCGAGCGGTGCAACGTCGCCGGGTCGCCGAAGTTCGCCAAACTGGTGCGCGAAGGCAAGTTCGAGGAGGCACTGTCGGTAGCGCGGCAACAGGTCGAGAACGGGGCGCAGGTGCTCGACATCTGCTTCGATGACGGGTTGCTGGACGGCGCGACGTGCATGACGCACTTCCTGAACCTGATCCAGGCCGAGCCGGACATTCACAGGGTGCCGCTCGTGATTGACTCGTCCAAGTGGGAAGTGATCGAGGCGGGCCTGA
>JAYUUO010000025.1:0-18578 GCA_043754515.1 Armatimonadota bacterium
CCTTGTTGCCTCCGCGCACGCATGATCACCTCCCCGAGCAAGCGGAACAGTTTCTTATCGCTCCCGCCGAGGGCGACAGCCCGCCGCAACGCCGCTTCCGCCTTGACGTAATCGCCGCGCTTCAGGTACAAGTCCGCGAGTTTACGCGAGGTCCCGGCGTCCGGGGGGGATAAAGCCAGATACCGCTCCCACGCTGCTTCGGCGTCCTCGTCCCTCCCCTGCTCTTCCATCATGCGCGCGAGCCGCATGTAACCTTCCGGGTCAGGTGAGTCGAGCGCGAGCACCTTCGCCAGCAGTAGCTCCGCCCGCTCTGCCCCCGCTTCCTCATAGCGGAGACTAAGGCGCGCCAGTAGTAGCAGGCTGGGGGCATGCACGGCGTCCATCTCACCGATGATCTTTTCCAGGATCGCCACGGCTTCGTCACGCTTGCCGCCTGCCAG
The DNA here is from genome assembly GCA_043754515.1 of Armatimonadota bacterium. Classification (GTDB taxonomy): domain Bacteria; phylum Armatimonadota; class Armatimonadia; order Armatimonadales; family Armatimonadaceae; genus JACMIU01. The sequence continues at coordinate 441 of JAYUUO010000025.1, forward strand.
CAGGGCGTCGGCCAGCGCGAAGTTCGCCCCGACATGCGCCGCCCCGTCAGGCAACGCGACCGCTCTGCCGAGTAGCCGCGCCGCGCCCGCCGTGTCGTCACGATCCGCGAGCAAAAGACCTACCTCGAGTTGCGTCGCGAAATTACCAGGCAACAGTTTTGCCGCCTCGCGGCACAGCCCGACGCCCTTTTCCACCTCACCCCGGTGGATCATCTCCCGCCCCAGACGGAGGCGCGCGGCCCCATTCTTCGGGTCGTTCTTGGCGACCCTTCCCCAGACGGCGGCGGCGACTTCGCCACCGAACTCGCCCCCAGAAGCATAGGCATCTGATAGCGCGGCGACAATCTCCTCGTCGTCGCCCATGCCGCTCTGGTACATTTCTTCCCATAACCGAACCGCGCCCGCCCGCATTCCCGCATCGGTCGCCGCGCCTGCTCGGGCATACGCGAGCGCGAGCGAGCGGCGGACAGCGGGGGTAGCTTTCCCAAGCCCGATAACACCCTCATAGGCAGAGATGGCGGCGCGGTCGGTATTCTCCGCCTGTGCCAGGGCGCGGGCATAGAGAACGGTCATCAAGCGGTCATCCGGCGCGGAGTCCACGACCCGCTTGTAAAGAGTCAGAGCGTCATCGTCTGCGCGTCCTCTATGGCCCCAGGCGAGCGCGAGCGTGCGTTCCATCGCGCCCCAGTCCCACTTCCTCAGCACGGCGAGCCGCTCGAACCCCACCCCCAAAACCACCTTCTCCATGCGCCGCACGAGGTCGGGGTCCCCGGCAACAAGTTCATGCGAGCCGCTTCGGGCAAAACTATAAGCGAGTGCCAACTCGAGAAGGGTGTCATCTGGTTCGAGCGCGGCGGCGGCACGCAGTATGTCACGCGTGTCCTCGTCCACCCGGTCCACCGCGATCAACGCTTGTGCGAGCTTCACCGCCCACCGGTTCGCTTCCTCAACATCCCCCAGAGCCTCCGCGTGGCGCACGCACCGCGAGAACAGCGCGCAGGCAGCCGCGTCGAAGTCACGGCCCTCCTCGACATACCGGCGTGCGATACGAAGGTCATCGCGCGGATCGCCAGACCCACCGCGCAATAGGGCTTCCGTGTGGTCGTGTGGATCGTCGCTTATGCCGTACCATCCCACCTCTCCAGACGGCACCCGCGAGTGGACGCCGATCTCCCGGTCATGCCCCCCGAGGAGCGCGGCGTGTTCCGGAGGAATCGCATCGGAATCGTCAGCATGGAGGGCTAAAAGATCGCGGCGCAACTCGTCGTAGGAAGGCAGTCCGAACTCGGCGCGTTGCGGCATGTTCTCCCACGACTCGAAATGCAACGCGGCGGAGTACACACCGCCCGCGAACTGCCCCATGGCTCTCGCGTCAATCACCCCCGCGCGAAGCAGGGCTAGTACGAACAGTACGCAACGCGGGTCATCGGAGAAGGCGCAGACGGCTTCGATGTAGAACGGAATCCACGCGGCGACGTACCGGCGTGTCGCGCCGTCGGCATGTGTGATAGCGCGGCAGACGCGGGCGCGGGCTTCGGGGTCGAGGGCATCATTTCCTAAAACCTCGGCGTAAAAAGGGAGCAGAGCGTCATCGGCTGGCGGCTCGGCGGACTTGATAGCGGAGGCGAGACGCATCTTCGCCGCTATCCGCGCGAGAGGGTTCGTCGTGGGCGGCGGCGCGGGCGCAAGCCCCGGTGAACGGGGGGCAGACGCGGAAACGGAGGTAGACCCGATCATGAGACACATTCTACCCGATGTTTGTCTTACCAGGCAGGAAAATAGCCGAGCAGAAGAGAAACTACGGCGGAGACGAGTTGAGAGTAGCGATTTGCCTCGCAACTGTGTCCCGAGGGTGCGACGAGTCGTGTCCCCAAAAAGTCGTTTATTAAGGAGGATTAACGCGATGAGTTATGCAGGTTACGGGCAGTCGCCCTACGTGCCGGAGCCGAAGGTGCGCTTCGACGCGATAGGCGAAGCGTGGGCAATGACCCGTGAAAAAATGGGGGTCTGGACGGTAGCGATATTGATGTATGTAGGCGTCATATTGGTGATGGACGCCGTCTTGTTCGGCATCTTCTTCGGTCTCGGCATGGCGCATATCCCCTCGCAATCGAATCCAAGAACATTGGACTTGCCCGCGCAACTGGTCTTTCAAGTCATCGGACTGATCGTCGGCGCGTACTTCCAAGCTGGCCTTTTCCGTATGGCACTCAAGCAGGTGCGCGGGCAAGACATCCAGACGAGTGATCTGTTCAGCGCGGGCGATGTCGTCGGCCCCGCCATTGGGACGAACCTGGTAGTCGGCATCGCGACCTACATTGGCACCTTGCTGTGTCTCATTCCCGGTTTGATCGTCAGCGGACGCGGGATGCTGGCTATGCCACTCACGGTAGATCGGGGCGAGAGCGGCTTCGGCGCGCTACAGAAGAGTTGGGAGGCACTTAAGAACGATACGCTGAACTCGGTGTTGTTCATAATCGTCGCCGGGATTGTCTCAGGCCTCGGTGTGCTGGCCTGTGGTGTGGGAGTCTTGTTTACCGCGCCTATCGCGCCGCTCGCGATAGCCATCGTGTACCGTGACTTCTTCGACACGGAGATGGGGCTCCGCGGGCCAACGCTCGACATGCCGCTCCCCCCCACCGGATACGGCATTGGTACCGTGCCGGGGCAGTTCGGCACGACACCCGCCGCCGCGCCAGGCAACATGGGGGACGTACCCCTAGCGCAGAACCCGCCGAACGCACAAGGACAAATGGGGCAGATCAACCTGTAGTTCGCCCACAGGTTCAGGCTACGGGGTTGGTTAGCGTGCCGACCCCATAGCCGAGAGTGACCGATATGATATCCCCGGAGCGCAACGTGAAGGCATTATCGGGGACGATGCCAGTCCCCGTGAACAGAAACGCGCCGCGCGGGAAGCGCGTCTCCCGCGTCAGGTATTCCGCCAGATCCCGCGATGTCCGACGCATAGTGCCAGTCGTCGTCTCCCCCGCGAACACGATACACCCGCCGCGCACGACGCGGATCGAGATGGGCAGGTTGCTCAAAACCGACTCGTCGCCCGCCGATAAGATCCGGATCACGGGCCCGATGGCGCACGCCCCGTCGTAGGTCTTCGCCTGCGGCAGGTAGAGCGGGTTCTCACCCTCGATGGAGCGCGAAGACATGTCGTTCCCCGCCGTGACGCCGACTATGTCGCCCCCCGCTGACAGCACGACCACCATCTCCGCCTCGGGAACATTCCACACGGAGTCGCGACGGATTCTGACCGGGGCACCGGGATCTACGACGCGCCAGCCGACCGACTTGAAGAACAGTTCGGGGCGATCCGCGTCATAGACACGGTCATAAAAGTCGCCGCCCCCGGCTTCCCGTGATTCGTCCATCCGCGCCGCCTTGGAGCGTTCGTATGTGACCCCCGCCGCCCAGACTTCTTGCTCGTCTACGGGGGCGAGAAGCGGAACGGTGGTGGGTAGATAGAACGTGGAACCCGCGCGACGTTCATCCGATCCGACCGCGACCACGGACGCCACCGCGCCCGCCGGGTCGTCGGCGGCGAGCCAGGTGCCGACCGTCGCGAAAATCTCCGGCTGAATCAGGGACGCGTCATGTCGCCCCCCGTTGTCATCAGTGACCCCTAGACGCGGCGAGCCGTCAGCCGCGCGGAAACGAAACAAGTTCATGGGAATACTATACCTCCTCCGCAAGCTGCTCGAGATCGGACGCGCGGGCAAGAACGCTACGCGAGGTCGAATAGAACGTCGGTGAGCGCGTCCAACTTCTGGCGGACGTCAGCGTCGGTGCCGGAGATCAGTGCCATCTTCAAGTCATCCGCCGAGCCGCGTATGAACTTCGCGGATTCGGGATTCTCCGTCGCCGCCCGCTCCGCCTGCTCAATGAGCGGGGCGCACTGCTCCGCGCCAGGCCGCTTCTTCCAGAGGGTGTTGAGCTGGCCGGGCGTCAAGGTCGCGGCGGTAGGCGGCGGGGCTTGCGCGGGAGCGACGCGCGGGTCGGGTGGCGCGGGCGAGCTTCCGCCAATGTTTCCACTGCCCGCCGACGGTGCCGCGCCATCTATCCGACTCGCGTTCAGGTCGAATGTCGCCTCCACCTTCAGCATCGGTGCTGACACGGACCGCGCGGCGACACTCAGGGTACCGTCGAGTGTATAGCCGAACTCGACCTGAATCTCCTCGGCGGTGTCTTCGGACTCGAGCCGTCTCATCTTCAGTTCGCTCACCAGTCGGTGGTCGCGGCACAGATTGCTGTCGGTAGCGGCTTCGTAAACACGGATCAACACATCCGCCCCGCCGCCGAACGCCGCCCGGTAGGTTCGTTTAGAGAGCGTGGGGAGTTTCGCGTCCTTCGGGATTATTTCGGAGAAGTAGTCTTCCACAAACTGCCCCGCCCCGACTTGCTTGATCGTCGCGACGCCGAGCCGGTGCGGGGAGACATCCTGGACCACCAGCGCGGCGTCACCCTCGAACTGCTTCTTTTCGAGACCAGCCGCTACCGCCGCGCCTTTGGCGACCGCCTCGTCGGGGTTCTCGTAGTCCCGTAACTCCTTGCCCCAAGCATACTCAATCGCGCGGCGGAAGAGGGGGATGCGGGACGAGCCGCCGACGGGTAGCACCACGTCAATATCGCCCCACTGGAGGCGGGCGCGAGACAGTGCCTCATTAACTAGCACCATGGATCGCATGAGGAGCGGCTCGCAAACCTCCTCGAACTTCTGCCGGGTGAAAAGAAAGGCCAGTCCGCCCTCCGTCGAGAGGTACGGGATGTCCACCGAGAGCGTTACCGAGGAGGATAAGCGTCGCTTTGCGGCTTCCGCCTCCTCTTTTAAAATCTGCATAATCTTGCGATCTTTAGAGGGGGCGGGCAGAGCCTTACCGTGCTGATCCTTGTACACGTCCCGGAACAGTTTCACGATCACCTCGTCCACGTCTTTGCCGCCGAGTTTGTCGTCGCCGACCGAGGTCTTCACGTCCAGCACGCCGTCGAACATCTCCAGGATCGTGACGTCGAGCGTGCCACCGCCGAAGTCGAAGACTAGCACCTTCTGATTGTTTTGCAGGCGATCCAGACCGTACGCGAGCGCGGCCGCCGTCGGCTCGTTGATCAAGCGCAGTACCCGCATACCAGCGAGTTCGGCGGCACGTTTTGTCGCTTCTCTGGCCGCGTTCTCGAAGCGCGCAGGAACCGTAATGACCACATCGTTCACCGTCCCACGCCCAAGCTTCGCCTCCGCCGCCACCTTCAAATACCTCAGGATGGCGGCACCGATCTCCTCAGGCTGTTTATCCTGACCGGCGATCTTCACGGTCTCTCCCGTGCCCATCAGCCGCTTGACTTCCTGCGCGGTCCGGTCGTGGAACGCTACCGCGCCGTGTTTGGCGATCGAGCCTACCAGCGTCTCGCCCTCCAGAGAGACCTGCACGACGGAGGGGATAATCCGGTCGCCCTGCGCGTCCTGAATCAGTTCGGGACGGCCGCCGATCAGGACAGCTATCGAGGATGTCGAGGTGCCCAGGTCAATGCCGATCACGGCTTCTTCGATTTCATTGGTGCTCATAGATGGAAGGGAGTGCTACTGGCTTATTTTACACCATTTTCTCCGGGAAGGTATGTGGAAACATCCGAGGTAACCGTATCGCGGCGGGATCAGCCGATTACCTCGTGGGCAACATCGTTTTTCGGGCGTGGGAGGAAAACAGCCCCCCGAAAACGGAATGTTATCACAGGTTATACCACGGCAACCAAAGCACGCCTTTTCGAAGACAAGGGGGCGTAACGGTGCTAATAGGAAAGCGAAACAATGATAAAAGTGGCGATGATCGGCGCGGGGAGCGTCGTTTTCAGCAAGAACCTGACCGGGGACATCCTCTCGTTCCCCGAGTTCAAAGGCGCGACGTTCTCCTACATGGACATAGACGAGGACCGGCTCGCGGTCGGCGCGGCCCTGTGCCGCAAGGTCGGCACCGCGCTCGGCGCGACGCCGACGATCGAGGCGACCACCGACCGGCGCACGGCACTCGCGGGCGCGGACTTCGTGATCAACATGGTACAGATCGGCGGCTTCGACTCTACCCTGGTGGACTTCGAGATCCCGCGCAAGTACGGCCTCAACTTCACCATCGCCGACACCACCGGCCCCGGCGGCCTGTTCCGCGCCCTGCGCACCTTCCCGATGCTCAGAGGTCTCGTCGCCGACATGACCGCCGTCTGCCCCAAGGCCGTGCTCCTCAACTACTCCAACCCCATGAGCATGAACATGCAGACGATTACGCGCACGTCTGACATCCAGGCCGTCGGCCTATGTCATTCCGTCCAAGGCACGCTGAACGAACTAATGCGCTACATCGGGGTGGACCCGGACCTAGTGACGTTCACGTGCGCGGGCATCAACCACATGGCGTTCTACCAGCGTCTCGAACTGGACGGCGAGGACCTGTACCCGCGCCTGTTCGCGATCGCCGACGAGAAGATCGCCGCCAAACAGAACGCGGTGCGCTTCGAGCTGATGAAGCGGCTCGGCTACTACGTCACGGAATCGTCCGAGCATAATGCCGAGTACAGCGCGTTCTTCCTGCCGCGCGGGCCGGAGATGGTCGCGCGGTTCGGCGTGCCGATTGACGAGTACCTGCGCCGTTGCGACGGCATCGTGGACGAGTTCGAGCGACTCAAAGCGTTCGCGAAGACGGACGAACCGATGACGTTCCACAAATCCCACGAGTACGGCTCGACGATCATAGATAGCATCGTTGTCGGCAAGCCGTCGGTGGTGTACGGCAACATGCCGAACAACGGGGCGGTGCCGAACCTGCCGAGCGACGCGATCGTGGAGGTGCCGACGCTTGTGGACCGGTCGGGCTTGCGCCCGACGACGGTGGCTCCGCTCGCGCCGCAACTGATCGGGTACATGATGCCGCACGTGATCCAACACGAGCTGTTCATCCGGGCCGCGATGGAGGGGCGGCGCGATCACGTGTACCAGGCGTGCATGAGCGACCCGCTGACGGCGGCGACGCTGCCCTTAGACAAGATAGTGGAGATGTGCGACGAGCTGATCGCGGCGCATGGGTACGAGAAGGACGGGGGGTTCCTGCCGGACTTGGATGCGAAGGCGACGCGGGTGCCGACGTCGGGCAGGTCGTTCTCGCCGCCGACCCCCAAAGAACTGCGCACCTCCTGGGACGCCGCGCAAAAAGTCGGCTCCGAGGATGCTCTCACCGAGTGGAAACTACTCGGGCCGTTCGCTGACACGCAGGGCGGCGTGGTCGGCACAGGTTTCGTTCCCTCCGAGGTGGATGAGGACGTGCTCTGTGCGGGGACCCCGCCGGAGGGCGAGGAGTGGAAGCACGTCTCAAGTGATAAGAAGGGGTTCATAAACCTCGGCACCACGCTGGGCGGCGCACTCGACTCGCTCGCCTATGGATACGCCGAAATCGAGTCCATACATGCCCGCGAGGCGGTACTCACTTACATCGGCGACGACGGCATCAAGATCTGGGTCAACGGGACGGTGGTTCAGAACGACGATACGGACAAAAAGCACGAAGGGGCGACGCCGGTTTTTCTACGGGAAGGCGTCAATCGGATACTGGTGAAGGTGACACGGATCGGAGACGGAGGTTGGGGGTTCATGGTGTCCGTACCGAAGCCGAACTTCTGAAGACGGCGTGTCCCCGCCCCTGACGCCACCACGAGGACATCCTCGCGCGTGTCCCGCCCCGCTGGGCGCGGGGCACGCGCCCCCACCCTGCCCCCTTGACACGCGTCTTTCGCCGTGCTACTCTTGACTCGCCATCGCAATGTCCGCGCCCCACACGCCAGCCAAAAATATCGCCCCGCGCCTTTCCGCCTATGTCGGGTTCGTCCTCTTCCTCGTCGGAATGGCGATGATCGCGGTGGTATTTGGCTATGCCAACACGCTACTGTCTGCGCCCCCGCCGCCGGTTCCGACCGTCGGTACGGGTCCAAACGCCGCGACGGTCGCGGGTCTCACGCTCGGTACATCCGTCGTCGCGCTACTACAAAAACTACTGGTACTACTGGTGATGTGCGTCGTCGGCTCAGTATTCGCGTCGCAGGGGGTGCGGATTCTATTCGCGGCCTGGAACGCCCGTGCCCCCGACTCCCTCCCTTGAGCGTGCTAAACAGAGTTCAGGAGCGGGGACAATTCAGATTGTGTGTCACCCGCCAGACTTATCTTCGGGTTCCGCCACGGTAAGGGTGATCGCGTCATGCCCCTCGACTTCTATGACATCGCCCGGCACGAGCTTGCGCCCGCGCCGGTTCTCGAAGCTGCCGTTCACCTTGATACTGGTCTCCATCAGGAACGACTTGATCTCACCCCCGGTCGGGATCATGCCGAGGAATTTGAGGAGTTGCCCGAGTGTTATCAGGGGGGTGCGGAGCGGGACTTCGTTCACGAAGATGGCACCGCCCGGAGGCCATTGGATGAGGGCATCAGGTGCTTTCCATATCGAGCGGCTTGGCAAACGGCTCCATCTCGGTCAGAGGTCGCCCGAACGCGATCTTGGGATACGCGTTCGCCTCAGGGCTGATTTTTACGGTTAGCAGGGCTGGTTTCGTGGGGTCAGACCACAGAGTGCCCACAGCGGACCGCATAGCCTCTTCGTCGGCACTTGCCACCGTCGCGGCGGCAATCCCGAACGCCCCCGCCACGGCGGTGAAGTCGGGCGCGCTATATCCCCACATAGTGGACTGGTATCGTCCGTCGAAGTAGCTCTGTTGAAACTGTCGCACCATGCCATGAACTCCATTATCAATGACAACGATCTTTACAGGCAACTGATTGCGGAAGACGGTCTGCAACTCCTGAATATTGGTCTGGAACGCGCCGTCGCCCGCGACAACTACAACGGGACGTCCGGGCGCGGCGAATGCCACGCCGACAGCAGTCGGCAGCGCGAAGCCCATCGCACCCATCCCCCCCGAAGTAAGGAATCGTTGCCCCTCACTTAGCTCGAGCGACTGCGCCGCCCACATCTGATGCTGGCCCACATCAACCACATAAGCGGACGCGGAAGCCGCGCGGGGGTCGCTCGAAAGGCGGTGCATAAAGACGTTAGGGTTGATACCTGGGACTTCATTGATTTCGGTTGTGTCCGGCCAAACCGCGCGGAGATCAGCGATCTCCTTCCGCCAGGCCAGTGTGTCAAGCCGTGATCCGGACGCCGCTTGCGCGGCCTGTTCGAGAAACGGCTTGAGTTCGGACAGGATCGTCTCGCAACCGGTGACACGGTTGTTCATCTCCCCCGGCTCACAGTCTATGTGGAATATTGTCCGGTCGCCCTTGAAGAACCCAGTCTCCGAACCAGTTTGGCGAACGTCCAGGCGGCTCCCGAGTACGACGAGAAGGTCGGCGCGGCCTAGCGCGTGATTGGCCCAGCGGTTACCATAGGACCCGATCATACCGACTCTTAGAGGGTGGGCATAAGGGAGCGCATCTACAGCCATTAGCGAGTAGACCACGGGCATGCCCAATATCTCCACGAACCGACGGAACTCGACGGCGGCTAACGCGGAGCGGACCCCACCGCCCACCAGTATCAGCGGACGTCGTGCTACGGCGAGCGCGGCGAGCAATCTTTCGGTCTCGATGGGAGGCGTAAGCGGCGTAACGGTCGTTGCCGGAGTCGGCGTCACCTGCCCCCGCTGTACATCCATCGGGATATCGAGCAACACTGGACCGGGTCGCCCCGAGGTAGCAATCTCGAAAGCCCTGTCGAGCGCGGCGGGTATATCCTCGGGTTCGGTCACCATCCAAGCCGCCTTGGTGATGGGCTTCGCCATCGCCACGATGTCGGTCTCCTGGAAGCCGAGTTGACGTATGGCTTTATCCCCCTTTTGCTCGTGCCGGTTGACCTGCCCGGTAATAAAAACAGCGGGGGTCGAGTCGAAATGGCAGGAGCCGATACCGGTGAGCAGGTTGGTCGCGCCTGGCCCACTCGTCGCCATCGCCACGCCCGGAATCCCGGTGATCCGTCCCCAGCCCTCGGCCGCGAACGCGGCGGCCTGCTCGTGGTGGACGCTCACGATGCGAGTCTTCCCCAAAAGGTGTATGGAATCTAACAAGTGTGTGATCATGCCGCCCGACATCTCGAACACGCAGGATACCCCCCGATCCGCCAGAGACTGGGCGATATAGTCAGTTACTTTCATGGTTGTTCTTTCTGCTCATCCTCGGGGATTAGGGGCTGACAATAATAGTGGAAAGTCTCCTGCACCCGAAGACATGGCAGATCCCCCTTCCGCTTGAATAGTCGCGGCATATAACCGCTGACTTTAATCATAAGTTATTCTCGACTGCGTATTTCGTTACGCTCCGCACCATCGGAACGATGTCAACCTCGAACGTCCCGAATTGTCGCAGTCCCGAGATTCCGCTCCCCTCGATGGTTTGCGAGACTTTGCTCTGGCCGGTCAAGAACAACACCGGCACGGAATCCTGCCAGGCACCAACGAGACCGGTGAGAGTGTTCGTCGCCCCGGGGCCACTCGTCGCGTAACACACACCCAGTGCGCCGAGGCGGCGAGCGTAAGCCTCCGCCGCCATCGCGCTACATTGCTCGTGGTGGTTGCAAATGACCTCGATCCCGCTGACCCGGCTAACCGCGTCAATAAGGTGCATCATCCCCCCCGACAGTATAAACACAGCCCGCGTGCCAATGCTCGCTAGGTGATTAGCGATGTAGTCCGAAACCCGTATCATCAAGTGCTCCCTCCACTGCCTTCGCCATCAGCGACACTTGTGGTGGCGGATCGGAACCCTACCGCCAGCCGCTCGAATGATCTACCGATTACAATCGTGTCCACGGAGTAGACAAAGAACCGGACGCCGAGAGCAGCGTAATAAAGTATCGCGTTCGTATCGTGTATCATCAAACCTACCGTCTTACCACCCTCAAGGATGACAGGAATGGCCGCCTCGACGAACGCGATGACCTCCGGATGGTGGACATCGCCGGCACATCCCAGCGCGACGGACATGTCATACACACCTAGATACACGATGTCCAGTTCGGGTATCGAGACGATGCGCTCCAGATCATCGAACGCGGTTTTGTTCTCAATGATCAATCCCGCTAGTACCGACTCATCGTCGGTGCCCCCCCCTCCCCGGCCGTAGCGCGCCGCGCGGGTGAACGGGTTGAAGCCGCGAACACCACGCGGCGCGTATCGAATCATCTCGACCGCCGCACACGCTGCTTCGTAGTTGGCTATCTGCGGCACTATTACGCCGACCGCGCCCGCATCGAGAGCGGATTGTACCGAGAACGGGTTCATTCCCGGTACGCGCACTATCGGCTCGCAACGCCGACCGGCTCGAGGTACCTCACAGGCTCGGATCGCATTCTCCAGCGTATCGCCTTGCATCTGCCAGCCGCCATGCTCCCCGTCAAGAAGCACGAAGTCGAGACCGCTCCCCGCCGCTATCTCGACCAGACCGGGAGCAGGAAGGATGGACCAGATGCCAACGACGCGATGACCCAACTTCAGGCGCGATTTAAGTGATGGCGGCGGGATTGTTTCGCCGGTGACGTATTCAGGAATGATTTTCGCCCATGACTTTCTCACCTCGTAGCCATTGCGCGGTGCGCTCGACCGCGTCACGGAGTGGCACGAGAGCGGCCAGATCTAGTTCTGTCGCCGCGCGGCGAACAGACGGAACGTACCGCTCCGCGCTCTTACCCGGAACAGCCTTTTGTGCTACCTCGACAGATGTATCGTCGCAGGTGTCCGCGATCATCCGGGCCAACTCAGCTATGGTCACCGCTTCTTCAGAGCCGACATTATACGCGCGACATGTCTGCCCTCTGATCAACAGTACCCAGAGCCAGATTGCAAGATCAGCGGCGTAGAGGTAGGAGCGATACGGGGTACCATCGCCGCCGATCCGTATAGCTTCCCCTCGCGTCGCGTCGCGGAGGAAATTCCCGGCTGCGAAATGCGTATCGAGCGGCAGGTACGGCCCTATGAAGGCGTAGCAACGGGCGATGATCGCGTCGAACCCATACGCTCGGGAGTAAGCGGCACTGAGCATCTCGGCGCAACGCTTACCCTCGCCGTAGGCAGCCCCCGGTGCCAGGGGGTCTGGTGCCCCGGCGTAATCCTCCGGCACGTGCGTTATTTCAGCGGGTTGTCGACCATAGACGGCACCCGAGCTAGTCAACAGGAATCGCCTGGCACCGTGAGCGTGCGCGAACTCCAGCGCACGGCGGGTTCCGTCTATAACGGTGTCCGCCATGAGAAGCGGTTGCTCCAGATTGAGCGTAACGCTGGCTTCGGTCGCGGCATGGATGACGTAGGTGAATTCGCCCTCGGGGAAGGGAAACGTACGTATATCGCCCGTCTGAAAACTTATGCCAGGAACCGCAACTAAATGCGGAGATTTTCGCGCGAACGATTCGACATCCCGTGTCAATACCACGAGTTTGGCCCCAAGCGCGAGGCGGTCATTGGCGAAGGCGAAGGATTCCATAAGCCACTTACCGAAGAACCCGGTGCCGCCCGTCAGAAATATGCGCTGCCCCGCGATTTCCCCCCACACTTCTTCAGTGTGGGAAAGAATATGGGCAAGATCGGCATCATTTAATCGCGGGGTTTTCATTATGCTTAGTACTTCCCAGTGGATCCCGCCTACTTCACCATCTTCAGTTCATTCCGGCTGGCGGCCTCGCGCGCGAACTGACGGATCATATCCAACACATAATCCTTGTGTCCATCGGTTAGGCCGGGGAAGACGCCGATCCAGAACACCTGGCTCATGATGAAATCCGTGTTCTTCAAATCGCCGACCACCCGGTGGGTTATGTTTTTGTACGCCGGTTGCTTCAGCAGGTTGCCGCCGAAAAGTAGACGGGTGCCTATTTTCTTGCTGTCCAAGAAGCGTACCAGGCCGTCGCGGGTGAACGGGGCGTCGGCCTTGACCGCGATCGGAAAACCGAACCAGGACGGCTCGCTGTTCGGGGTCGCCTCGGGCAGAATTAAAAACTCTTCAAGGTCGCGCAATCCACTCTTGAGGTAGTCGAAGTTGCGCCGCCGGTCGGCTATAAACCCCGGCAATTTCTTGAGTTGTGATAACCCAACGGCGGCTTGCATATCCGTCGCCTTCAAGTTGTAGCCGATGTGGGAGTAGGTGTACTTGTGGTCGTACCCACACGGCAGATCCCCGAGCTGCCAATCGTACCGCTTGCCGCAGGTATTGTCCTTCCCTGGCTCACACCAGCAGTCGCGCCCCCAGTCGCGGAACGACTCCAGGATCACTTTGAGTTTTAGGTCCGACGTATAGACGGCACCGCCCTCGCCCATCGTGATGTGGTGCGCGGGGTAGAAAGAGCAGGTGCCCACGTTGCCGAACGTGCCGACGTGCTTTCCGTCGTAGGTCGCGCCGAGCGCGTCGCAACAATCCTCGATCATGAACAGGTCATGCTTTTTGGCGAACGCGGTGATTGCCCCGAGGTCCGCCGGGTTGCCAAGCGTGTGCGCGAACATGATGGCGCGGGTGCGCGGCCCGACCGCCTCTTCGAGTTGCTCGACGGCGAGATTGTATGTCGGGATCGACTCGTCAATAAAGACGGGCACCAGCCCGTTCTGCAGGATGGGGTTAACGGTGGTCGGGAACCCCGCCGCCGCCGTGATCACTTCATCCCCAGGGACGAGCCGACGGTCGCCGAGTTTGGGGGAGGTGAACGCGGTCAGGGCGAGAAGATCAGCTGACGAGCCGGAATTGACGAGGAGCGACTTGCGCACCCCGACGAACCGCGCGAACTCACGCTCGAAAAGCGTCCCGAATCGCCCCGTCGTCAGCCAGAAGTCGAGCGTAGCATCCATCAGATATTGCATGTCCTCGGCATCGAACACCTTGCCGGAGACGGGAACCGGGGTAACTCCCGGAATGAAGGCTGACGGAGGGAACGCTATTCCGTGGTACAGCGCGACCTGCTCGCGGATGGAGGCGCGGAGTTCGTCCGGCGTCCCTTCGGAAAGCGGGTCGAGTGTTTCAACGGATGTCTTGAGAGACATGATAAACGCAAACCTTTCTATGCTTCGGTGGGAAGCGTCGGTGCCGGACATACGCCGGGCGGTGCGCGGTGGCTACTGCTGACCTATTTGCCATTCCTGTAGATCCCGCGCGGCTTTCGGGTCTCCGCCATCCCGGCCTGCCGTGCCTCCAGCGCGATTAGAACGGATGGCACGATGTCGGGAGCGTACTGGCGTGGCACCGTAGTTGTGTCAGGTGGTATCGGATGGCTCTCGCCATACCGGGTGACTGAGCGCAAAACGTAAAGCGGGCGGCCCTTAACCTCCTCGAAAATCCGTCCGATATATTCGCCGAGGACGCCGCTCGCGAACAAGTTCAGGGCACCGAAAAACAGCACGGTGATATATAGAGTGGCGAACCCCCACGGCGACGAGTTGTTATGCGTCGCCTTCCAGATCACCTCGCCGACAATAAGCAGGATGCTCAGCAGGAGTAAACCGACACCGCCATACATAAGCACGGTCAACAGGGTGTTACTGAACGAGAATATGCCCTTCCTCGCCCAATGAACCATCATAGGGATGTTATTGCTGCTCTTGCCCCAAGGGCGCTCGGGGCGAACATAGTCTACCCCGGTTTGCGCATAGCCGACAAATGCGCGAAGCCCCCGAAGCCATAAATCCCTTTCCGGGAATGTCAGGATCGCGTTCACTGCCGCTCGGTCAATCAAAGAAAAGTCGCCCGCGTCGCGCGGGACGGCGATGTACGAAAGCGTATCCCAGACCCGGTAGAATGCCTTGAAGGCGAACTGCATGAACGGCGTCGCCTCGCGCTTGACACGACGTCCGTAGACGACCTTGTAGCCCTCTTTCCACTTCTCTACGAACTGCTCGATAAACTCGGGAGGGTCCTGCAAATCACCGTCCATCAATACGCAGGCGTTTTTCGTCGCAATCTGTAGGCCGCTCATAAATCCCGCCGGCGACTGGAAGTTGCGGCTCATGTTCACCCCAACTACCGCAGGATCATTCTTGGACAACTCGAGCACGAGGTGCTCCGCGTCGGTTCCAGGCCGGTTGTCGTTGTTGATAAAGATGATTTCGTGATCAATCCCGAGTTTGTTGAAGACGGCTTTACACCGCTCATACATAGCGGGGATGGCGGGGTTTTCGTTGTAGCACCCGATGATCGCGCTCACGCTCCACCGCTTCGCGTCCTCACACCCCTCCGCGACCCGGTGGAGCGTAGCCGCCGCGAGTTCGGGATCATCCGGCACGGGCACCGACCGACATTCCGCCCCCCCCTTCTCGTCATAAAAGCGTAACAGGCCCCGGCCGGATGCCAGGAACGCGGCTTCAGAGAGCGGCGTCTCGCTCGCGGCTTCCGCCATTGGCTGTAGCACCAGACGCACGGACGACGCCGACGAGACCGCCGAAAGCAGACGCGCCGTATGCAAATAATTCGCCTCCGCCCCGAGGCCGCTCTGCAACCCACACGCGAACACTGTCTGCGGGGCACACTCGTTCAGAACCCCGCGCAGGAACACCTCGTCGGACAGATCGCCGACGCGGGAGCGGGCCGGTGTCTGGGCGGAATTGTGGCTCGCGGACAGACCCCAGACGTCAGCCGACATAGACTGCAACCGCTCCCACATCGCCCGACCGAATGGCGTGTCCGCGCCCACGATGAGAAAAGGGCCGGTCGGAGACACAGTAACGGCGCGGGTAATCGGGGGAGGTTGCGATTGGGCTTCTTTTACCACGATTTCTCCATTTCACGGGGTGACATAATCATTCGCTCGATCTTTACCTACGGCGCGGCCAAGAAGCGGCGGTACCAGGCGACCGTCTCGTCGAGCGCGGAGTCGAGCGAGTAAAGCGGTGTCCAATTGAGCAGTTGCCGCGCCTTCTCCGCCGACAGATACTGATGACGGATCTCGTTCGAGGCTTCGTTCCGTATCTCCGGTTCGAGCGATGTGTCCATGCGCGACAGGATGCGCCCGACTAGATCCAGCACGGTTATCTGAATTTCGTTGCTGAAGTTGAACGCCTGACCGCGCATGCCATCCGGGTTCGCCGCGAGTTTTTCGGCGAGAAGTAGGTACGCCGCCGCCCCGTCGTCCGCGTAAAAGTAGTCCCGGACGAAAAGCCCGTCGGAGCGGATGATCGGGCGTTCGCCCCGGACGACGGAGCGGATCGTTCCCGGCACGATCCGGTTCCAGTTCAGGTCGCCGCCCCCATAGAAGTTGCCGCAACGCGTGATCGTCACCGGCAGACCGTACGTGTGCGCGTACGTGTGGGAGATCAGGTCGGTGCAGGACTTCGAAACGTCGTACGGGTGTCGCCCCTGGAGCGGGGCGTCCTCCTTGTAAGGCAGGTTTTCCTGGTCGCCGTACGCCTTGTCGCTCGACGCGATCACGACGCCTTTAACCTTCGGCGAGCGTCGCGATGCCTCAAGAAGGCTCCAAGTCCCCTCAATGTTCGCCTTAAACGTCCCAACCGGGTTGCGGTTCGCTACCCCAACGATGGTTTGCGCCGCGAGGTGGATGACCGTATCTACTTCGTACTCGCCCAGAGCACGCTCGAGAAGTGCCTGATCGCAGATGTCGCCGCGCACGGTCCGGACACGGTCAATCAGCCCGGAACGAACCAGTTCGCTCCGCGGCACGCCATCGCGGGTCAGACAAATGACATCCGCGCCCGCTTCATGCAGCCGCTTCGTTACGTAGTAGCCGACCAACCCGGTACCCCCGGTGACGAAGACGGGGCGGTCACGCCAAAAGTCACTTGATTGCGCCATACCTTAATGCCAAACTTTCCACGGCGCATCGCCGCCATTCCACAACTCATTGAGATACTGATATTCTCGGAAGGTGTCCATCGCGAAGAAAAACCCTTTATGACGGTATGCGGCTAGTTGGTTCCCTGCCGCGAGTCGCTCCATGGGCTTCTGCTCCAGGACGCACTCGTCACTCTCATCAAGATAGTCGAAAACGGCGCGGTTGAAGATGATGTAGCCGCAACTCGCCCAGCCCTCCATCTTCGGCTTCTCTTGGAACGCGGTCACCCCGCCCTGCGTGTCGAGCGTTAGCACCCCGAAGCGCGAGTTAGGTTGTGTCGTGGAGACGGTTGCTATCCGCCCGTGGCTTTTGTGGAACGCGAGCACTTCCGCCAGATTAATGTCCGCGACGCCGTCTCCGTAAGTCAACATGAATGTATCGTCATCGCCGATGTAACGTTTCACCCGGCGCAGTCGCCCTCCGGTCATCGTGTTCAAGCCAGTATCCGCGAGGGTAACACAAAAATCTTGCTCCTCATGGGCGTCCACATACGCCATGCGGCTTTCTCGCCCGAGATGCACGGTGAAGTCGTTGTTCATCGCCTCATAGTTCAGGAAATATTCCTTGATCATATTACCGCGATAGCCCAGACAGAGGATAAAATCTTTGTGCCCGAAGTGCGCGTAAGTCTTCATAATGTGCCAGAGGATCGGGCGTCCTCCGACTTCGACCAGCGGCTTAGGGCGATATTCCGTCTCTTCGCGGAGGCGCGTGCCTTGTCCGCCACATAAAATAATAGTCTTCATTTTTAGTTGATCGCTTCCGCGAGAAAATCCCACTCCAGAGGCCATAAGAGGCGTCATCAGGTAGAGGGGAAAGCCCCGTAGGTGGAGTTGTTCGCTAACACAGGGATGATGTACATGGCCGAAGTCGCCTACCGGCCTGAGTATACCACCGGCGGTCCAACCAGGTCCGCTCGCCGGGGTGGACTTTATAATAAAGGGCGTTGTTGTTCACGATGGGAAACGAGCGGGTATCCTCGAAAGCCAAATGAAGCAACATGCCATCCGCCACCCATCTTACCCAGATTCCTGTTTTGTAAACGGGAGAAACGACGTCACGCGACACCGGCTATCTTCTACCTTCCGCACACCGTATCCTTCCGCCGCTCGGAAAATAAATCGGCGTGATCGGTGACTGACCAGATAGTGTAGCGCGAATTAGCGACGATTAGCGCATCAGTCACCCCAATACCTACCGCTCATAAACCTCCCACAATCCGCTCTCCCCCTTGTACTTCCACTCGCTACGGAGGTATGTCCGGACCGCGATGAGTGAGTCCAGAGTC
>JAYUUO010000026.1:0-18570 GCA_043754515.1 Armatimonadota bacterium
TCATCTGGGCTTAGTGGGTTCGGGGTATTCCCCACCGCGCCTGCCCACTTCCGCCCCGGATGCAGTGTGTCCCACGGTGAGCGGGTGTTTGAACAAGTCTTCGCGGCGTCGCCGTGTTTGCCTATCCCATAGCAGATGCGCGTCTCGTCGTTCCAGATCGGAGTGAACTCGCGAATCAGGTACGTCTCCGCCGTGCCCTACCAGGCACTGGTAGTCATTGCGGAACCGAACCGGACGCCGACGCGGTACAATGAACCCATGGCAACGTCGCGACTACCCAATCTATTGAACGGAACGAGAAAAGGCACAGGGGGCGGTGTGCTACGCGCCGCTGCTACCGCTCTATTTATGACCGCACTGACAACTTTGCACCCGTCCGCGACCGTCGCCGACCCGCCTGAGAAGCAT
Source organism: Armatimonadota bacterium (assembly GCA_043754515.1). GTDB lineage: Bacteria > Armatimonadota > Armatimonadia > Armatimonadales > Armatimonadaceae > JACMIU01. The sequence continues at coordinate 409 of JAYUUO010000026.1, forward strand.
CTGTCCGCGCAGGTCGCCGTCACCCACGTCGCTTACGAGGGCTGGCAGGACGCGTACAAGATCTCGAACGGCACGGCGGAGGTGGTCGTCGTCCCGCAGATAGCCCGGATCATGCGCTACGGCTATGTGAATGGACCGAACCTTCTGTGGAACAACCCGGCGGAACTCGGCAAGTCCGGCGACACGAGCGGCAACTGGCGCAACTTCGGTGGCGACAAGCCGTGGCCCTGGTCGCAGGACGACTGGCCGACCTGGTTCAAGCGCGAGGCGAACTGGCCCCCGCCTCCCGAAGCCGATCAGACGCCGCAGACTGCGGTGATTGTTGGGGTGAACACTGTGCGGATGACCTCGCCCGTACTGGCGCGAACGGGCCTGCGTATCGTGCGTGACATCACGCTCGGCGAGACGGGTACGCGGGTGGACAGCGTGACGCGCTTCGAGCGGGTTGAAGACGGTTACGACTTCCCGGTCGGTGCCTGGACTATCACGCAGACCCCGTTCACGCGCGGTGCCATCGTCGCGCGGTTGGTGCCCGGCGACACCACGCTCGCCGAGGGCTGGCGCATCCTGGGCGACCTGTCGCCTTTCGCTTCGGCGCGGCGTAGTCCAGATGGCGTGACGCTCGCGGTTACCCGCGACCCGGACGCGAAAGGGGGGCGCAAGCTCGGCTTCGATGGTGACGCGCTCGCGGGCGTGATCGGGGACACAGTGCTGATGATCCACGCCGACTCTCCCGAATCGAAAGGTTTTGCCTGGCGTCCGGGCGAACGCGGACAGATTTACATGAGCGACGCGTCGAACCCGTATATCGAGTGGGAGTTCACGTCGCCGCCCAAGCCGATCAAAAAGGGCGAGAGCGTAACGCTAACGACCACATACGAAGCACGCCGAATCGCGGCTGACCGGAGCGGTAGCGATGCCGTGGAGTCCGCCCTGCGTGGGAGATAGAGCAACGCCTACTGGGAATTATGATCCGCCCCAAGCGGTATAGAGACTACGTATTATGAACCCTGAAGACCTACCCGACTACATGAAACTGATCGGCAAGCAGATTGAGAGCCGTGTCAACGCCACTTTCGGTGACAACGACAAGTCCAAGAAGAACGCCGACCGCGACGCGCAACTTAACAACGAGAACGCGGGTCGTATTCGCATGAACGCGAACGGATATAGCGAGTTTGAACCGGATTGGGAAGAACTGGATAAGCGCGCCGACCAGATAGTCGGCGGCTACACGATGGTGATGGCGGCGGGGAACGTGCTCCCGCTCCCCTTCGACGCGATGGTGGTGACCGCGACTTTCGCGAAGATGACCACCGAACTCGCCGGGGTGTACCAGGTGATTGTTTCGACGAAGCGGGCGCGGCAGATCGGCTGGGCCATCTCCGGCGCGACCGGTTCGGTGCTCGGCCTGACGTTCGCCGCGAGTAGCCTAGCGAAATGGGTGCCGGGTGGCTATTTCGCGGGCGTCGCGGTCCAGGCTTCCCTGGTCGGCGCGATTTGCTGGGCGGCGGGCGACGCGCTGAAGCAGTACTTCAAGGCGTGCCGCCAGGGGACCGAGCCGGACCTGAGCACGCTCCAGGAACTGTTCGCCAAGACCCTGCACCTCAAACTCAAAACGGTGAAGTCCGAAGTCGAAAAAGCGGGCGGTTTGAAGACACCCGCCGCCCCGGCTGGCACGCCCGCCGCGCCGACCGCGTCCGCGACCCCAGTGGCACCCGCCGAAAAAGTGACGGTCGAAGACGTTTTAGAGAAGATCGCCGCGATGCACGAGTTGTACCGCGCGGGTGCCTTGTCCAAAGACGAGTACGAGAAAAAGAAGACCGAACTCCTCAAGCGGCTTTAAGGGGCGGGGCAAGCACCAAACATGCCGACCCTGATCCTGCCACCGCGCCGCAACGACGACACGCGGGCGTTGGGCGACACTGCCATCCGCGCAGGGTGGCAGGTTTATAACGCGGACAGGTAGCAGCTCCCGCCCGACGCTCGATTCGACCCGCCTGTCACCATCTACGGCGACCCTCTCTTCGCCGAAATCACGGCGTCCGCGCTCGACCTCGCGCTACTGGAACCGCCGCTCGATCGGCTTCCGCTACTCCCAACGGCGTTGCGCCGCCGACACGTCGCGCTCAAAACGCTGGATGTCACGCGGACCTTTCCCGCACCGACTTTCGTCAAACCCGGCAACGATAAATCGTTCCCAGCCACCGTGTACGCTGACGCGGAAGCCATGTTCCGGGTAACTTCCGACCTTTCCGACGCCATGCCCGTTTTAGTATCCGAGCCGGTGATATGGGAGTCGGAGTACCGCGTTTTCGCTAAGGACGGCGAGCCGACGGCGATCTCGCCTTATTTCCGGAACGGCAAACTGGCTCTCGACGTAGGCGATGGGCAGTGGCTCGCGCCGCCCGATGAACTAGCGGATGCCCTCACGTTCGCGACACTCGTTCTCCGAGAAGCGGGCCACGATCTTCCGGCGGGGGTGGTGTTGGATGTCGGGATCATCACCGGGCGCGGCTTCGCCGTGGTCGAGGCGAACCCGGCGTGGGCGAGCGGGCTGTATGGGTGCGAACCGATAGACGCGCTCGACGTCATCGCCGCGTCGGTGTATCCCACGGGCGAAAAGGGCGCGGGCCGATTCGCCCGCGCCGCGATCACCATCGAGCCGTAACTACGGGTTCTATGCGCACTTTTCGTCACGGAATCGCGTGTATAGTCGTTTGCCTATTGACGCGAACTTGCCGCGCGTCTTGCCGCTTCATGCCTCTGTGCGCGGCGCGTAACTAAAAGGCTCTGTTATGTCGGAAGACGGGCAGGAGTTCGCGCTCAAAACGGCGAACTGATGCCCGTAACTATGTCGCGTCAGGAAAGATTATCGCCATGAATTGGAAAACCGTCGGCGTTTGTGCCGCCGCTCTCGTCGCTATCGCCGTCCCATCGTGGGCGCAAGGGGTCACCGATGTCCGCTTCGGTTCCGGCCCGCCCGTCAAGGTCGTCGCGCCCAAGGGTTTCACACCGAGTGGATACTCGTCCTTTCTTTACGAAGCCTACGCAACGATCTTGACATCGAATCAGTCCCTCAACAGGTACATCTCGCCGTCGGACATCGTGATACTATGTCCCCCCGCGACCACCGCCGTGCTGAACGGCAAGCGGCCCACGACTTCCGGCATTTCGGGCAAGGGTGGCCAAACCTCGACCCCCATCCCGAGCGAGAGTCGGCTCTCACCGACCGGAACCTATATCATCTACGTCGAGGGGCGACGCTTCCTGACGGTTGACGCGGCGATGGCGCGCGCGAACGGCATGTCATCGTCCGCGGCGTTGGCGACGAAGCTCGCTCGTCAGTACATGCAACGCTTCCCGCGTGAGTGCTTCCGCCCGCCGACGCTCCCCGCGCTAGCCGGGGTGCCCGCGAATCCGCCGCTCCGGCTGACCACGAACCTGGAACAGTGCGTCCCGCCCGATGTCCGGGGGCGCGTGATTATGTTTGGCAAGGGACTGTTCAACACGGCAACCGTGCTACCGGACGGCTCTACGGGACCCGACAAGGCGGCAGTATTGACGCGCAAGACGACCCAGATCATGAACAACCTCGACCTGACACAACCGATCCCGGTTGTCGCGGTCAAGGACGGCGCGGAGGCGAATGTCAAGGTCGGCGACAAGGTGCTGTACACGCTGAACGACTTCGACGCGAAGTCGAACGGCTTCCGCAACGCCATGGGGTTCGCAAAGTTTCTGGTACTCGAAGTCACGAAGCGGCTACAGGCCAAGGCACAACCGGCGACACCACCCGCCGTACCCGACGCAGTGCCCGTGCCCGCGCCGGTGGACAAGCCTGCTGATCCGGCCCCGGCACCGCCGACTGTGCCCGCGCCGGTCCCCGCGCCGACGCGCTAGCGCGTCGCGGGCTTGCTGATTGTTACATGCCCCCTCTCACATAGGCTGGGGCGGTTGCGTCATGGTTTGTCCGCTCGCCCAGCGGGCGTGGACGGACGGCTTGCCGCGTCTGTGCGGACGGCGAGCCGTTCCGGTGGGCGAGCGGGCAAACCATGACGCAACCGCCCCAGCCTATGTGAGAGGGGCACCCACGCGCGAACTCATCGGGTACACTGCCGTCATGCTTTCTCGCCGCACCCTTCTCGGAGCGTCCCTGCCCGCGCTCGTTCTCGCCGCCGTTCCCGCCCTCGCGAATGCCCGCGCAACGACCGTCGCCCGCGTCGGCGCGATGGGTAAAGGGGACGCGCCGTTCGTTCGCCTCGCTTTCAACACCGACGCCGTACATCGGTTGCTGGATCTGCAAAGCACGAAGGATGCGAGCGACGCCGCGATCAACGCGCTGTTCGATCTGCCCGCCTACAAGAACGTGCTCCGGGTTGGCCTCGCCGAAGGGAGCGTGACGCGGGAGCGGCTCGCCGAGAACGCCCGCGCCGTCATTCGTGGCACCGCTACCCCTCAGAGTCAGCCCCGCGAAGACGCCGCGCGTCTACTGATCGTGGACGCCGCTGTATGCCGCGATCTGCTGAAAAAACTGGACGAGACCGCCCCAGTGCGAACGGCGCGCATCGCGGAACACCTCGCCGGGTTCACCCCTGACAAAGTGCGCAAGGGCGACCCGATTACGCAGACCGTTTATCTGCACCTCGGCGGCACCTGGGACGCGCTGAATGTGAGCGGGGACATTTTCCTGAACTTCCACTACTGGCTCGAATACAACCGACCGTCGCTCGACGGGCTGAACCTGGTCGTCGCGCACGAAACGATGCACACGATCCAGAACCGCGCCTACGGAAACCCTGAAGCGCAGGAAACCGGCACGGGCGCGTTCCTGACCACCCTGTCCAAGATCCAGCGCGAGGGTACCGCCCGGCTTGTGGAGACCGAGACCGACCGCGAAGCCTACGGCGCGTACACCTACGGATTTTTCTATCGCGCCGTGGACGCGGAAACGGTTCGGGACTTCGCCCGCCTCCCGCCCTTGCTCGAAGACCTGCACGCGGCATGTTTCCCCACGTTCGACCCGGAGCGGTTCGGGGCGTTGTACGCACGCGGGATGAACAACGGCGGCGTGCTCTACGCGCTCGGCTACGGCGCGGCGAAGGCCATTGACGAACGGGTGGGACGGGCCGCGCTGGTCGCGACCGTAGAGGGCGGCCCTAAACCGTTCTGGTCCCGCTACGCCGAACTGTGCCGCACAACGCCCGCTCTGCCGCGCCTCCCTGCCGTAGTGGAAGCGCGGCTCAAGGAGTTGCCGGAGCGGCTACCGTCCTCGGCGGGAAAGCCGCCCGCCTAGCCCGCGCCGTGACCTACCGAGCCAGTTCATACAGCGCGTGCGCGTAGATCTTCGCGCACTCGACGAGCCGGGCCAGCGCGATCCGCTCGTTTGACTGGTGTGCCCCGTCCGGGTCGCCCTCGCGCATCGCGCCGAACGCGACCCCGACCGGGGCGACGGTGGTGGCGTAGGTGCGCCCGCCCATCGTCTTCGGCGGGGTCATGTCTCCCGTCTGCTCGCGATAGACGCGCAAAAGCGTCCGCACCGGCTCGGCGTCAATCGGGACATAAAGCGGCGGCGTGTGCGCAATGTTAGCGACCGTGTAGCCGCTCTCCGAAACGCTCTGGGTGAAGCGCGCGATCAGACGGTCGCCGTCGAGAGTCGCGGGATAGCGCACGTTGAACACGGCGGTCGCCGTGCCATTGTCAAGTGTCACCACGCCCAGATTGCAGGTCAAGTGGCCAGTCACTTCGTCCTCACAGGCGATAGCGTTCTCCGCGCCGGTGGTGGACGCGCCGCGCTTGGCAAGGTCCACGAGCCATTCGCTCGCCGCGCTATCGAGGTCATCGAACGCGGACAGGTTAGACGTCAACGCCCGCGCGAGTTTCACGGCGGCGTTGTCGCCCTGATCCGGGGTCGAGCCGTGCGCGGCTTTGCCTTTCGCGGTCACGACAAGCTCGCCCACCGGACCCGGTTCCCTGTACGCGGTGATACCTGGCATCTGGTTCAGAACCCCTTCCATGATCGCGAGCGGCTCGTCGTTGCCCCGGAGAACGGCGGTTGCCTCGTCCGGCACCATGTTAGGACGCTGTCCTGACACGAACGAGACCAGCCAGACGCTCCCGAACTCGTCGCCGAATGTGTGGGTGACCGTGCCCGTGAACGAACCCTTTTCGGCGTGAACGAGCGGGAACGCGGCGTCGGGCGTGAACGCCAGCGTCGGCTTCGGCTGACCCGCCGCGCCGAAATAGTGCGTCATACACTCCCAACCGCTCTCTTCGTCGCACCCGAAGATCAGGCGAATCTTGCGGGACAGTTGCACGCCTTGCGCGTCGCACACCGCCTTAACCGCGAACGCGCCCCACATCGCGGCATAGGTGGGCCCTTTGTCGTCGGTACTGCCGCGCCCCCAGAGCCAGCCGTCCACGACGGTCGCGCTCCACGGGTCATACGTCCAGCCTTTCCCGACCGGAACCACGTCGAGATGGCCGAGCATCGCGGCGATTTCGATGCCGGTTCCGAAGTCGGCGTGCCCGGCGAACCCGCCGAAGTTCTCGGTCACGAAGCCGTTCGCTTCGCAGACCGAGAGCGTGTAGCGGAGCGCGTCGGCGGCCGCGCGTCCGAACGGCGCGTCGGCGGCGGGGTCCACGGTATCGGCATCTTTCACGCTCGGTATCCGCAGAACGGCTTGCGTAGTCTCGATCAATTGGGGGACGTGGGATTCGATCCACGTTTCTAGGGCTTCGCGCATGATAGTTGTGTCTGTCCTTCCAAGGATGAGGGATTGTATTAAAGCGGATTGTACCCGTTGCCGCGCTTACCAGGTAACGACGGATCGGCGGAATCCCGAAGATGTTGCTATGATGAACAAAAATGTGCCGCTACCGGGAGCGAACAATCCCGGATTTTCGATCGTGATCCCGGAGGCGTCGTTCCGGGCCATGCTGGGAACCGTGGCCGCGCTAACCGCATTGACGCTGGGCGCGTTCGTGGTAGGCGGGCGTGTGTCCAGGCATGAGGCACGTCACCCCGCGACATCGCGCGTCGCCGTCAACGCGGCTAGCGCGGCGATGAGCGTACCCACGCCGTTGGTGGTAACCGCCGTAGCGCGGGGTGGTGGACTGTCTGTTCCGAGTAAAGCGCACTAGCAGGCTGGGCTTCGCGAGTATCACCTGCTAGAAAATTATCGGATTTAGTGTTGTTCTTCCAGGTGGGAGGAGTAATCCATGCTTGGCGCGAAATGCAAATCATGAACGATGCATCCACGGTAGACGAACCCGAGTTACTCACGCCAAACAGTTCGACGGGCAGTACGCGGGCGGAGTGGAACCGGTTGAACCTGGACACCGCGCTTCCGTTCACCAACGTGTTTCTCGTAATCTGCTTGCTGGCCGCCGTCCCGCTTTTGTTCATCAGCTTGCGCTCCATAGCAGAGGATGCCGTTCTCGCCTGTTTCGGTACTGGCATCAAAGCGTCGGTCGCGCAGATCAACGAACCGATGTCGTATACCTTCTCCGTGACCAGAGGCATTACGACGTCGCGATCACTCCCGATCCCGCGGCGCCCCTACTTCCGACAAACGTGATGCCGCCAGGATAGCGCAACATTCCCGTTGCCCCGAACATCGGTGTCTTCCGACACATCAACCCCCGAGCAACTATTTGTTACCGCGATATGTCAGATGGCCCGCGCGAACGCCGCGCCCCCAATCGGGTGAAATACAGCGGCTCTGTGTAACCGCGTCCTCTGAAGACTGATCCCTTGAGGCGGAGAAGCCGCCTCGGGTTTGACACCCGGCATACACGGCGATACACTTCAACTATACATTGTGAACTTGTTCACAAATTACAACCGGAACCGGAATCGGTTAGAAGGTACCCCTATGATAAGCCGACGCGAAATCGCCCTCGCCGCCCCCCAGCCTAAGGACGCCCCGTTCTTGCCCACGGCGTCCCAGACCCGGCGCGGGCCGGATTCGGATATATCAGACATAGCGGACAAGGTTTTCGTGGGCGAGCGGCTGTCGGCGGCGGACGGCTTGCGTCTGTTCGAGCATCCGAACCTCGGCGACCTGTCAATGCTCGCCGACCACGCGCGCCGCGTGAAGAACCCCGAGGAGCGAGTCACCTACGTGATAGGACGCAACGTCAACTACACCAATGTGTGCTGGGTGCGCTGCTCGTTCTGCAACTTCTACCGGACGCCGGGGCAGGACGGCGGCTACGTTCTGTCCCAGGAAACCATCTTCCAGAAGATCGAGGAGTTGGTGCAGGTCGGCGGCGTGGAACTCCTGATGCAGGGGGGACTTAATCCGAAACTCAAGATCGAATACTACGAGGAGCTACTGTCGTCCATACGCGCCCGATTCCCCACGGTGTTGCTACATGCGTTCTCGCCCGCCGAACTGATTTACGTCAAGAACATCAGCAAATTGACGATGGCGGAGACCCTGATCCGGCTCAAAGCGGCGGGGCTACACTCGGTGCCGGGCGGCGGGGCGGAGATACTGACCGATCGGGTGCGCGGCTTTATCTCGCCGTATAAAGACACCGCCGAGGAGTGGCTGGACTGCATGCGCACCGCGCACCAGGTCGGGTTGTACACGTCGGCGACCATGATGTACGGCTCGATAGATACGTTCGCGGACCGCGTCGAGCACCTGATGAGACTGCGCGATCTGCAGGACGAGTCGCTGGCGAACTACCCGGCGCACTTCCGCGCGTTCATCGCGTGGAACTACCAACCGGACGGCACCGAGCTGGGTGGTGTCCGTGCGTCGGGCTTCGACTACCTGCGCACCATCGCCATCGGCCGGATTCTGCTCGATAACTTCCCGCACATCCAAGCGTCCTGGGTGACGCAGGGTCCGAAGATCGGGCAGATCTCGCTCGGCTACGGCGTGGACGATTTCGGCTCGACGATGATGGAGGAGAACGTCGTCTCGCAGGCAGGTTGCGTGTTCGCGGTGCCGCTCGAGGAGATGGAGCGGCTAATTACGGACGCGGGCTACGACGTCAAGCGGCGCAACACGCGCTACGAGATCGTGTCGTGACCTCCGGGAGGCGCGTGCCGTGATGCGGGTGCGAATAGGAGGACTTGTATGACCACGCGGTTCTGGGGGACGGTGACGGCAGCGCGAGCGCGCCTGACGCTCGCCAAATTCGAGGGGGAGAACTACCCGACGTCCGACGGGCACTACCTACTCGTCGTCGGCACCCTCACGGTCGGCGGCGGCCCCCCTCTGCCCGGCACGGCTACGGTCGCCATTGGGCCGAGGGCGCAGGAGGAGAAGCGGTTTGCGGTCGGCGACCTGGTGCGCGGGGACGGCGAGCCGGTGCCGGAAACCAACCGCGACGTTTGTGCCGACCTGTACCGCGCACGCACGGTTCACCTGCTGGCGCGTGCGGCGGATCGCGGCGTCACCGGACGCCCCCCGGATCCGCCGCGCACCGACCCACCCCTCTCGCCGGAAGCCGCCACCCGCGCATCGCGACGCCCGCTCAGCCCCGGCAACCTCGCGCCCGGCGGCGCGTGCGAATCGTGCCCGTATGGAACCGTGATCGCCGTGGTACGCCTGTCCGACCCGCGCGATATGCGGCGCGGCATCTGGTCGCGGGTACCGGCGTGTCTCGGCCCGATTGACTGCGTCTACTATGCGCCGCCCGCGCCCGAGGGCTAACTGCGTCCTACTCCCGCGAGCAGATCAGCTGGTACGGGCAACGGTCGCACTCGCCGCTCACGGTCGGGGCCACGACCCCGCGCTTCATCCGCTCCACCGCGTCTTTCAGATTTTTAAGTCGGTTGCATTTCGCCTTAGTTCCAGGCGTTACTGGGAGGTCGACGCCGCCCGCGTGCGGGTAGTAGAATGACACCGCCGCGCCGCCGCGGTCCGAGCACTCCGCGCTCTCATGATCCGCGTGCAGTGCATATAACTTCGCGCGGCTATCGTCAGGAGTGGTCTTCGGCACCTGAGTCCCTGACTTGTGACGGCGGTAGAGTTTCGGGCCTACCGCCGGGGTGATCTCTTCGTCCACGCTGAAGCGGAGTGCGTGTGTCGCGCCGTCCGCGAAGGTGCCGAGCGGTAATGTTTTGGATTGTCTGTACGCGACGGTGGTGTTTTGCGCGGTCGCGGCCGTCATCTGCTTTTCGATGTGCGAGACCAGCCGCTCCGCCGCCTTCCGGAACAACGGCGTCTGCCAGTCGGAAACATCAGGCCCCGCTTGCTCCCAATTGCGGGCGAAGGCGGCGCGAAACTTCACCGGGTCACCCCCCGCATCCCGCGCCGCATTATAGACGGCCTGGTGGTAGTTGAGAAACGCGCTCTCTGTCTGGGGTAGGTCGTAGATTTCCGCGAACAGGTACTTTCGGGGGCATCCCTCGTACAGGCGCAACAGGTACTCCGGTATCTCCTCCCGCACCGAGAACGGGATCAACTCCGGGCCGGGGGCGGTCTCATCGCTAGCGGATGTCGTCGGCACCGCTGCTTCGTATGCGGACGCAATGTCGTCGCCCGAGGCGCACGTCTCCCCGCTCGCCGCCAGATGCTCCGTGACCGCGCTACGCAGAGATGAGATCGCGCCGGCTGAGCGCGACCCGTACCGCGCCGCGCTGGATAGGTACAGTTTGTCGCGGGCACGAGTGACCGCGACATAAAAGACGCACGCTTCCTCACGTTCGTGCGCTTCCCCCGGCGTCGCGTCGTCCGTTTGAATCAAAGGTGGCGGAATCGGTAGCGTATCTTCGCGCTCGCGGACAGGAAATTCACCCTCGACGCAGACCGGGACGAACACCGCGCCCCATTCCAACCCTTTGCTACTGTGCGCGGTGAGGATAGAGACCGCGTCGCCGACGCGCGGCAACTCGTCTGACACGCCCAGCCCCCCCGACTCGAGCGCGGCGGAAACGTAGGCGAGGAATGCCCCGGTATCTGTGCCCGTTTCTAGCCGGTCGGCGTCCTCGTCCATTGGCAATTCGGGCGCGTCGGTGGGTGCGGTTTGGCTGGTCACCGCCTCGCCGGACCCCGCCGCCCCGCCTGTAGAAATCGACGCCACTTCGGCCCGTGCCGCGCTGGCGAGCGCGTCCCGCCCGGTGGCGAACGCCGCCGCCAGGTCCAGCGTCTGCCCGACGGTCGCCAGCACAGCCCGTGCCGCGTACTCCGTTTTCGCGTCAGTCGACAGAAGCGAGCGGAACCAGCGGGCATGCTCGAACAGGTAGACGGACAGGTTGTGGTGCGGGCGGGCGGTCACGGACAGTGCATCGGCGACGCCAAGTAGCTCGCGGCAGACGACGCGCCCCGCGCCGGATAGTGTCACGATTCCGCCGTACGCCGCCGCTCGTAGGAGTTTCCGCGCCCCCCATCGTCCGCGACGGTCGGCGAACAACGCCCGCCGGTCCGTTTCCGATAGCGCAAAGTCCGACGTCGTACCCGCGCCTGCGGGCAACATTGAAAGCCCCGCGATCCCTCGCGTATCATCCGCCGCAAGTAGCAACGCACTGACGAGAACGCGGAAGACCGGCCGCTCGTGAATAGGCCCCGCCCACCGGTGCGGGATGCCCGCCCGCGTCAGCGCGGCCGCGATCCGCTCGGCGTGGTTGCGCTTGCGCACCAGCACCGCCATATCACTCAGTGTACGTCCCCTGTCCTCCTCACTTCGGATATGCGCGGCGATCCAATGGTTCTCGGCAGTCACGTCCGGCAGGTGCGCCGACATTACGGCGGGCGTTCCGTCCTCACTCGCGGGCCGCGTCGCGTTTAAGTCTGGCGGCACGAGACCCGGATGGTTCCCCAAGATCGGGACGGGCACCCCGGCACCGGCCCGCACGATAGCGGGAACAGAACGGTAGTTCCGCCCCAGCCGTACCACCGTGGCGGACGGATAATACTCCCCCGTAAAGAAGCGCGACAAGTTCACCGGGGACGCGCCACGAAACCCGAAGATACTCTGTCGCGGGTCGCCCACCACCCATACCACGCCGCGGCCACCGTCTAGCTCACGCGTCAGCCCCCCCGACACATAGTTGATGTCCTGGAACTCGTCCACAAGGATGTGCTGGTACCGCTCGCGGATTTCGGCGGCGACCTCCGACACGGTGAACAGACGCAACGCTTCGGTTTGCAAGTCGCCGTAGTCGAGTAGACCGCGACGACGCAGGGTGCGCTGGTAATCGGCGTAGAACGTCGCGCCGTCCGCGACCCAATCCGGCTCTGAACTGGTGTCCGGGTTCGCGTCGCGCCACCCCTGCGCCAGCCGCTCCCATTCCTCCACGCCCGCGTTCTCCTCTTTCGCGCGGCTAACCGCCTTCAACTGAGTCCGCAGACTTTCGAGCGCGCCGGTGACGCCGCTCAAAAATCCGAACGCTGCATTGGCGGCGCGGCGGCGGCACAGGAGTAGAGCGTCCATCGGCGTCACCAGTCGCAAAGGCGTTTTGAGGCCGATGCGTCCGCCGTACTGCTGAAGCAGTTGCAGGCCGAATGCGTGAAACGTGAACACCTCGACACTCGCCGCGTGTTCTTCCCCGACCCGCGCCGCGATCCGCTCACGCATTTCGCCCGCCGCGCGGTTCGTGAATGTCAGAGCAAGGATGTGTCTCGGGTGAATCCCCTCCGACACGAGGCGGGCGTAGCGCGAAACCAGAATGCGCGTCTTGCCCGCGCCCGGACCGGCGACGATCAGCGCGGGCGCCGCGCAATCGGCGGCGGCACGTTGCTCGGGATCAAGGGGCGCGGCAAGATCGTCGTTGACGCTAGCAGGGGGCGGATCGTCACCCGCTCCGGCAGGCGCGGCGAACAAAAGGGTGTTCGCCATGCCGACCCGCATCAGCGAGTGAGCGACGCCGAAATGTGCCGCAAGCGACCCTACGGTACGAAGGGGACTGGATTCCAGCAGGCGGCGCAGTTCGTCGCCCGGCACCAATAGCTCGGTCGCGAACGCGTTCGCCTGAATCTCGTAGTAGTCACGCTCGTTATAGCCGCGCAGGAGCGTCATCGCGTGTTCGGACAGGTCTAGCCCGGTGAGTTGCGCTTGCCGTCCCGCCGACAGGTCGCCGGACGCGATATCGGGGTTGATCGTCGCGGCGGTGTCGGCGAGCACGGCGTGGAGCGGGTGATCCAACGCGTGATGCCCTATCTCGTGCGCGATCACGAAGGCGGCGCGTTCCGTCGGGAGGCCAGGGCGGATCAGGATTAAACCGTCCACGCGGTTCAGTTCGCCTTCAATATTGGTGCCCGCGAGACTTTCGTCGTTTATCACGGTCAGCCCGAAGACAAGCTCGGCGACCTGTTCGAGCAGGGCGCGGAGCGGGATGGCCTCGCCGAGTGTCCCACGCGGCGTCCCCCCACGCGCAACGAACTCCTCGTTCCAGAGGCGGCTAACGCGCTTCTGGATTAGCACGGCGGCATCCACTCGTGGTTACGCCCCCGCGCCGTCGGAGCTATTCGGGCCGATGTCCGCGGCTACGCCCACCCAGTAGGCGGTCTGTTCCGGGGTAAGTGCCGTCCGTATCCGCTCGAACTCGGCGTCGAAGTCCTCGGTTGCCCCCCGCCGCTCGCGCACCAGGTCGGATTCGGGCACGCCCCGCGCCGAGTAGGCCGCTGCGGTGACCAGGGGGGAATTTGCACCCGTCGCTTGAAGCACCGCCCGCGCCTGCTCGCGGCTAACAGTTAGGGCGTCCGCGACAGCCCGCGTCAGTCGCTCGGGCCAATCCCGGAACTGCCCGCGCTCGATCTTTAAAAGTAACTCCTTCGGCACATACAGCCGCCGCGCCAGTTCCGCCAGACTCCAGCCGCGCGCCTTGCGCTCCTCACCGAGCGCGGCCGCGACAGAGACGGCTGGCTCCCTTAGCAGCACGGAAGCACTCGCGGCACGTGTCAGTCCGAGTTGCGACCGGGCAGCGGCGATTCCGGCGTCCGCCGCCGCGATGAACTCCGTCGTGTACTCGGCCTTATCTTCGCGGAGCCGCTGTTCGGCGGGCAATACTATCAGAACGGCATCCAGTAGCGGCGCGGCGTAGCGAGGGTAGCGGCGCGCGACGCGGTCGTACGCTCCCCCCTCGCCGGATTCCATCGCGAGCAACAGTTCATCCAGCGCGGTCTCATAAAGCGGCTCGTCGAGTAGCGATCCGAACCCCAGAGTAGCCGCATCGTCGGTAGGGGCGGACGTCGTTTCGTTTTCGTTTGGTGTATTCATGTCTGAGGGACACTCCTTTTTTTCGGGTGGTGTCGAGAACAGTCGGTGTCAGGAGTCGGCATTTTAATAGGTCGCGGCGAGGTAGTCGCCGTACTCACCGTGGGAGGCGTGACGCGCCCGCGCCCATGCGTGCATGTCGGCGCGCGCCCTCTCTATGTAGTTATAAACGGTCTTCTCGGAACGCACACCGAGTATCCGCGCGATCGCGGCGTGTGTCAATCCGCGAACGGAAAGGAGAATCGCCTCGCGGTGGCGCGGATCACGGACGGCTTCCAGAAGCGAATCTAGCGCGGCCTCCTCAAATAGCGTTTTGAGCGCGGAATTTGAGTCGGGGTCATGCGACTCGGCGAGCATATCTCCGGTATCGTCGCCCGACGCGGCGAGTGGGCGATCCGCCTCGCGCTGTTCGCGGGGGTAAGCGGGGGCGTCGCTGTCGCCACCCGGTTTTACCCACTCGCGCCCGTAGCCCCGTTGCACTCCGCGCGTAAACAGGTTGTAGGCCAGACGTTTGAGACAGGTCCAGAACATCACCGGCTTCTCCCAACCTCGCGCACTCTCACCGCTTCCCAGATCCTGCCACTTCTGATACAGCGCGAGGGTGAGGTCGCGCGCGCCATCCGTGGTCAACGACGTGTCGTGGAGGTAGGCGTTAGCGTATGCTAAGAGTCTCCCCCGAGTTAGATCGAGCGCGCGTTCGCACGCGGCGTCGCCACGACGCTTCGCATCGTCCGCCTTAGCCAGTTCCCCGCGTTCCCGGTGCGCCGCTTCGCACTTCCAGTGGCGGCGCATCTCTGTCACCAGGCCCGCGCACTCGGTCGCCTTGTTCGCGCCGCCGACGCCTCGGGCGGGGGAAGGGTCGGGATGATTCGTCGTGGATTGCGTCGGGTTCATAATATCCTGTTCCTAAGCGGGTAGATGTCGCGCAAACCGGCGTTCATCCGTCGCTTATAGGGAGAGTTGTCACGGTTGCGCCGTCCCAGTCGGTAAAGTTTGGTGAAAAACCTTCGGGGTGTGACGGGCCGCGTGTCCACCCGAAGAGACAGCATTATTCGTGCCGTTCACTCGTTATGCATCCGGGGATGGGTCTTGATGCAAAAAAATCTTTTAATCTGGTACTATTACGAGACATTATGCACTTCGTTTTGAGCAATTTTCTATCCTAAAAAACTGTTATCGTTGCAACAATTCGATAATCTTCTCTGTTTTTCCTACAGTGCAACGATTATCCTGATTCATGTTGGGTGGCAATGGCAACGCGGAACATGGTATTATATATACGTAATCGCGCTGGAGTTCGCTAGAAGAGGGAACCAGGTGTGAATTACGTGGCGACCGCGTAGTTCAGTAGGAGCATACGACGGTCGTTTTTTGTTACCTAAGTAGGAGTTACGCGGTTGGCGGTTTCGGATGCCCGGATCTGTCCGTCCCACCCGCAAGCGGGTACCCAATGTCCGGCTACGAAGTAGCCTAGACAGGCAATCGTCAAAACAAGTTTTGACTGTACTTGTTTCGCCGATGACATGGGTTTCAACCCGCGTTCTTAATGAACCGTGTAACTCCTACCTAATATACCCCCTCATCAACACCGATGTGTCGGCGTCGCCAGCAATGGACCTGCTGTCAGACCTTGCGGGTGTCAGAATTCGAGCTAGGTATCCTCAGCCCCTGACGCGGTACCGACTCTAAAGTCCTTGACCATTCGCCCACCCCGGTGGATTTATTGATGTGTCTCCTACCAGGCATATGTATGGCTCGCATGCTTCGGAAAACATATGTGTTTCCTGGAAGGGCACTGTTTCTTGGTTAGAAAACAGTGCCTTTTCAGGAAACTAATTGTTTACTTCCTCCATATAAACACGTACACCGGTCGGGTTCGGAAGCCCTGCCGCGCCGTGAAGCGCAACGCCTCTGTTCGTTCGCCGACTGACGCCGCCTCGAAAGCCACCGTGAACGCTCCCGATTGGTGGGGCAGGATAGTTGTTGCGGGCGTCACGACGCGGACGCAGGCGCAACCGGTCATCGGCGGCGGCATGACAGTGAGCGGCAGGAGGTACGACGGGTTGCGGAAGATGACGGTGCGCGGCGTATCGCGCTCGTAAGGTAGCGTAACGGACTCTGTGTGATTCTGCCACCGATATTCTGGCATGGCTTTAAGTGCGGTGAGGGAGGCAACGACTGTAGCAGTCGCAATTACCTCCCAACTATTTCTTGACAGCGATCCAGAAATCCTAGTTTGCAACTTGAACTTTATAGTCGGATCTTTCCAGTGCTGCGTCCGCATACATCTTAACGGTTTTGCTGTTAGATGAGACGAAGGGCAAGATTACAGCCACTGACTCCTGTCGGTGCATATTGCTCAGGATAGCAATATCCATACTCACTGCAAACTCTTTGTGATCTGTGTTGATGACCGGCGATTCGCTTGTCAACTTGTTCGAGATGAAAATGAACAGATCATCTTGTTGTAGCTTCGTCAGGCGATTTGATGCCACACACTGTATCAACAAAGCCACAATCGAGAAGTGGCGTAGATCCTCGATTTGTGGATCATTGACAGGAGCAACCTGTTTGACTTTTTGTATAAGCCAATCAGCATCAGCGTCTGTTATTCGGTTTTCTTCCATGAATGTTTTATTGATTTTCGCGAACATCTCGGCATCAACACCCTGAAAAAAATGCAGTTTGGTTATGTTTTGCTTGCTCTTTTCGAGATCATACATAAGTTTTAGCGCTTCGTGTCTTGAATCTATCCATTAGCCATCCCGAGCCGATCCATGCAAACACCAACAGGTTCGAGCATAACAGGATTAGAAATATCCTGTTTATAGTTTTTCTTTGCATGATTTTTGCGTTTTAGGGGCCTAAGATAGGCCACCAACAAACACCTATGGCAGCGTACCTCAGAGTCTTCACGCTCCTAATTCAATCCGCCTATGTTCTTCAAGCACATGAACTTAACGCACAAGGTGACACATTCGGCATAACCAAACGGCCCCGTTTCGATTGTGGCAATACATCCTGCGGTACATTCTACTGCACAGAGACCGAGATTGACACCAGGTGTCTGCGGAGACTGGCCGCGCCGTCATGACGGCTATTCCCCCCACGAGTGAGGCGGACAATACTGCGATCATCACGAGTTGCTTTACATAACTAGGCTGTTTGACCATTTTCATTGCTCCATTCTCACATTCTGGTCGCCATGATAACAACTAGTACCGGTACGACGATTCGCGGTTGTTTCTCGCTACCGGTGGCGATAACAATCCGTTCGTTCAGCACGCTCCCCGAAAGGAATGCGCCGGGCAAAATTGTGACATGGAGAGTGGCTTGAGCATCCGACGATCTTTCGACTCGGGCGGATACTCCCTTCGGCGCGGAAACGACCCGAAAGTCGGGGGGCGGGCCTGGCGCGACGGTGGACAGGATCGCGGTCAATTCGACCGTCTTACTACTCTTGCTGACGAGTCCGAAGTTGAGTAGATCGGGCGACGTGATGAATTGACCACTCGCGGTGTAGGACACGGGAATTCGCACCGGAGGCAGGCTCACATCGGTCGGCGTGAGAGTCATCGTCACCTGCTTCGCGCCCGGAAGGCGGGACGCGACCGCCATGACGCTGACAGTCGCTACTTTAAAACCGGCATCGGGAGTGATGGTGGCGCGGACGCCGTCTGACGCGAGAGGTTTAGCGAATGCGACCGCGCCGCCCGAAACGCGGTGTATGGAAACAGTGGCGGTCTTCGTCTCGCCACCCGGTATCGTGCCGAGTTCCAGTATGCCGGATGGGCTGACGCGCCACTCGGTCTTCACCGTTCCACCGAGTGACAGCGTGATCGGCTCGTCCGGCGTCTCGGTGATGAAGATCGAGACCTGTTTCTCAATGGCTCCGGGGCGGCCGGATGAGTCGAAAGTGACGGCGAGCGGCACGGAGCCACGCGCGGGAACGAAGGACAGTCTCCCGGTCGAGGTGCAACCACA
>JAYUUO010000027.1:0-58634 GCA_043754515.1 Armatimonadota bacterium
ATCCCGCGTACTTCGGCGATTAGATCGGGGAACGTGTCGCCGAGTTCGGCGAGGCGGTCGCGTAGGTACGCACCGGTCTCGCGAGCGTTTCGCGTCAACTCCTCATCGGCGAGAATATCCAGCACCGCGTTCGCCGCAGTGGTCGCGAACGGGTTGCCGCCGAACGTCGTCCCGTGATCGCCCGGCACGAGCGTGGTCGCCGCCGCGCCGCGCGCGAGGCACGCGCCGATAGGGATGCCGCCGCCGAGGCCCTTCGCGAGCGTCATGATGTCGGGCACGATCCCGAATTGCTGGTAGCCCCACAGCGTACCGGTACGCCCGACGCCGGTCTGCACCTCGTCCATGATCAGGAGCGCGTGATACCGGTCGGCCAGCTCCCGCGCCGCCTTCAAGTACTCGACCGTCGCCGGGATAATGCCGCCCTCGCCCTGGATTGGCTCCAGCATAATTGCCGCCGTGTTTTCGTTCACCGACTGGATCAGCGCGGCGACGTCGTTGAACGGGACGTAGTGGAAGCCGCCCGGTAGCGGCGCGAACGGTGCGCTGTACTTGGGCTGGCCAGTCGCGGTCACGGTGGCGATGGTTCGCCCGTGGAACGAGTTCTTCGCGGTGATGATGTCGGTTTTGTCGGGAGACAGGCCGCGCCCGTACTTGCGGGCGATTTTAATCGCGGCTTCGTTCGCCTCCGCGCCGCTATTACAGAAGAACACGCGCTCGAAATCGGACAATTCGACCAGACGCCGCGCGAGCCGCGCCTGCGGTTCGGTCAGGAACAGGTTCGAGACGTGGAGCAGGGTGGCAGCTTGTTCCTGTAAGGCTCGGGTCAGATACGGGTGCGCGTGCCCGACGGAGCATACCGCGATCCCGGCGAGCAGGTCGAGGTAGCGCCGCCCGCCCGCGTCGAACAGGTACACGCCTTCGCCACGCGTGAACGTCACGCCGTAGCGGGCGTAGGTGGTCATCACGTGGTCGGCGTCCCACTGGCGCGATTGCGTGGTGCCCATCATTGTTTCCTTAACCGCTTGTATCATAAGTTTACCTCTAAGTTATCCGGCGAAGCCGGACGTATGAGCACATATATACGGGTTTGTTACCCGCTGGCACGGGTACGCGGGTTCGCGACCCGCGCGAGAGAGTACGCGGGTCTTCGACCCACGTCTATAGGCTCCTTCGGAGCCAGGCGTCCTTCGGACGCGGGAGGAGTATCAGAAGGTGTACTCATGTTGTTTCACGATACGCGAGTACGCGGTTTTCCAACTCGCATAACCCGCTTTTCACCCCTCCTAGGGCAATGTTCTTAAACAAGCAAAGGCCGAAACCCCATTTCCCCCGGCTTGACCATCGTCCCAATCCCCGAATCGGTAAATATCTCGATCAGTAGCGAGTGGAGACGACGTCCGTCTATGATGTGCGCGCGGGGGACGCCGTCCTCGACCGCCTCGCAGCACGCTTCGAGTTTGGGGACCATGCCGGACTCCACCGTGCCGGAGCGGATCAGGTCGCGGGCGTCCGCCGCCGTGATCTCCGAGATCAGCGAGGCTTTATCGGCGAAGTCGCGGTACAGCCCCTCGACATCGGTGAGCAATATCAATTTCTCCGCCCCTACCGCGATCGCGATTGCCGCCGCCGCCGTGTCGGCGTTCACGTTATACGACTCGCCCTCCGCCCCGATAGCGACCGACGAGACCACGGGGATGTAACCCGCCCCGGCGAGCGTGTGCAGGATCGCGGGGTTGGTTTTGCTCACGCGTCCGACGAAACCGAGGTCGCCGTGCGCCGTGTCGCGCACCGCTTGTAACAGGTTCGCGTCCTTGCCCGATAAGCCGACGGCAAGACCGGGGCGATCCGCGACGCTCGGACGGTTCCCCAGGTTCAGACGACTCCCCGGCGCGGAGCGATCCGCCGAGTCGGGACGGTCGCCGAGCAGGGGGGGACCCGTCTGTCCGCCTTCGGCGTTCAGGAGCGCGACGATGTTCTTATTCGTCTTGCCAGTCAATACCATCTCCACGATCTGCATTGTCTCCGCGTCTGTCACGCGCAGTCCGTCCACGAACTCCGGCTCCTTGCCCATCTTGCGCATCGCGTCCGAGACTTCCGGCCCACCGCCATGTACCAGGATCGGGTTAATGCCGACGTAGCGCATCAGGAGCACGTCGCGCGTCACGGCCCGCTTCAAATCATCGTCAATCATCGCGTTGCCACCGTACTTGATCACGATCGTCTTGCCGCTAAACGTGCGGATATAAGGCAATGCTTGTACGAGCAGTTGCGCTTGCAGGTCGGGGGATTCGTTCATAGGTTTATATTCCTCGTCAGATCCTCGCCGGATCGAGCGGCGTCACGCCGTATGGGATAAACACCGCAGGCGTTATCAGACAGAAAACGCGGGTTAAAACCCACGTCATCGGCAAATCGGCAAAACGCGTTTTGCCTGGCTCGTTTTGCCTGTCCGGCAAAACAAGTTTTGCCTGTGTAGGCTACTTCGTAGCCGGACGTCGGGTACCCGCTTGCGGGTGGGACGGACCGATACGGGCATCCGAAACCGCCAACCGCGTAACTCCCAATACAATATCAAGTGCCAGGCTTAAACCCCGCGTTGATCCGCGTCACAATCAGGTGCCACACCCACTTCTGGGCGTCGGGGTAGGTCATCTCTCAGCTCATGAACTTGTCGCTGACGTGGTACGTCTTGCGATAAAACACCTCGCCCTCGCGCACGCCGGACACCACGAACCAGCTGGCCTTGCGTGCTTTATAGGTGACCACTCGCTTCGGATCGCCGGGCGTGCCGCCCGTGCGCCTCCTGCGCGTACTGGTCGTCGAGCGTGTCACCGGAAGCGTCATAGGAGCCGTAAACCAGCAGCTCGGTGTGGCCGTCGCGGGACAGGAAGATCTGCCCATCGCCGTTGTCCGGCTCGCCCTGTGGGAACAGAGCAGGTGGGTAGTGCACCGCGTACGCGAACCGGGCGTTTGTGTAGCTCTTCCAGCGGGCGTCCTTCTTTGTGCCTTTAGTTTGCGCGAGAGTGCCGACCGATACGGACAATGACGCGCCGAGTAGCACCACCGCGCCGATGATTAACCCCGAGACGCCGGATCGCCGCCCTGAACGGATGTGAGGGCTTGGTATTGGTGCCCTGGTGTCGGCAAGGCTCCGTAACGGTACATCCCATATCCGTTTTATACGAGAGCTCGCCGCCGCCTGTTGCCGCCAACCGTCCCCAAAATTGCGGCCGATTCTCGCGTTCCGGACGCACCCATCCGCGACGCAACCGATGAAATCCGTCACCTTTTCTTCCTGCCGTGGGGCTTTATCATCATGGATGACATAACGCAATTAATCCGGCGGGTGACAGATGGTGACGCGAACGCCTTCGACGCGATTGTTCGACACTACCAGAACCCAGCGGTCGCCTACGCCTATGCCGTCCTCGGTTCGCGGGTGCGGGCGGAAGACGCCGCGCAGGACGCGTTCTTGCAGGCATGGCGCGACCTGCCGACGCTACGTGACGCGGCGGCGTTCGGGGCGTGGTTCCGCCGCATCGTGTTCAAGCACGCCGATCGGTATCGTCGGCAGTCGGCGGCAACCGCGTCCCCCGAATCCATCGCGGAGGCGGCAGATCTGTCGGCGGACCCGGTGCGGGAGGTAATCCGAGAGGAAACGAGGGCAGCGACGCGCGACATCGTCGGCTCGCTTGGGGACGGTGAACGCGCGGCCATCACGCTCTTCTACATGGCGGGGTACAGCGCGGCGGAGGTAGCGGCGTTTCTGGGACTGACCGAGACAACGGTGAAACAACGACTATCGCGGGCGCGTAAACGCCTCGCGGAAAGGATGGCGATACTAGTGAGTACGGAACTTCAAGATATGGCACCCTCGAAGGGGACCCGGTTTGTGGAGGTGGCGCGGCTCCAGCGGCAGGTGACGCACGTGTTAGAGGCGGACGACAACGTTCTAGCGGCATACCTCGCGCCGTTCGGCAAGGACGAAGGGTTCGGGGCGGGCAACGACGCGTGGGCATCCTTAAATGTCCACGCGGTGATGAAGGAGGAGGCGATGCCCACTCTGGCGGCGGGCCGCGACGGGTACGTGCGCCGCGTCGGGGGTACCTCCGGGGGCGACTCGGCGTATGGCGAGCCGATCCTATGGGTCGAGGGGCAACAGAACGCGCCGCCGCAAGGCTACTATTTGATGGCGATCTACGACGCGCCCGCCGGGCCGTACGAGGTGGACTGGTACTGGCATGCGGCGGGCGGAGCGAGCATTCCGGCGGAAGGACGGGTGCTGTTTAACCGGGCGGATGTGCCCGTCCTCGCCGAGAAGGTGAAATGGCGGTACACGCCGGAGGGCGAGTACCCGGAGGCGATACGGCGCGTCTGGGCGGCGCGAACAGTGGAGGAGGCACGCCAGGAGGAGACACGGAACACGGTTCATCTGTTCTGGGCGATGTGGCTGATCTCCGCGAAATACTGCGTTCGGGACGCGGCGCAACGGGAAACGCCGTTCGCGGTGATGCTGGGAAACCTGCTTGCCGACACGCGCCGGAACACGTTGGGGGGCGAATGGGTTGCGCCGGAGCCGCCCGCGCCCGCGCCGACGCTGGCGGAGAAGGTTGCCGCGCTACGTGGCCTCGCGGACGCGATGGCCGCGCTCGGAAAGGCTCCGCCGGACGCCGTGCCGCGCTTCCTCGCGCTTGTCGAGAGGGGTTAAAGGGGGCAGGGCGCGGGAAAAGGCGTTCCCGCGCCCGCACCCCTTAACTGTCTGCGTCGGGAGCAAATGTCAGCTTGATAGTCCCCTCCAGTGCGCCGATACAGGCAGAAACCTCCGTATGCGGGGGTGGTATAAAGAGCGTTTTCCCGGTCTGCTACCACCGATCCAGTTCTGGCTGCCTCGGAGGCGACCCGGCTCTTTTGCCGTGCGCCGACGCTAACAGGATACCATGAACCTCTCACAGGAGACGGGACGAGAACTGAAATTGATCCTCGCGTAGCCGCCTCAAGCCGCGCGGTAGTGCCGCCACAAATTGCCGGACTTCTTCCACGTCGTCAGTCGGCATGTCGGGAGCCTCCCCGTATCCGAAACGGCCTTCGTTATTTCAGCTTTACCGCCTCTATCGAAGTAACGAGTCCGGTTTCTCAGCACACTTACACACCGAGCCGAGCCGAGCAGGAGGATTTTGACCGGTCGCGGCGGAACGAAGACCATATGAATCCTCTCGTTCCTCTTCTGCTGTCGGTGGTAACTCTCCCCGCCACGCCGGTTACGGTAGCCCCCCCCACCACTTCTCATAACACCCTGACACCGTTTACAACCGAAGTCCGCGACGAACTGCGCCGCGTCGCCCGCGAGAACCGCATCCCCTCTACGATCCTGTGCGCGCTCGTATGGCAGGCATCAAGGTTCCGGCAGTTCGACGCGGCGACCGGCAAGCCGACCGAGACAGTACCGGGGCGTGTCGGTCTATTATCCGTACCGATTATGGGGCGCGCGGACGCGGGGCGGCTCGGAAATGACTGGCACTACAACGTCCGCGAGGGCGCGAAACTGCTGGTACACGCGTGGAATCGCGCGCCGCTTCCGGGAACGTCGCGGCTCCCGGCGGGGCGCAACATCCTCGAATGCTGGTACCCTGCGCTCGGCTGGTATGGCACAGGAGGCGCGAATGGCTTTCGCGGGCGCGAGGGGGACGCCGCGCATGCCTATGCGGGGGCGGTGTTGGATGCGGCGGCGACGGGCGGGGACGGACTCTGGCTACCGGTCAGCATGTCGCGCCCGTCGCCAGAGACGCTGGCATGGGGGCGCAACTGGCTGAGCATCCCCGCCCCCTGGCACTACGGGGATGTGCCCCCGCTCCCCCCGGCCAGCGTGGTCGTCAACCTGCCCGTGCCGTACCTGTCGCAGGCGTGGGATTTGCCGGACGGCTTCGACGGCGACGGGTCGTGCGGGCCTTGCTCCGCGCTGATGGTGCTACTGCTCGCCGGGAAGGCGGCTCCAACGCCAATCCCGGTCCGCGATTCGTACCCGCACGTGTCGCCTTACGGTTCCGCGATCCCGGCGGTTCAGGCGGCGATTTGCGACCCGGATCTCGGTGCGGTTCACGCGAAGATGCTCCAGTACCTGCGCCCGTCGTTCCCAGGCGTCGCTATTTTCTACGACGCGAAGGCGACGCTGGCGCGTGTCAAAGTCGAACTGGATCGCGGACGTCCGGTGATCCTCGGTGTGTCGGTGACGCCTGCGGGGCATCTGATGGTCGCGCGGGGCTATCTGTCCGATGGTCGCCTGATCGTGAACGACCCGGCGGGGGACCGCGAGCAGTTCGCCCGCCGCGACGCGCCGGACGGCCCCTACTCTTCGACCGGTTCGCGCTACTGGAACGGCGGCGGGATTGGCGCGGTGTACGACTGGGATTCGCTCGACGTCCGCTGGGTAATGACGTTCGGAGACGCGCCGCCGAAAGACGCCGATAAAGCCGAGGACGAGTAGCCAGTTTTCCGGTTCTGGTCGCCGCGCGATAGTTATTCGTCATGCTACGAGACTTTATCCGCCCGCTGACCGACGAGGAACGCCGGACGATGACCGACTGGCTCGCCTTTCTCGAAAAGCAGTCAACAAGCCAATCTGCTGTGATACTCAATTACTGGCTGACTCTGGGCGCGACCTTTAGCGCGTTCGTCGGGGTCGCCGTGCTCCTGCGCCTGACCGATCTGTTGCCGCTGATGATTTGTGTCCACGTCTTGCTCGGTTTCGCGGGCGCGGGGGGGCTTCAAAGCCCGCTTTTCGAGAGGTGGCAGATGACAGGAAACTACCTCGCCCAGATCGCGCGGCACCGGGAAACACTGACGCGGGGGCAACGGCGCGTTCAACAGGTTGAGGCGGTAGCGGTAGCGGTGCTACGCTTCGCGGACGATGAAGACGGGGACGACTATGAGGTGTTCTTCTGCGATCTCGGCGACAGCACGGTGCTGTGTCTGAGCGGCGACGCGGTGACCGAAGCGTCCCAGGATGGCGAGTTCCCCTGCCTTCGGTTCGAGCGACTAGGCTACCCGGACGGGGGCGGGTTCGACGCGCTAGTCTCCAAGAGCGAGCCGGTCGCGCCCGCTTTCGTGTACGATTGGGCGGAGCTCACGGGCGTTCGTATGCCGGAAGACGGCGAGATATTGACCGGCGTTTCGCTGACGACATTGCCGGAGGACCTGCGCCGACTCGGGCGCGGGTGAAGGAGGCACCTCGCGTCACGCCGCGAGGTGCCTCCATCCTCGACTAGGCTTTGACCGCCACGCCGCCGCGCGTCAGCGCGATCTTGTTGTTCACGCAGGATCCGTCCGCCACCAGCGTTAGCGGTGCCTTGCTGTATTGCAGGATGTACGCCTTGCGCGGGCCTCGCGAGCGGTTGACGCCGGACTTGTGCATAGTGGTGGACCAGAACGCCGCGATGCTCCCTGCTTTTACTGGCACCTGGACGCCCTGATCGGGGTCATCCGCGTCGTGGCATACCAGGCCGAGCGGTGACTGCTTGTGCGGGACCACCCCGTTTTTGTGCGAACCGGGCATCGCCGAAATGCACCCGTTCTCGGGGGTCGCGTCGTTCAACGCGAGCCAGAGCGTCAGGTACGGAGAGGGCGAGACGGCGGTGTAGCCGTCGTCCTGATGCCACGGGAACTCCTTCTCGCCCTCCGGCATCTTGAACACGGACTGGTTCCAGTACAGGTCGGTGTCGGGTCCAAGCAACTCGGTGGCGAGTTTAACGAACTCCGGTCGCCGCGCGAACGCCTCGATCTGCTCGTCGTGCTCGGCGAGGTGGTCGGTGAAGGTTATCTCGCTCGCCCGCGAGATGCCGTCGTCGCCTACGCCCGCGGCCAGACGCTCGTTATGCCGCTTCTGGTAGGTCTCGATGCGCTCCGCGAGTGTGCTCATGTCCTCGTCTGAGAAGACGTTCGGGAAGATCGTGAAGCCCCGCTCGGCCAATTCGGCGCGTTGCGCGGTGCTGATTTCGGGTACTGCCATGGGTCAATGCCTCCGGTGTTGTTCTACGAACTTACTGGTCTAGGAACCGTTCGCGTCCGTGCGTGTATTGTACGTCGGCGCGTTCGCGGCGGACAAGGGCGATAAGTAGCCGGTTTTGGTACGATTTACGCCGTCCCGCCACTTGCCCGGCGCGATGCCGAACCGGGCGCGGAACAGGCGCGAAAGGTGCGCGGCGTCGGTCAATCCGACCGCGTGCGCGATAGTTTCCAGTGTGTCGTCGCCGGTCTCCAGGCGGCGGCGGACCTCGGCGAGGCGCATCTCGGTGTGCAGACGGACCGGCGTCTGGCCCGTCGCGCGGACGAACGCCCGGTCGAAGGCGGTAGGGTGCAGGGAGGCGATTCGGGCGAGGTCAGCGCGGGTAACGCGGGCGGCGAGGTTCTGGCGCAGGAACGCGATGACCGGAGCGAACCGACCCACAGGCGAGGCGAGCGCGTCGGGGCGCGTCGGGCACCCCGACACCTCCCAGGCCTCGATCAGGAACGCGAGCAGTTCCGTCAAAAGCGCGGTCTGACGTAGCCGACTCACGCCCGGCCCCGATGCGATCGGGTGAACCGCTTCCAGCCGCGTGAACGTTTCGGCGTACTCAGGGGCACGCGCGGCAGGGAGGGTCAGAACGGGCGGGAGCGGGTACCGGTCCAGCAGGTTCTCCGGGTGCGGGTCGTGTATACGCGCCTCGCACGCCAGCCAGCGGTGCAAGCCACTCCCGGCGTTCCGCTCGCTGAACGCGATGCCCGGCGGGTGGATCATCACGTCGCCTGCCCGCACGTCGTAGGTCTGCCCCCCGGTGACCATCGTAACCGTGCCGGTCACGACCTCACTGATCGTCCAGTGCGGCAACACATGATCGCGGATGTCGAGGCGCGGATACGGCGCGGAGCGGCACACGTACAGTGCCGCCTCGATCCGCTCTCCGACCCGTTCCACCGCCGTGGCGAGACCCGTCATGGCGCGGGCGGCGTGAATTTGGCGAGTTCCGCCTCCGTGGTCGGGGGGACGATCTTCCCATCAATGATCGCGGAACGGAGGGCGGCGATTCGCGCCATCACGGGGGCGGGGACGTCCTGCTTGGTGTACTGCATTGCTGACAGACCGACGCCGTCCTCCTTCAAGCCCACCGTGGTCGAACCGCTCTTGAAGTTGCCGCCCGCCGTGTCTTTAACCGCTTGATACACGGCGACATCCACGCGCTTGACCATGGAGGTCAGCACGCGTCCCTTCGCTTCGGCGTCCTGGTCCTTGTCAACCCCGACCGCGTAAAAGCCCGCGCCCTTCGACTCGACCGCCTTGATCACGCCGACGCCGGTCTCGCCCGCCGCGTGGTAGATGATGTCCGCCTTCGCATTCATCTGCGAGAGCGCGAGTTCGCGCCCTTTTTGTGGGTCGTTGAACGCGTTCGCGTACCCAACCTTCACCTCGGCTTTGGGGTTCGTGGTCTTCACCCCCGCTTTGTAGCCCGCCTCGAACTTCGCGATCAGGGGCATCTGCTCGCCGCCGACAAATCCGACGACGTTGGTTCTCGTCATCAGGCCCGCGAGCGCGCCGACCAGAAACGAGCCTTGTTCCTCACGGAACTTGTACGCCGCGCAGTTGGGGAGCGCGGGCGCGTCGCCGTCAATGATCACGAACTTGACGTCCGGGAAGCGCGGCGCGACCTCCTTCAGCGCGTCCTGCATCTTGAACCCGACCGCGAAAACGACGTCATAATGAGCCTGCGCGAAGCGGGTCAGGTTGCTCGCATAGTCGGCGTTCGCCTTCGACTCGGAGTACTTGATCTCGGCACCGAGATCCTTCTGTGACTTCTGCAAGCCCTCGTACGCCATCTGGTTGAATGAGCGGTCATTAACGCCGCCGGTGTCAGTGACCAGACCGGCTTTGATCTTCTTCGTGACGGCGGGCACCGCCCCCCCGCCCGCCGGAGACGACGCGACGGACGGGGAGGAGCCGGACGGGGACGCGGCCCCGGTGCCGCCACCCGACGGACAACCAGCGAGCAAAGTCGAAACCAGAGCGGCGAGGCCGAGAGCGGTCAAAAAACGGCGGCGGGTAGAGCGGGCGACGGGATTGTTTTGGGAATATGACACCGGACGGAGTTCCTTCGAGCGAGTAAGTTTGATAGATAGTGAACCGTGGCGACGCGACACGCGCGGTTTCCTGGTGCCATGAGAGACACCGCGCGCCGCGATCATTGTGCGTCATAGTCGGCGGCTTCGCAAAAACGCATCCGCCGCCCGGGATGCCCATGAGTATACAGGCCCAGCTCTATGTTAATGCTGTAGGCGCGGCTACCACACGGGCATGACACCCCGAATAGCCAACTACAGGGCGAACAGGTCGTTCCACGACTTCGCCACCGAGACGCGCTTGATCAACGCCGGGAACTGCTCCCGCGACGGGATGCTTTCCCGTTGCGCGGTGACCTCCGGCGATGGCTCGCCGAGCCGCTCACGCCCGAGCGTGACGATCAGCTCGCGCCCTTCGCGCAATCGCCCGCGCAATTCCCCCTGCGTAATGCCCTGCGAGATGCCCTGTGCGCGCTCTTTTTCCACCGCCTCCGTATAGGTGCTTGATTCAAACATAATCCCGATTCCTTTCAACAGCCGGTTCGTGACCTGACTGGGGTACTTCGCGCCCATCAAGAAATAGGTAGACACCCACAACTCCTGTTGAGTTTCTTTGGGTTCGGCCCCGATGCGCTCGCGTATACGGGCTATTACCCGTGGCAGCTCGCTCTCCGGTACGTCGGCGATCGGCGCGAGTGGGAGCGTCGCCACCCCACCTGTTAACAACTCCTCCACGGGCAACCGCCACACATGCACTACCCTGTACTCGAAGCGTAGGTACACCGAGCCGTCCGCATATCTCCGCTCGTAAACACCGTTCAGCGCGGGGCTGTCGGCCTCCTTGCGCAACAAGAACACCGCACTCCTGACGGGCAAGTCGTACTTATGCGTCAGCGTCACGCTGTATAAAAGTGGCCACTCCGCGAGTTTGCTTCCGTGGTGTCCCGTCTCGCATTTCCGATTGAACAGTTCCGGCACCGTGCCGCCCTCAGTAGCACGCGGTCGGCTTGCGGCACCAGCGTGGCTAGATCGGCGTCAATGACCTCTACCGGCGTGGCCCCCGCATCTGTTACGCCGATCAGCGCGAGCCAGTCCTCCGGATGCACGGCGATCAGGTACCTCCCGATCACGTCGCACGGCTTTTCGGACAGTGGCTTCGGCGGCGTGGCTTGCTCCATACGCTAGAGTATATCCGGTTTTCAAGCCGCCCTGCCGTGAACATTCTCCGGTGCTTGGCGCGGACGCGGCTACAGGGCCAGGTACTCGCGTAGCTCGCGGACGCGGGCACGGGCGTAGTTGCGCCCCTCGATCCGCAAATCGTCCGCGACGGCGGGGACCGGCTCGGTGTCGTGCAGGTTCGCGATGCCGTACTGCTCGGCGTACGCGGCCGGCACCTGGTCCGATAGCGTGATGCCCGCCGCGTGGGCCATCACCAGCGTCCAGAGCCGCGCCACCGTCCGAATGTTGTAGCCGCCGCCGCCGGTAACAACGACCGGCTTGCCCGCCGCGATCTTAAACAGCTTCTCGACCGCCCGCATCCAGCCCCGCGACGAGAGCATCAGGTGGGCGAGCGGGTCGGCGAAATGCGCGTCCGCGCCGAACTGGAAGACGTACGCGTCGGCGTTAAATCGCGCCAGCACGTCCGGAATCACGGCGTCGAACCCCTCGTGCCAGACGTCGTCGCCGGTATACCGATAGAACGGCAGGTTGACGGAGGAGCCTTCCGCACCCGGCCCGCCGATCTCGGACGGGTACCCCGTGCCGGGGTACAGCGACTGCCCCGACTCGTGGAGCGAAACGGTCAACACGCGCGGATCATTGTAGAAACAGGCCTGTACGCCGTCCCCGTGGTGCGCGTCAATATCAATATATGCGACCCGCGCGCACCCGCCGCGTAGAAGTTCGTGAATACCGATGGCACAGTCGTTGAACGTGCAGAAGCCGGACGCGTGGTCGGGGTGCGCGTGGTGCAGGCCGCCCGCGACGTTGAACGCCGCGTCGTAGCCGCCCAGAACGAGCCGCGCCGCGTCCACGGTGCCGCCGCAATAGAGCCGCGCCGCGTCGAACATGCCGGGGAAGGCGGGGGTGTCACCCGGCCCCACGCCAAACTTGCGCAGGTACGACGTTGACTGTGGCACATCGCTTCCCGCCTTTTGCACAGCATCCACGAACTCCCCTGTGTGGACTTCGAGCAGGGCGTCCTCGGTGCAGGGGGTCGGCTCGATCCACTCGACCGCGCCGCCATTCGTGTCGAGAACGCCGTACGCGCCGAGGAGACGATACACCATCTGCAACCGTTTCTGCTGGAGCGGGTGATCGTCGCGCAGGTTGTAGGTCAGGTAATCGTCGGTATAAAGGAAGGCTGTTTTCGGGTTCACGGGATCATTCTACCCGGTTCTTGCTTCACCCCGTAGCGCGCGCGAGCTCGCCTCCCGGTCGCGGATGTCATCCCCCGAACCGGGGGAAGGAAAAGCGCGGATTGCGCGTATAATAGGGTACCAACCCCGTTTGTAGGAGACAGTAACTGTGGCTGATGCCCCCCCGACCGTTGACGTTGAACTCGAAAACCTGATCCGCGCCCGCTACCCCCTGATCTACATCGTATCCTGGGAGGAGAAGCGCGTTGAGGAAAGCATACGTGAGGTTTGTCAGAGGCGCGGCAAAAAGATGATCGTCTGGACGTTCACCACCGGCATGGCGGGGAACCTGGCGTCGAAAGACCCGATCGCCGCCCTGGATTACGTGATCAACGCCCCTGACCAGACCGTGTTCGTCCTTAAAGACTTTCACCCCTTTATCGGCGACGTCGCGGTGACGCGGCGATTACGCGATCTCGTCTACGCTCTGAAGCAGTCTTACAAGACGGTGGTGCTCCTGTCGCCGCTTCTCAAACTGCCGCCCGAACTGGAGAAGGAGATAACCGTCGTTGACTACCAGTTGCCCACGATCGGCGACCTGGATCGCTTGCTAGAAAGCATCATCCAGTCTGTTCGCGGGGACAACCGGATCAGCGTCGCGCTGACCCCGCTGGAGCGCGAGCAGGTGCTTAAAGCGGCGTCGGGTCTCACCTCGATTGAGGCAGAGAACGTCTTCGCTAAATCGCTGGTCGAAAAACGCCGCTTCGATATTGACGTCATCCTGGGTGAGAAGGAGCAGATCATCCGCAAGTCGGGGATCCTGGAATACTTCCGCGCCTCGGACTCGTTCGCGGATGTCGGCGGCATGGACCTGCTCAAAGGCTGGATGGAGCAGCGCACGACGTCGTTCAACGAGGACGCTAAGAAATATGGTTTGCCCGAGCCGAAGGGCATCTTGCTCCTCGGCGTGCAGGGTTGCGGCAAGTCTCTCATCGCGAAGTCCATCGCGTCGCTGTGGCGTTTACCCCTCTTGCGCCTCGACGTAGGCAAGATATTCGCGGGTATTGTCGGCTCATCGGAAGAAAATATGCGGAAAGCAATAGCGACGGCGGAATCGGTTTCGCCGGCTATTTTATGGCTCGATGAACTGGAGAAAGGGTTCGCCGGGACGCAATCTTCGCCGTTCTCGGACGGCGGAACGACCAGCCGGGTCTTCGGGACGTTTATCACCTGGCTTCAGGATAAGAAGGCGGCGTGTTTCGTCGTGGCAACCTCGAACGACGTTTCGCAGCTACCGCCCGAACTGATGCGCAAGGGGCGGTTCGACGAGATCTTCTTCGTGGATCTGCCCGCCGCGCCGGAGCGGCGCGAGATCTTCGCGATTCACCTGCGGAAGCGGGGGCGGGACGCGACCAGGTTCGACCTGGACCGGCTGGCGAAGATGGCGGCGGGCTACTCGGGGGCGGAGATCGAGCAGGTAGTGGTCGCGGCACTTTTCAATGCGTATAACGACGGCAAGCGCGAGATCGGGGACGAGGACATGGTGCAGTCCATGCACGACTCGGTGCCGCTTTCGGTGACGATGCAGGAGGGGATTCAGAAGCTACGGGAGTGGGCTGCCACGCGGGCGCGGCCTTCGTCGTCCACCACGGTGGAGCCGATGGACGAGTGGATGGAGACGCAGGATTTCGCGCGGGCGACGGGCGCGCTGGCGATGCGCGAGCGGCGTCTGCCCAGCGCGGTGTTGCCGCAACCGAGCGACTTCGGGATCGTGGAGGCGCCGTCGCCGTACCTGATTGAGGACGATACGGACGACGTCGAGGACGAGGCGACGGCGTCGTTCAACGCGCTTTCGGAGCGGCTGGCGATGCTGGAGGCGAAGACGTCTACGGGCCTCGGGACGATCATGAGCGAGACGCAGAACCTGGATAGGCCACGCAAATCGGTGCCGAAGCCGCCGGTGATGGACGCGCCGGTGCCGAAGTCGGCGAAGAACGCGAAGAATCCGGGGGCGGGGGACGCGGGGGGGCCGAAGGGCGCGGGGGGTGACGCGGCGGGCGCGGCTCCGGCTCTCACGGGTGACGCGGCGGGGGTGACTCCGTGACGGACGAAACCGCGCCGACCGCCGATGCTTTCGGAGCCATGGACGCTTCCGGGGTTGTTCGCTCTCGCCCCGCCGGGGGGGAAGGTCCACGCCCCGCGTCTGTTTTATCGGGCGGCGTTGCGGCGGGGGACGTGGCCGCGAATGGCGCGGCGGGGCTGTCGGCGGCGTTCCGCGAGGTCGAGGCGACGCTGAGTGGTGGGGTGCTGGGGGTTTGCGCGACGGCCGATGGGGTGTCATGGGTGACATACAACGCGGACGTGTCGTTCCCGACGGCTAGCACGATCAAGGCGGCTATCGTGGCGGAACTGCTGGCGCGGGTGGAGGACGGAGCGGTGAGTCTGGGTACGCGGGTGGAGATCGGGGCGGCGGATTTCGTGGCGGGGTCGGGGGTGCTGGCGGGGCTGGAACCGGGGCATTCGTTCACGTTGGGGGAACTGGCGCGGCTAGCGATTTCGGTGTCAGATAACACGGCGTCGAACGTGGTGCTGGCGGCGGTGGGCGGGCCGGAGTCGGTGAACCGCCGGATGCGGGGCGAGTGGGGGATGACGGGCACGGTGATCCATCGCCCGATCCGGTTTCATGTCGGGGCGGGCGATCCGCCGCACACGGCGACGGGGACGCCCGCCGACATGTGCCGTTTTATGTGGGCGGTGGCGACGGGGACGCTGCATTCGCCGGGGGTGAGTTCGGCGGTGATGGGGCTGCTGGCGATGTGCGACGATACGGAGATGTTGCCGCGCTACCTCGACGTGAACGCGTTTGCGGGCGATCTGGATGTCGCCGCGCCGCCGCTACGTGTGTTCCACAAGCCAGGGGCTGTGACGGGGGTTCGGAACGACGCCGGGGTTGTTCTGGCCGGCGGGGGGAGCAATTTATTAATTTCTTCGAGTTCCGTGTGCGGGGCTTCTTCGGGCGGTGGGGCTTCGGGGGTTGCTCTTTCGGTGTATACGAAGGGGATCGGGGACGGGCGTTGGACGGCGGCGAATGTGGGTTGCGAGGCGGTGGCGCGGGTTTCGAGGTTGCTGGTTTCGTATTTTATGGGGTAGGTGCGCTTGTTTCTGCCCGGCCCCGTTTTGCCCTCACCCCCCAGCCCCCTCTCTCGCTGCGCTGGGACAGGGGGAATTGATTCGTACCGTGTGCGAAACCCGCTCACTCGTGGTCGTTCCGCATCCAGGAGGGCGGGGGTGGGGTGCGGCCTTGCTCCAGCACGACGGTGGTGCCACCCGCGCCCGTGAGCAGGTAGACGCGGTCGCAGGTGCGGTGCATCAGGAACATCCCCTGCCCGAACCCGCCGGTGGTCCAGCCGCGCTCCACGGCGCGGTGGATCAGATGCTCGGCGATGCCGTCGCCCTCGTCGCGCACCCATATTTGCACCGTGCCCTTTTCGGCGTCGGCATGCACGACCCCGACCCCGTTTCGGGCGTGGCGTATCGCGTTCATACCCGCCTCGCCGACCGCCGTTTCGAGATCCTGGACCCGCTCGTCGTCGAAGCGTAGGGTCGCGGCGGCGGCGAGAACCTGTTTTCGGAGGGCGCGTACCGTGGCCGGGGCGAGGGTGACGGGTGGGAACGCTTCGGGAAGCGGCGCGGGCAGGTCGGCTTCCGAGTCACACAGGCGGAGCCGCCCTTCCGTCATTCCGAACAGCATCTCTTTCAGAAACGTGCGCTGGCGGGCGGCGGCTTCCTTCTCAGCGGAAATGTCGCGGCACACCCCTACGATTTTAAGCGGCTTATTCGTGGCGACGTCGCGCCGGATGGTGGCGAGTGCCGACACCCAGCGCACCGTTTCGCTGTCGGGCCATACCGCGCGGTACGTCATCTCGTACCGCGCCGTGGAGCCGCTCAGGGCGGCGGCGAACGCGGTGGCGACCGGCACGCGGTCCTCGGGGTGTATCCAATTCACCCATTCGTCGCCTACGATGGTAAGCACGCTTTCGCCCGGCGGGGGGTGCCTGCCGAAGAGCGAGGCGGTGTAGGCGTCGAGTGTGTTCACCGCCTTTTCCGGCGTCAGGTCAATGCTCCACGTGCCCAGCCCCGCGACGCCGACCGCGAGACGGAACCGCTCGGCACTCTCCGCCTGCTCGCGCCGCAGACTGGCGTTGTAGACAGCTAGCCGCGCACGCTCCGCGACCTCGAAGAGTAGTTCGCGGTCTGCTTTCGACCAGGAGCGCGGGGTAGCGTGGTTCAGAACCAGTGCGGAGACCCATTTCCCGTCGCGCATGATCGGGACGGCGGCGTAGGCGCGGATGCCGAGATGCGCATAGGCGACGCGGTTTTCGGGCGGTATGCGTGGATCGGCGAGTACGTCCTCGCTCTGGACGAACAGCCCCGCCTGGAGCGAGGCGAATACGTCTCGCCCGAACGAGATCTCGGGGAATGTCATGCCCGCGAGACTCGCCATGCCGTCCCGCGCGAAGTCGCGGTAGACCGTGAGTGCCGCCGCTTCGGTGTCGCCGCCCGTCACCTCCGCGAACAAGGCGCGGCTCGCTCCGGTAAAATCGCCGACCATCCGCGCCGACTCGTACAAGATCGCGTCGGCATCGGATAGGGAGCGCACGCACTCGGAAAGGTCTGACAGTAGTCGTTCCCGGCGCACGGCGAGGGTGCGCTCGATCTCGCGGGTTTTGCGCTCAGAGATGTCGTTGTAGGTCGCTATTGCCACCACGGACATCCCGTTCTCATCGCGGAGCGGGGCGGCACTGACGGAGAGCCACACGAGTTCGCCGTCGTCCCCGCGGTACAGCATCTCGTGGTCGCGCACGGCCGCGTCGTGGAGAATGGCGCGCGCTAACGGATAGTCGGTCAGTGCGTACGGGCGCAGGGGACTTCCCGCGCTATCCGTGTGCAGTCCGCCCAACCCGGCGTATTCGGCCAGGTCGGACAGCGCGAGGGCCGCGCGACCGAGCAGAGTGGCCGCATTCTGGTTCTGGTAGATGATTTCGCCGGAGGGGATTTGGGCGAGCACGACGCCGTAGGGCATCGCTTCGAGAGCCGCCGCAAGCATCCCGCTCCCGCGCGGCAGGTGTAGCGCGGCCATCGCGGCCCCGCGCTTCTTGTCCGGCGGCACGTCGTGCTCCCCACCCCCGCCAACTTCATGATTGATGGTTTTAGCGTGTGGCAATTCTGATGCTCGCTTCTGTGTGACGCGTTGCCGGGAGTCGCGAGCGCGTCGCGCACAATATACCACATTTGGCAGTGGAAACGAAACAAGGAAGTCTTAGGCGGGACGATCGCATCTGTATCATAGTCGCCTTGATTTCGCACGGATTAGCCGACGCGGGTTTCGCGTCCACCCGCGTCGGCACGCGAGTGTTCGCCGTGCGTCGTGGTCACGCGGGTTTCGCCCCGCGTGCCGATTAATCTACCCGCGTGACTTTGCCCGTTTGGACGTCGTAGATAGCACCGCTGATGGGGATATTTTTGGGGATCAGGGGCGATTCGCGCAGGGTTTTGAGGTCATCGCGCACGCTCTGAGCGAGGTCGGTGAACGGCAGGAAGTCGCGCCCTGGCTCTACGTCCACGCCGAGGTCGGTTTTGATTTTGGCGGTGAGTTGCTGGTTGGTGAAGGTGACCATGCCGCAGTCGGTGTGGTGCATGACGACGATTTCGGTGGTGCCGAGGAGCCGTTCGGAGATCACGAGGGAGCGGATGGCGTCTTCGGAGACGCGCCCCCCGGCGTTTCGGATCATGTGGGCGTCGCCGATGGCGAGTCCGAGCGCGGTTTCGGGGTGGATGCGCGCGTCCATGCAGGTGACGACGGCGACGTGTCGGGCAGGTGGCATGGGGAGTTCGCCGCTATGGAATGTGGCGGCGAATTGTTCGTTGGCGGTCAGGAATCGGTCGAATTCGGACATGGGTTCAGGTGCCTTTCGTGACCCGGTGGTTTGATTGTCGGGTTCACTGATAGGGTTATACCTGATTCGTGTTGGGGTTCAGGAATCCGTTCGGTGGTCAGGGGAGGCACATAAATCGGAGTTGAGTTATGAGGAACTTGGTGCTCGCTTCAAATAGGGAAACGGGAAGGCCCGCTATGATCCGTTGGATGATTCGGGTAATAGCGGGCCTGACCATAAGCGGGTGTTACTCGTTCTCGTGTTTACTCAGGGGTTGCTTCGTGACCCCGGCGGACGCCGAGTCGGTGGGCACCGGCTTAGCGGGTTTTGACGCGGACCCTCTCGCCTCGGCGGGTACGTAGCTCGTTTGCACGGTTTCTTTCGGCGCCGCCATCCGCATCATGAATGCGATGGCCATAACAATGACGGCTACCGCGCCCGTCACGAGTACGGCAACCGGTATTTTAGGCTTCTCTTCTTGTTGCATCGCGTCTCCTTAGTAGTTGCAGCAATCTGTCGGGTATTTGCCAGGATTGGTGAACATGTTCGGGGCATCGGGGTCCCATATGACGCCCGCTTTGTTGTAGTTGGTCATCGTCAGGGCGTCAATACGTCCCTGAGTGTACAGCGAGCCGGGATTGTCATGCGCGCCCTGGTTCAGCAACGCGTCGCTCCGGTACCATTTCGCGTGCCCGTCTATGAACGCGACGTTGGTGCCCTTCTGGTGCCGGTCCGAGATGCCGAAGCGTATCCCTTTGCCGTTTATAGCACCTATCCAATAGCCGGACGCGGATGACCCATTCACCCACCGGTCGAAACTGTCCGCAAACAGAACGGTGCTGGCAGGGTATTTGACGACCGAATCTGTCAGCGGGCGCGGATCATCCGGTACATAGGTCTGCTCATACCAGTTCCAGTAGTAACCCAGGTAGGAGTTCATGCCGATCGTGTAGGAGGAGCGTCCGGCCGGCGTCCAACGCCAGTCTACCTCGGTTCGTGCGTTCGCATTCGCACCGTCATTATTGCCCGAGGGGCAGGTGAATATCGCCTTGCTCTTGACGTAGGGAAAGATTATCCCGGCCCAGGTTGTGTTCATTGTCGCAGCCGCTGAGAAGAATCCGCCCATGGCGAGTTCGTGAAGAGTACCGTCATAGTCCTGCATGTATTGTACTTCGGCAAGCCCCAATTGCTTCTGGTTGGACAAACAGGAAGCGGAGCGCGCCTTGTCGCGGGCCTGGGCGAAGACGGGAAACAGTATAGCGGCGAGGATCGCTATGATTGCGATGACGACGAGTAGCTCGATCAGCGTAAACGCGGAGCGGCGGTTTAATGACGGATGTACGGACTTCATATGGTCTAACTCCTTCGACTGGTTACGGTAGCGCGAAGAGCGGACGGCACCATGTGGTGACGCCGACACGCGCTCCGGCAGGTTGAGTATGAGGTACACAGCAACGGTGCCTTATGTGTGGAATGAGTATATACCGGAGTATGGGTAGTGTCAATATAATTATTTCCGCCGGGGAACAAGACGCGTGGTTCGGGTGTTGGTGATTCTACATCGGTTGACGAGACCTCGCATCAATTGACAGGATAGGGGGAAGGCGTGTACCCTGTTCTTATTGCTGAATGCTTAGGAGTGTAATTCCCCTCATGATTTCTCCCCCTCTTTCCCGGCGCGACACGTTGCGCCGGTGGTTCGGCGGCGTCGCGCTCGCCGCGCTCGTCGGCTCGCCGCTTTTGCTGATCGGTTGTCAGCAGGAGGCCGCGAAGACGGATGCGTCCTCCGCTCCGGCAGGCGCGTCTCCCGCCGTTGTTCCGGGCGCGTCCCCCGCGACCGGTGCCGCGACTGGCGACAAGGGCGCGTTCCCGCCGAAGCCGGGGGCCGCGTTCAAGATCGGCCTGATCACGCCCGGCTCGGTGAAGACGGATAGGGACTGGAGCGGTCTTGCGTATGAAGGCGTCCAGCGCGTCGCGAAGGCGACAGGCGCGATGGTGACGCCGCCGGTGGAAGGCCCGGACGCGGCATCGGTCGCGGGCGCGATCCGCAACCTCGCGCAGGACGGCAACCTGCTGATTTTCTTGCACGGCTCCGAATACGATGAAGCGGCGGCGTCCGTCGCGCCGGACTTCCCGAAGGCGACATTCGTGGTGGTGGGTGGGCGCAACGTCAAGCCGAACCTGACGCCGATCAATTTCTCGGCGGGCGGCGCGGTCTACCTCGCGGGCATGGTCGCGGGTAGCATGACGAAATCGAACAAGATCGCCTGCGTCGGCGGCGAGGAGATCCCTATCGTCAAAGAGGCGTTCGCGAACTTCATTGACGGCGCGAAGTCGGTGAACCCCAAAGTGGACATTCGCGTCGTGTTCACCGGTAGCGGTAAAGACCAGGCCAAAGCCAAACAGCAGACCGAGGCGTTGCTGGCGGAGGGCGTGGACGTCGTGCAACATGACGCCGACAATGCGGGGAACGGCGTCGCGCAGGCCATCGCGGGCAAGCCAGGCACGTACTTCCTGGGAGCGAACGCCGACCAGAGCGACCTCGCGACCAAGCAGAACCTCGGCTCGTTCGTGCTGGATACCCCGACGGCGTACCTCGCGATGGGCAAGCGCGTCGCGGCGGGCAAGGGCGACGGCACGGCGATGAAGGCAGGTCTCGCCGAACACGCGGCCTACTTCAAGTTCAACGACAAGTTCGGCGGCATGATCCCGCAAGCCGTGAAAGTCAAAGTCGCACAAGCCGAGAAGGATATTATCTCGGGAAAAGTCGTCCCCAAGAAATGAGGGACGCGTCGGTGATCGGGGGAACGGCTAGCGGCGGCGAGGCGTCCGTTCCGCTACTGGAAGCGCGGGGGGTGGTCCGGCGATTCGGCGCGTTTACCGCGCTGGACGGGGTTGATTTCTCGGTCGGGGAGGGCGAAATCGTCGCCCTCCTCGGCGAGAACGGCGCGGGGAAGTCCACGCTGATGAACCTGCTGTCCGGCTCGCTCGCGCCGTCGGCAGGCACGCTTCTGATGGATGGGAAGCCGGTCCAGTTCGCGTCGCCGACAGACGCGGCGGCGCGGGGGATCGGGATGGTACACCAGCACTTTTTGCTCGTGCCGACCCTGACCGTGACCGAGAACCTGCTACTCGGGGCGAGTCGGCGGGCGGGCGGCGCGTTCTCGTACCCGCTCAAGGCGGTGCGCAAGGAGGCGGGGATACTGGCGGGCCGGCTGGGCTGGACGATACCCTGGGACACGCTCGCGGGGGAGTTGCCGGTCGGAACGCAACAGCGGGTGGAGATTCTGAAGGCGTTGCGCGGGCAGACGCGGGTGCTGATCTTCGACGAGCCGACGGCGGTTCTCACGCCGACCGAGACGCCCGAGTTGTTCGGCACGATCCGCCGCCTCGCGCACGAGGGGCGCGGCATCGTTTTTATTTCGCACAAACTGGATGAAGTGCTCGCGCTGTCGGAGCGGGTGGCTGTGTTACGGCGGGGCAGGATCGTCTTCACGGGCGCGACTTCGGCGGTGAGCAAGGGGATGCTCGCCGAAGCGATGGTCGGCAAAGGCTCGGACGCGGCGGGATTGCTGGCGACAGTCGGCGAGTCAATTTCTCTCTCCGCCCCTCCGCCCGGCGGAGATGGGAGGGCGGCGAGGGCGGGCGAGGGTATGACCGTATCAAGCGTCACCCTGCGCCGACCTGGTGCCCCGCGCCCGCTCCTGGATGACATTTCTTTCTCGGTCGCGGCGGGCGAGATTTTCGGGATCGCGGGTGTGGACGGCAACGGGCAGGAGGAGCTAGCGGGCGTCCTTTCGGGCCTCCTGAAACCTACAAAAGGCGGTGTCACCGTGGGCGGGGTCGCGCCCGGCCCGGACGCGGCGTCGTTCCGCGCGGCGCGAGTCGCGGTGATCCCCGCCGACCGTCAGGCACGCGGTCTCGCCATGCCGTTCACGGTCACTGAGAATATCGCGCTCGGGGTTTACGACGACGCCCGGTATCGGCGCGGGCCGTTCCTGCTCGGCGACAAACTACGCCGCCGCGCCGATGATTTGATCCGCCGCTTCGACATCCGCGCGTCCGGTGCCAACTCGCTGGTGAGTGATCTTTCGGGTGGGAATCAGCAGAAGGTGGTCATCGCGCGCGCGCTCGGGGGCGACCCGCGCGTGGTAATCGCCGTGAACCCGACGCGTGGCTTGGACGTCGGGGCCATCGCGTACGTTCACGACGCCCTGCGGCAGGCGCAAGCGGGCGGCGCGGCGGTGGTGCTGATCTCCACCGAACTGTCCGAAGTGCTGACACTCGCCACCCGCGCCGTGGCCGTCCTGTACGAGGGTCGGTTTACTGGCGTCGTGTCGCCGGACACGCCGAGGGAGCGGATCGGTTTGCTGATGGGGGGCAGGGGCGAATGATTCGGTCGTTGCGCGACACGCTTTTGCTTCTGTTATGCTTCGCCGCCGGTGTGCTGACGCTCGCCGCGATCACGCGGGGCGCGGGCGCTTCCCCGGTGGCAGTCGCCGCCGCGCTCTATAAGGGCGCGTTCGGCTCGCGCTACAACCTCGCCGAAACGATGATCCAGGCGACCCCGCTCCTGCTCACGGGGCTTGCGGTCGCGGTCGCGTTCCGGTGTCGCCTATTCAACATCGGTGCGGAGGGGCAACTACTCGTCGGCGCGATGGCGGCGGTGGGCGTCGGCACCCGCCACCTGCCGGTGTCGGTGCAACTCGTCGCTTGTCTAATCGCGGGGGCGGCGGCGGGCGCGCTCTGGGCGGGGATCGCCGCAGTGCTGAAGATATATCGCGGCGTGCAGGAGGTATTAACAACTCTGCTGCTGAACTTCGTCGCCGTGCAATTTCTCGCATACGCCGTGCGCGGGCCGCTCCAGGAAGCCGCCGGATACTCGCCGCACTCGGACAAGATCGCGATCCCCGCGCGCCTCGCTCTGCTCCAACCCCACTTCGGTGACCTGCCCGCGACGCGGCTGCACGCGGGGGTGTACATCGCGCTGTTCGCCACATTTTGTCTGTGGGGCTACCTGCGCTTCACTGCGTCGGGGTTCGCGCTCCGGGCGGTTGGGGCGGGCGCGGGCGCGGCGGAACTCGCCGGAATCCCGGTGCGCCGGACCATCATCCAGACGTTCCTGCTGTCGGGTGCGCTCGCCGGGCTAGCCGGTGCCGTGCAGGTGTGCGGCGTCACCTACTTCCTATCCGACCCGTACTCGCCCGGCTACGGCTATACCGCCATCGCGGTCGCGCTACTGGCGAACCAATCGCCGGGCTGGATCATCGTTTCCGCGCTGTTCTTCGGCGCGCTCACGGCCGGCTCGTCGTCGGTACAAACGGCGGGTGTGTCGCCGGTCGTGATCCAGATGATGCAGGCGGTGGTGCTGTTCTCCCTGCTGGCGTTCGGCTACCTGCGCGGGCGGAACTTCGGCGGCGTGGGCACCGCGAGAGTCGCGAGTGCCGGGGAGAATACGGGCATTCCGGGCGCGGGTGGCGCGGCGAACGGTGACGACAGGTCGGGTACCGCGAACAGTGCCCGCGCGACGGAAGGCGAAGGCGGGTCGCCCCATGCTTAATCAGGGCCTTATCGGGCAGACCCTAACCGCGTCCACGCCGGTGCTACTCGCCGCGCTGGGGGGGCTTTGGGGCGAGCGGGTGGGCGTGATCAACATCGGGCTGGAGGGCCTGATGGTGCTCGGCGCGTTGACCGCGGTCGTGGTCGGCGTCGCCACCGGCTCGCCGCTCCTCGCGGTGCTCGCCGCGTCGCTCGCGGGGCTAGCCGGTGCCGCGCTGTTCGGCCTGTTCGCGGTCGTGCTACGGCGCGACCAGGTTATCGTTGGCACGACGCTGAACTTCCTCGCGCTGGGTCTGACGGGGGTCTGGTACCGCGCGTGGCTCGACGGGCCGGGCGCGGGCAAGACCGCGCCGGTACTTCCGGTACTCTGGGGGAGCGGCGCGGGCGGCCTGAACGCGCTCACGATCTTCGCGCTACTTCTCGCCCCGGCGGCCCATTACCTGCTGTTCCGCACGCGCGTCGGACTGATAGTTCGCGCGTCGGGCGAAGTGCCGGCGGCGGCGGCGGCGGCGGGCGCGCGGGTACAAACGCTTCGCTTCGTGGTCACGCTCGCGGTCGGCGCATTGTGTGGACTTGGCGGGGCGGCACTCGCCATCGGCATCGGGAACTCGTTCACGGAGGGCATCACGAACGGACGCGGGTTCGTCGCGCTCGCCGTGATCGTTTTCGGGCGCTGGAACCCGCTCGGCGCGCTCGGCGCGGCACTCCTGTTCGCCGCCGCTGACACGCTACAACTCACCCTACAAGCGAAGAACCTGTTCCCGCATGTGCCATACCCGCTGTTTCTCGCCGTACCGTATGTGCTGACGCTGGTCGCACTCGCGGTGCGCGGGGCGAAGGGAAAGGCACCGGCGGCACTTGGGGTTGCGTACGAACGGCAGTGAACATCTACCTTTGGAACGGGGTAGATTTGAGTTCTCTCGATGAACTAAAGGTGTGACACTCCCGACTTACAGTTCGTCGGTGAGATTTGGCTGTTTCAGCTGTAGGATGTACTGGATCGGCATGTACAGGTGATTCGGGTCGTCTAGAAACGTCGCGAAGCCAAAATCCAAACTCAAGTACCAATCCCGCGCCCGTGCGTCGAGGGCATCGAGCGTGAGCGCGTAAATACCGACAGTACGCGATGCTAGGGCGGTTTCATACATCGCCCGCAATACCATCCGCTTACCCAAGCCTTGCCCTTGCGCGTCCTTGTTGACGGCAAGCCGCGCCAGTAAAACCACGCCCACCGGGTTACTGGCGGGTAATTTCTTGTTCGGGATGGTCGCGCCCCCGACAGCACTGGTGACGAGCGTATAGCAACAGAGCACTTTGCCATCGCTACGTTCAGCCGCGATAATATGCGTCACCCCCAGGTTGCAGTCAGCGTTCTGGCGGGCCTAGCGTTGCAGAAAATCATTGAGTGGAGCGGACCCGCAATCGAACCCTTTACGATCATGGTGGCTGGAGAGCAGTTCGACGAAGGGCACCTGTTAATCGCCTGATCCGGCGGCGTCAGCGTGCCGTCGTTCATACCCCGAGACAGCCAAGATTAGCCCCGCTG
Source organism: Armatimonadota bacterium (assembly GCA_043754515.1). Taxonomy (GTDB): domain Bacteria; phylum Armatimonadota; class Armatimonadia; order Armatimonadales; family Armatimonadaceae; genus JACMIU01. Next base: position 25,482 of record JAYUUO010000027.1, read on the forward strand.
TCGGCGGTTTAGCAGGCCCATCAACGGCTTCCACAAAGGCGGCGAAATCACGCTCGGACAGGACAATACGCTCGTGGCGGGCGAGGATTTCTTCGGCGCGTGTCGAGATCGCCTCTTCCGTGAAATGCGTAATGCTTTGCCCTATGACGCGGGCGGCTTGTTCGGCACGGCTCTTGGTCACCGGGCTAACGCGGCAACTCAGCCGGACGCTCGTAGTTCGTTTGCCGGTTCGGGGGGCGGCAATACTCATGATATTTCCCCCTTATCAGAACGGCACTCACGGTAGCATACCGACGAATGAGGTGGGTATCAATGTGACACCCGTTAATACCACGCGACTCGGAAGGAGTGTCACCTTTTCGGCTCCGATGTGTTCATGTTCTGAACCCGCGATGTTGAGGCCCGCCGAGTCCGGGTCCCGCCGCGCAAGTGGTACAATGCGGGACCGTGGCTAATCCGACCGCTTCGCGCCTCCTCCTCGTTAAACTTTCCTCGCTCGGCGATGTGGTACATGCCCTGCCGCTCGCGCAAGCCCTGCGCGCGGGACTCGCGCCCGACGCCGTGATCGCATGGGCGGTCGGCGAATCGTTCGCGCCGCTACTGGAAGCGAATCCCTACCTTTCGTGGACGCACGTCCTGCCGTCGAAGGGACCGCGCGACCTGTGGGATTTTGGCCAGGTTCTGCGCCCGTATGACTACGACACCGCGCTCGACGCGCAGGGCCTTTTCGTGTCCGGCGCGGTGACACTCTCTTCCGGGGCGAGGCGGCGCGTCGGCTTCGACGGGGGGCGCGAGGGGAACCGTTTTTTTCTGACCGACCCCATCGTGCCGAACACGGAGCGGATACACGTCGTCGAGCGGTTGCTCGGATTCTGCGAAGCGGTGAACGTGCCGCGTCCGGCGAAGATCGAGGCGCAGACATGGCTCGCCGGTGCCGATGTTTCCGCGCTTCTGGAACCGGCGCGGCGCGGGGGCGCGCCGCTGGTCGGGTGCGTCGTCGGCGCGTCGGTGGCGAGTAAATCGTGGACGAGTGAGCGATGGGCGGCGTGTGTGCGCCTGCTGGCTGACGCGGGTGTGCGCCCGGTCCTGCTCGGCTCGCCGGGGGAGGCGGGGGCGGCGGAGGTGGTGGAGCGCATCGCTGGGGACGCGACCGGGGCGAATTTGGTCGGCAAAACCAGCCTGCCCGAGCTCGCGTCGGTGCTAGCGGGGTGCGCGGTGGTCGTTGGTCCTGACTCGGGAGCCACACATCTGGCGGTTGCTGTCGGGGTCCCGGTTGTGGGTCTGTATGGGGTGACCGACCCGGCGAGAACAGGCCCCGATTGGGGACCCGCCCGCAGCATCGTGCTCGACTACGCGATAGACGACGCGCCGCCGGAGACACGCCGCCCGCGCCACCCGACCCTGCCGGACGCCCTGGCGCGAATACCCCCGCAAGCCGTCGCCGACGCCGTGCTCCGCCTGATATAGTGAGAATCGTTTATGTCTGACGCCGAACCGAAGCGGATCCTCGCGGTAAATCTCAACTACCTCGGCGACGCGCTCTTCACTACGCCCGCCCTGTCCGCGTTGCATTCCTGTTTCCCGGATGCCCGGATGGACGTCCTCGCCGGGGAGCGGGCGGCGGCGATGCTTGCGGGCGACCCCGCCATCTCGAGCCTACTGGTACGCCCGCCGCACCGGGGCGTGGAACGCGCCACCGCTTTGCGCCGGACACTCGCTTCGGGCGGCTATGACGCCGTGATTCTGTTCCAGAGCACGCTCTCGAACGCCCTGATGACATTCCTACAAAACGTCCCGCGCCGCGTCGGGTTCGCGCAGGATGCCTGTGGGCCGTTCCTGACGCACCCGGTCGCCGAGCGGGAACCCGGTGAACATATCGTGGACGCGTATCTGCGCCTCGCCGGCGTACTGACCGGCGACGAAATCGCCGGGCGCGTCGCCGCCGAGGGGTTGCGGATCACGCTGTCGGAGAGTGATATCGCGTTCGCCGTGAGTCTTTTAGAGGAGGCGCGGTCGGGCACGGGGCCGGTCATTGGCTTAGTCATCGGCGCGACCCGGGCGCAGAAACGCTGGTCTGAGGAGTATTTCGCGCGGCTCGCCGAACTGCTGTACCGGCGTCTCGGCGCGTCCATTTTGTTGCTGGGGGGGCCGGACGAATACCCGTCCGCGCGGCGCATCGCGGAGATGTGCCGCGTCCCGCTCCACTCCGCGATCGGGAAGACCACGGAAAAGCAGCTCGCGGCCGTCTCGGCGCGGCTGAGCGCGATCGTGTCGGGTGACTCGGGGCCGCTGCACATCGCGACAGCGGTTCGCACGCCGGTGGTCGCGCTTTTCGGCTCGACGGATCCCGCCGACACCGGACCCTGGCAACCGGCGGGGGGGGATAGGGTACCCGCGATCACGCTGTATGATCACTTCGGTTGCGCGCCGTGTCGCAAGACCCCGACCTGCGGCGGGACGTTCGACTGTCTGTGGACGCTGACTCCGGACCGGGTCCTCGACGCCGTGTATGAGTTGATCGGGGGTGGGGCGGCAACACCCTACCGCCCGCTCCCGATGGGGGCCGGGCGCGGCGGAAAGGTGGACGCGCTGGTCGGTGCCGAAGAATCGTTGCGTCCGCCGTCCGGGGCGGCGGAGATGGGTTCCGCGCAAGTGGCGTCGAGGCCCGTCAGCCCACCCCGCTCCCTGCTCGTGATCACCAAGCACCACTTCATGGGCGACGCCATTGTCGCTGTGCCACTCCTGCGGGCGGCGCGTCGGGCGTTTGGGGACGCGACGCATATTTCGGTGCTCACGGGGGCGGCGGCGGCGACTGTGCTGGAGGGTTGCCCCTACGCGAACCAGGTAGTCGCCTATAACCCGAAGGTAGAACGTGGTTATCTGCGCCAGATGCGGTTCATGCGCGAGGTGCAGGAGACGACACCCGAGATGTGTCTGGTGGTAGATCGCTCCTTCCGCTCGGCGGTGCTAGCCGCGACCACGGGCGCGGGTACTCGGGCGGGGTTCGCCGTGGAATACCGCTCCGCGCTTCTGACGCACCCCGTCGCCTATAATCTGGACCGCCGCGAGATCGAGTGTTGCCTGGACGTGCTACGGGCGGTGGTGCCTGACGCGCCGGGAGAGAGGCGCTACGATCCCGCGCCGGAACTATGGATTACGGATGCCGAGCGGGAGCGGGGGGAGTCCCTCTTGGAGGCGGCGGGCGCGGGCGATTTCCCGACGCTGATCGGCATCCAGCCCGGCGCGACGTTCGCGGTTAAACAGTGGGATACCGCGCGGTTCGCGGCGGTGGCGGACGCGCTGGCGGGTGCCGACGACGCGGCAATCGTGCTGATCGGGGGCGCGAGTGAAGCGGAGACCGCGCGCCGAATGAGCGAGTTGGTATCGCCGCGTACCCCGGTGTTCGACCTGACGGGCGCGACCACGCTCCGCGAGACGATGGCGGTGCTGGCACGGATGTCGCTGTTCATCAGCAACGACACGGGGGTGGCTCACATCGCGGCGGGTCTGCGAATCCCGCTCGTGACGCTGTTCGGGGCGACCATCGCGCACAAGTGGGGCAACTACGGGCCGTACAATGCCGTGATCCGTGCCGATGACAACGACCTGTCCCGTCTGCCCGTCGCACAAGTAACGCTGGCGGCGGCGCGGATTTTGAGCAAGATCCACCGCGAGGCCGCCGGAGCGTGATGCCCCCCCCCCGAAAAATATGTATGGTTCGCTTCGGCGGGATGGGCGATATTCTCCTGGCGACGCCCGCGCTCCGTGCCCTGTCGGTGGCGTTCGACACCGTGGCGATTGACGTCATTGTCGGGCGCGGGATGGCCGACGCCGTGACGGGGATTCCCTATATCCGCAATGTGACCGAGTGGGATAAGAAGGGCGCGGACGGCAAGGTCGCCGAATTCGTCCGCCTCCTGACCCGTCTGCGCCGCGAGCGGTACGATCTGTTTCTGAACTTCCAGCCGGGCACCCGCGCGAATCTGATGGCGTGGGCTTCCGGGGCGCGGCGGGTCACGTTCCGCAAAGACCGGCGTAAGCAACCCGATACCGGACGCGTGCGGCACGCCATTGATGACTTCGCCAAGGAACTCAAGCCGCTCGGTATCGCGTCGGTCGCGGATCGGCGCATGGACTTCCACGTGCCGGACGCGGCGCGGGAGTCGTGCCGCGCTAAACTCGACGCGCGCGGGGTTCTCGGGCGGTACGTCGTGGTCAACCCGGCGGCAACCCGGCTCGTCAACCGTTACCCGCCGGAGCGGTTCGCGGAAGCGATCATCGCGCTATCGGATGCGTTGCCCGGCGTCACCTTCGTTCTCTCGGGCGCGCCGAACGAGTGGGAGTTGGTGGACGCGGTGCTTGGCTGCGTAACGCCCGACGCGAATGCGGTCTCGCTCGCGGGCGTGTTATCGCTGAAGGAACTCGGCGCGCTACTTGCGGGCGCGGAGTGCGTCGTCACCGGCGACACCGGACCGCTCCACATCGCGTCTGCGGTCGGCGCGCCGATCGTGTGTCTGTCGGGTGCCGCCGACCCTGACCGTACGGGGCCGACCGCGCCGCGCGATCTGGTGGTCATCCGCCGCGACCTGTCCTGCGTGCCGTGTCAGGATCGCGTCTGCCGCCGGGGGGATATCGCCTGCATGACGGGATTGCCGGTGGAATGGGTGGTGCGTGCCGCTTTGAAGCGGATGGAGGCACGGTGAACTCACCGGGGAATGGAATACGGGTCAGTCTCGCGGGGACATCCAGGAGTGCCGCGCGGATGGCGGTATACTCCAGCGCGGAGGAACCGTTGGCATAAGCATGGTGATCGAACTCGGCGCGTTGCCGCTATTGATGAACGAGCGGGAAGGGAAATTCGCCCTGCCTCCCGTCACGGACGAACAGTTTTACGAGTTCTGCCAGCGCAACCCGCTGGTAAACGCGGAGCGTACCGCGAAAGGAAATACCCTTCTGATGCCGTCCGCCGAAGCATAGACTGACAGCGGGGGCTTTCCCTCGCCTTTGATTTGGAAGCGTGGAACCGTGTTCTGGCGGTACCGGGAATCACCTTCGGGTCGAGTGCCGACTTTAAGTTGCCGAACGGAGCGATATGTGCCCCGGATGCCTCGTGGGTATCGCAAGCGCGCTGGGACGCACTCGCGAAGGGCGCCTGGTCTCCGTACCCGCACCTTTGCCCCGACTTTGTGGTCGAGGTGATGTCGCCCTCGGACCGGATCGGGAAGTCGAAGGAGAAGATGGAAGAGTACCGGATGAACGGCCCGCGCCTCGGGTGGCTCGTGGATCGCAAGAGCCGTGAGGTACACATTTACCGCCCCAACGTCCCGGTGGAGATGCTGAGCAACCCCACGAGCGTCACCGGCGACCCGGAATTGCCCGGCTTCATCGCCGACCTGTCCCGCGTTTTGGCCTGACGTTTTCCGCGCCCGGAACGGTGTTCAGAATGGCGCGTTACCCTTCGTTCACTATACCCAGCAGGCGTTTCACCGAGTCGTCGCGCAGGTGTGGTGGCAGTTCCGTCTCGCGGGCAGGAAGCGGCGCGTCAAGGTAAGCGACAAGAGTGTCATCGGGCGCGAGGAGGCGGATCACGCCGTCCAATTGACGGAGATGATTCGCGCAGTCACTCTGGGCGAGTAGGACGGCGGCTTCTCGCGCTTCGAGTGCCGCCCGTGCCGCGTCGAGTCGTGCCTTATATGTGGCGATTTGAGTTTCGATTTCGGCGACGGTTTCGCGGAGCGGTCGCGATTCGCGCTCCCATTCGGCGGTCAGGGCGTCGCGGAACTGGGTCATGCGCGTGTGCCGCAAGCGGGCGTCGGCGACCACGGTGTCTACGGGTATCCCGGTCGCCTGAGCGAGGGAATTCACCGTCACCTTGAGTGCGGCGCGGCGCACGCTCTCCGGCACATCGGCGGGCAACTTCGCGAGTGCCTGTAGTATCTGTTCGGCGGAGATCGCGACGTCGGGTACCTGCCCGTACCGGTAAACGGTCGCGGCGTCCAGCGTGCCGTCGGCGCGTAGCATGTCGGAGAAGCGGAAGGATGCGCCGCCCGCTCTGGGCGTCTGCACCAGCGGCGCGGGCGGTGGAATCGGCGTCGCGCCGAAGAGCGGCAGGGGTACGTCGCTGAGTTGTGACATGGTCGGGCGTGGCGTGGGAGCGGCGGGCGTGCCGAGTGCTTCGCCCAGCATTCTTTCCACCGACTCCAGCGGGATCATCGCGAAATCTTCGGGTGGCGGCGCGGCAGACCGTCGGGCGGGTAGGGCAGATGCGAATCGGGACGCGGGCGTGTTCGGGGAACCCATAACCGGCTATCTTCTCCTGCTAGGCTGTCGTTATGTCAATTGTACCACAGTATTCCCGTCATGGAACACACTTTGTTGCCGAACTACCGCGCGGATTGCGGGCACGCCCCAACCGCCGTATCATCGGGAAATTGTGACCGTCCCGCGCCCCTGCCCATCACTCCCCGAACTCGCCCGCGTTTTCGCGCGGATCGGCATGACCGCGTTCGGCGGACAGGTGGCGTTGCTCTCGTTGCTGAACCGCGAAACGGTAGAGCGGCGCGGCTGGCTGACGGCGGACGACATTACCGAGGCGTTCACCTACACGAAACTGCTCCCCGGCCCGGTGGTCGTGCAGGTGGTCGCCTACCTCGGCTACCGGATGCGCGGCGTGCCAGGCGTTCTCGTCGCCACCTTGCTCTTCCTGCTTCCTTCGGTTGTAGCCATGCTCCTGCTCGGTGTCATTTATCGGCGCATCTCGTCGGCGGCGGGCGTGACCGCCGCGTTCGGCGGCCTGACGGCGGGCGTAGTCGGTATCGTGCTGATGGCGACGTGGGGGCAGGCGTGTAAAGGGATCACGGACGCGGTTAGCGCGGCGGTCGCCCTGCTGGTTTGCGTCGCCGCGGTGGTCTGGAACACGAACCCCGCGCTTCTCGTGCTCGCAGCGGGGCTGATCGGGATCGCGCGGGAATACCACAAGCCGCGACCGGTTCCGGAGAACGCCGCGCCGTGACGACCGATTACGCCGTGCTAGGGACGCTCTTCTGGCAGTTCGCCGTGATGAGCGTGCTGGCGTTCGGCGGCGGCCAGTCGGTGCTCCCCTTAATGGAGCAGATCAGCGTTCGGCAACAGGGCTGGCTGACCGCGGGCGCGTTCGCGTCGGGCGTAGGCTTCGGCTACACGGTGCCCGGTCCGGTGACCACGACGGCTACCTTCATCGGGTATCAGGCGGCGGGGTTCCCCGGCGCGCTGGCGGCGACCTTAGGCATGTTCCTCGCGCCAGTGACTCTCGCCGCCGTCGCCGCGGCGGGGGTCGGGCAGTTCGCGAAGAACCGGTACGTTCAGGCGTTCAGCAGTGGTGCGGTGCCGGGCGTGGTTGGCCTGCTCGCGGCGACGACGTGGAACATCGCCCGGCACGCGGTGTCGTCGTGGGCATATGCCACGATCGCGCTAGCGGCGATGCTGGTGGCGGCGCGGACGAAACTGTCGCCGGGCGTCATTCTCTTAGGCGGCGCGGCGTGCGGGTACGCGGCGTGGGCGGCGGGGCTGCTCAAGCCGTTCTAGATCGAGTCGCCCCTCCCCCTTCCCCACTTCACCGGGGGAGGGATGGATGAATGAGCCGAAGACGCAAGGGGGGAACCTCCACCGACACGCGCGAAACGCTCCCCGAACGTGGTACTCTGAGACCCGGCGGCACGGCTCGCGCCCGCACCGCGTGACTCCTCAAGCCGATGCGTTCTCGAACCCTCTTTATGAAACAGACCACACCCAAAACATTCACCGCCACTCTCGCGTTGCTCTCTCTGGCCGCCGGCACGGTAGTCGCGTCCGGTGTCCCAGCGCACGCGGGCGATCCGCTGGATCGGCGCATCGCGCGGTTCGCGACGGACGAAGGGAACATCGGATTTTTGGCACTCGGAACGGTGTTGCCGCTCCTGCGCGACGGCAAGGGGGGGCGGGACCGCGCCCTGCGGGTCGGCGACGCCGCGCTGTCTAGCACGATCATCACGTACGCGCTCAAAGAGACGATACGGGAAAAGCGTCCCGACGGCAGTAGCCGCGACTCCTTCCCGAGCGGGCACGCGACGGCGGCGTTCGCCGTCGCGACTATGGAGAGCGCGTACCATCCCAAAGAGGCGTTGCTCTGGTACGGTGGCGCGGCGATCATCTCCTGGTCGCGCGTGCGGCTCAATCGTCACTACACGCAGGACGTTCTCGCGGGTGCCGTCATCGGGTACGCGACCTCACGCTGGGAATTGTCCCGGAAGCGCGGACTATTGCTATCCCCGTTCGTCGGCTCGCTGGACGGCGGGAGCGGGCGCGGGTTCGGCATCCGTATGGTAAAAGAACTGTAACACCGCGCCGGGTGACGCCGCCCGGCGAGTTATAAGCAAGTCATAACTACGAACCGTGAGACGAGAAAACCGACCGATGCCCGCCCGAACCCAACCCCGCGCGATGATGACGCGCCGACTACTTGTGCTCGCCGCCTTGCTGTTGATCCTGCCCTCGCGCGTTCAGGCGGCGATCCAGGACCAGTACTTCGGCATCTACCTGCCGGGTGGCAAGATCGGGTTCATGCACGTCCGCAAGGAGACGGGTACGAAATACGCGGGGAAGCCCGCCGTGCGTACAGACAACGAGACGCAGATCACGATCAACGCGCTTGGGAACGCTTCGAGGACGGTTTCGATCACCACCTCCTACAACGACCCGAAGACCGGCGCGCCGTTCGCGCTCCAATCGCGGAGCGAGGGAGCGGGGCGCGTCTCCACCGTTTCGGCGGTCTATGACAGGTCGTCCGTGCGCTATGTCGCCGACATACAAGGCACGAAGCGAAGCGGCACACTCTCCCTCAAGGTCGGGGAATCTTTCCTCGCGGACCCGTCCAGCGCGGCGGGGGATCTGGTGCCGAAGGTCGGCGACGTGATCGCGGGCAAGTCTTTCATACCGGAGACGTTGCGGCTCGCCGACGAGTCCGTGGTCGTCGTGCGTAAGGAGCGGGTCGCGGTCGGCGCGGCAAAAGCGGTGGATGCGTTCGTGGTCGAGGATCGCTCCGAGATGGGCAAAATCACCCTGTTCCTGTCGGGCGAAGGCGAAACGCTCCTGCTCCGGTTCGCGCTCGGCATGGAGGCGCGTCTCGAACCGAAGGCGGTCGCGCTACGCGTCCCTCCCGCGTCGGAGATCGCCAAACGCGCTGACCTCGCGGTGTCGGTCGGGATAATTCCGACCGGCAGACTGATCGCCGACCCGCGCGGCTCGACCCGCGTCCGCTACCGGCTCAGCGGCGGGGTCGGTGACCTGCCCGCGAGCGACAACCGCCAGACGATGGCCGTGGTCGGTACGGGCGCGAGCCGCGTGGCGACACTCGATGTTTCGGCGAATCCACTTCCAGACAGAGCGGGTGTTTCGCGTTTCGCGAAGTCGGGCGACGCGCCCGAGAATCTGCGCCCGTACCTGTCACCGAGTGATTATGTCGCCTCGGACAGCCTTGAGTTCGTCGCGCTGGCGCGCGAGGCGACCGGTGGGGAGACGGATCTGGCCCGCGCCGCCGCTAAAGTGGCCGCTTTCACACACGGGGTGATCCGGACGGATTCGTCGGTCGCGGTGCTACGAACGGCGACTGACATCAACCGGGACCGGCGCGGAGTCTGCCGCGAGTACGCGACCTTTTTCACTGCGGTAGCGCGCGCCGCCGGAATCCCGACCCGGATCTGCGTCGGGGTCGTGCTGTCGGGCGATTCGTTCGTCTACCACGCGTGGCCCGAAGTCTGGGTGGGGGAGACGGGCGGCTGGGTCGCGCTGGAGCCGACATGGGGGCGACCGTTCGCGGACGCGACCCATATCAAGCTGGCGCAGGGCGAGATCACCGACCTGTACCGCGTGGCGGACGACATGGGGCGGTACCGCATCGAGGTCGTGAATTGATCACCGCCCGCACACGAGTCGCTGCCGTCTGGGGCTACCCCGTCACCCATTCGGCGTCCCCGGCGATGCACAACGCCGCCTTCGAGGCGACCGGCTTTGACGCTGTGTACGTGGCGTGCGCGGTCGCGCCGGAGCGGATCGCGGAAGCCATCTCGGGAATCCGCGCACTAAACCTGCTCGGCGTGAATGTAACTGTACCGCTCAAGGAGGCGGTGGTGCCACTTTTAGACGCGGTGAGCGAGACGGCGCGGGTGATTGGCGCGGTGAACACTATTGTGAATCGGGACGGCGTTTTATGGGGTGATTCCACGGACGGCGCGGGGTTCCTCGCCGCCCTTGAAAGCGAGAGCGTGGTCGTGAATCCCGACGCGCGCTTCGTCGTTCTGGGCGCGGGTGGGTCGGCGCGGGCGGTGGTGTACGCGCTGGCGGAGCGCGGGGCGGCCGTTATTGTCGCCAACCGGAACTGGTACCGTGCGCACCAACTGGCGAAGGACTTCGCGCACCTGCCGGGGCGCGTCGCGCCCGCCGAACTCGGCCGCGAAGATACGATCGGTCGTGCTCTCGCGGCGGGCGCGACGGCTCTCATCAACGCGACAAGCGTCGGGATGTCGCCGGACGACGCCGGGATGCCGCCCGTTCCCATTGACGCGCTGTCTCCCAATACGCTCGTCGTGGATCTGATCTACAGGCCGGCCGAGACGCGATTGCTCGCCGCGGCACGGGGGCGCGGCTGCCGGACTCAGAACGGCGTCGAGATGCTGGTGCGGCAGGGCGCAACGGCGTTCACGCACTGGACGGGACTGGCGGCTCCCATATCCGTGATGCGCGACGCGGTACTGAAGGCGATAGTTCCGGCGTAAGCCGCGTGCCATGCCGAGGTGCCAATAATCCGTCGGGAACCTCCCCCCCCGACCAGTGCGTAGTATGACGTATTCTGTGTGCGCTTTTTGACACAACCTTATGAACGCAACACCGCCTGATAACAACACCCTGCCGGTACCACCGACCGCTATCGCGGGTGACACGCCCGCCGAGCGGTACGCCACGTACCTCGACTACGCGTTCTCGCCCGAGTCACACCGGGGACGGTACGCCGTAGCGGTCGCGTTGCTGGTGCTTGGCCTCGGGGTTGGAGTCGGTTCAGGTTGGCTCGCGTTGCACTGGCACCCCACCGCGTGGGCGGGCATGGTCGCGGGGGCCTTGATAGCTGGTCGCGCTCTGACCCTGATGCACGGCATGGTGCGCCGCGCCCAGTTGTACGGACGCCGCAAACAGATAACGCGCAAAGGGGAACTGGTGAAGGGGTACGTGGTGCAGTGCTCACCCGCCCTCCTGCGCCCTGGCGCGGAGGCCGCGCTCCCGTGCCGCGTCCTGTTCTCGTTCCAGCCGGAGGTCGGGGGGGATGGGCAATATCTGCGCTACCTGGCGACCCGCGTCGCCGAGTTGAAGAACAAATTGCCGCGCGGCGACATGGACAAGCAGTACATCGCCGTGCTCGCGTCGGAGACTACCGCGTCCGCGAACCGCCGTTACCTGCTTCCACTCTCGTTCACGGACGGTTCCGCCGTGTACCTGGCGGACTTGTTCGTCAGCCGCGCCCATCTGCCAGGCGGCTACCTGCATACGGATGCCCTACCCTGTCTCGCCGAGGCGGGCGCGACGGGTGGCATCGAAATGATCCCGGAGTGGCTACTGGATCATAAGGCGGTGCCAGTCGCGTACGCAAGCGAGACGCTTCCGCCGCCCTCGACCGAGGACGCCCCGCTGGGGCTGGGCTAACCGGGCAGCGGTGCCGCGCCCTGCTTGAATGGTATTGCTCGCGTTCAAGACCTAGCACTCAAACCGATGCGCATCTACTCCGCCCCGGCGAAGCCCGAAGAACCGCTCACAGTGGAGCTATGGTACGCGCCGCTTCCGCGCCCCTTGTCTCGTTTCGCCTGGCACCACTGGCTGGTGGCTCGCGAGGCGGAGCGAGCAACACGCTGGGAGGTCTGGCAGTCGCGGGGCGCGGGTGGGGAGAGTGTCGGGCACGTCCACAAAAACCTGATGCGCCCGGACGGCGGCGTGGGCGGTGGAGACGCGGTCACGCTGTTCACGTGGCGCGGCGCGGAAGCCGAAAATATAGTCCGCATTTTGGAGCGCGCCTGGAGCCACTACCCCCACCGTTTTCGCTACCTCGCTTTTCCCGGCCCTAATAGCAACACGTTCGTCGCGTGGGTGCTGAAACGCGCCGGGCTTGCCGGGGACGCCGCGCTGTTGTTGCGCTGGCAGGCCGTAGGTAGGGGGTGGCTGTTGCTTCCGGGCCGCTAAATCCTTCCGCCGGGTTTGGACCTGTGACGGAGGGTTGCCGCGCCTCTAAAAACGCGGTATTCTCTTTTAAGAACTTTGTAACGCAAAGAAGGTGCGCCGAAAACACCGCCGATGACATCGCCGTTCCCGAAGACACCGCGTCCGGATGACACGCCCCCCCTCAAAGAGAGTGATGGCAGACCTATGTTCCGCGTGGTGAACACGGCGGATGAGGCGCAGGAGCACCTGCGGGTCATCCGGCAGACGATGGAGCGTTCCACGAAGCACTCCACGCTCTCCGGGCTTTCGGGGGTGTTGGTCGGGCTGTACGCGCTGGTCGGGTCCGTCCTGACGCAGTTCGTGACGCCATTCCCGAACCTCCCGCGTCCGCTCGACCGGTACGCGTTTATCGCGGTCTGGGCGTGCATCGGAATGCTATCGCTGGCGACCGACATCGTGCTGACCAAGCGGAAGGCGGCGCGGGTCGGCAAGACACCGTTCTCGCCGCTGGGCAAGCACCTGACGCGGGCGGCAGCTCCCGGCGTCGCGGTGGGCGTGATCCTTTCCGCGTTCTATCTCTTGCACTCGAACCTGATCGGCGAGTACATCTACGGGGTCTGGATGCTGGCGTACGCGGCGGCACTGCTCGCGGTCGGGCAGTTCTCGGTGCGCGAGGTGTCGGTGCTCGGCTGGGTGTTTTTGGTGGCGGGGGCGGTCACGCTGTTCCTGCCACAGACGGCACCCGCGCTGTTCCTGCCGCAGACGGCACCCGCGCTAATGATGGCACTGTCGTTCGGCGGTGTTCACATCTGGTACGGGGCGTACATGGGGCGCAAATACGGCTGGTAAGCTCGCGGTAGGCGGTAAACTTTTTCGGCAATAGCTAAAGGACGGAACTGAGGATACGAATGACGGCGGCACTGCGGAGACCGGACACCGGTAGCGAAACATTGGAAGCGTGTTTAGAGCGGCTCGACGATGCCATCCACCAGAAGGTGCGACTGGGGGCTATGAGCACGCTGATGGCGCACGGCGAGGTGGATTTCAACTTCCTGAAATCTGCCCTGAACGTTTCGGACGGTAACCTGTCTACGCACCTTTCGGTGCTGGAAAATCACGGCTACCTCGCGGTGCGCAAAGAGTTCGTCGGCAAACGTCCCCGCACAACGTACACGCCGACCCCCGCCGGTCGCAAGGCATTCGAGGCATATATCGCCGCGCTCGAACTGCTGGTGAAAAGCCTGTAGCGGCGGACGCCTAGTCGCCCCGCGCACCGCCGCGCGTGGACGAACCCGTGAGTGTCAGGCTCTACTCCGGCTCCGTCTTCTTCTTGTTCTGGGGCACCTTTCCCCCAACTGGCATGACCTTCTTGAAATCTTCCGGCGAAACAGTGTCGTCGCGCTTTCCGAGCGGTGCTTTCGCGCCCGCGTCGAGGCGCATCACCACCAGTCGCCAATCTTCGCCCGACTCGGGGTTCATCTGCACAACCACCGTAGTCGCGCCCATGACGTAACTCGCACCCGCCTTCCCCGCCCCGCCGAGTTGCGTTTTGGTGAAGCCGAGTCCCGCCATCTGGGTGTCGTAGAAGGGGAGCACTTTCACCGGGGTGTCGGGCGTGCGGAATCCGACCGCAGTCATATTGCTCGCGGGGGTCAAGCCCCGAAAGAGACGGGTGACCCGCGCGCTACGTGTCATCTCCTCGTCAATCTTTGCTTGAGGATATACCGGAACCCCATCGAGCGCGGCGACTTCGGCGGCGGTGTTCAAAGGCTTATCACGCTCGGTGTTCAGCATCACGGTGCCGACCCCGATTACCAGAAGTAGGAATCCCACGATCACGCCGCAACCGATCCCGACGACGCCGAGTGGGGTGATTTTGCGGCGCGGTTCGGTCGGCGGCGTGGGTTCGGAAGAGGGGATGGGCTTGGACATTATGCACAGAATTGTACCATCTGGGTTCTGATTCGGACACGGGCGGGTTCATTCCAGGGCGGTGGACCTTTCTGGAGCGCGCGGAACGTGCGCGTTCCGGTGCGGGACGTTTCCGGTAGGTCGCGCGGGGCGACGGGACGTGGACGTGGACGTTGCCGGTGGGTCGCGCTCCGCGTCGGACAGCGGGGCGTTTCCACCCGCGACCCGGTATCCGCTCGCCGGTCGGAAAGCTCCACCGCCTGTTCTCGCGATCAGGATGCAAGCAACAAAACTGTGACTGTGACAAAATCGCCCTGCCGTTCGGGGCACCCCAGCCACCGGGGAGGAGTACACCCCCGCCCCGGCGAATCTACATCGAAATTCAAGGCAGATTATGGAGACCCCTGACAATGCGTTTCGATGTTTCCACGGATGAGGTAGGCGAGAAGAATCGCCGTATAACTGCTTTCCTGGCGAAGCACGGCTATGCGGGGGTGATTATCAGCAATACCCGTAACTTCGCCTGGGCGACGTGCGGGCGCGACAACCATGTCGTTCGGGGGAGCGACGCGGGGGTCGGGCACGCGCTTTATCTGGCGGACGGCGGCAAATATATCCTCTGCGATAATATCGAGGAGCCACGTTTGCGGGAAGAGGAAGGGCTTGAGGAGCAGGGGTTCCGGTTCGTGACCGGTCCGTGGTATGCGTTCAGCCCGGCGGCGGAGGCGGCGAAACTCGTGGACGGCGGCACGCTCGCGGTGGACACGATGCTGAGCGGCGCGAAGTTGACCATGGTCGGTGGGGCCGATCTCGCCTGCCTGCGCTACGAACTGACCCCGGCGGAAGTCGAGCGATATAAGTGGCTTGGCACCGTGGCGGGTCAGGCGATGAGTGCCACGGCGCAGGTGATCAATCCCGGCATGACGGAGCACCAGGTCGGCGCAATGCTCGACCACTACCTGACGGACGAAGGGGTGACGCCGTACCTGACGCTGGTCGCCTCGGATGAGCGGATCAATCGCTACCGGCACCCGATCCCGACGGACAAAATTGTGGAGCGGGTCGTGATGTTCGTGACGTGCGCGCAGGCGTTCGGACTGATCGCGTGCGTGACGCGCCTCGTCTCGTTCGGTGCGCCGGACGTTGGCCTTCGGAAGCGGCACGAAGCGTGTTGCTACGTGGACGCGGTGTTCAACCTCGGCACGGTGCCGGGCGCGGATGTCGCCGCCCTCTTCGACGCGGGCCGGGAAGCCTACGCTTCGGTCGGGTACGCGGACGAGTGGACTTTACACCATCAGGGCGGCGCGACGGGATACGCGGGGCGCGATTATCTGGCGGTGCCAGGTATCCATGCGACGGTGCAGGTAAACCAGGCTTTCGCGTGGAATCCGTCCATCACGGGTACGAAGACGGAAGACACGGTACTCGCCACGCCGGAAGGGCTGGTGCTACTGACCCCATCCCCCGACTTCCCGGCGGTACACGTTCGGACGCCGCTCGGTGCGATGGACCGTCCGGCGATTCTGGAGCGGTAGGTTCACACGAAAGATCGAGGAGATAAAAAAGCGATGGCTCGGATACTGCTGGTGGAGGATAACGAGGATAACCGCGACATGCTCGGGCGGCGTCTTCAGCGCAAAGGGCACGAGATTCTGATCGCGGTGGACGGCGAGGAGGGCGTCGCGAAGGCGGCGAGCGAGCAGCCGGATATGATCCTTCTGGACATGAGTCTGCCGCGTATGGATGGATGGACGGCAGCACGGACGATCCGCGCCACCGGCTCGACCGTGCCGATCATTGCGCTGACCGCGCACGCGATGCAGGGCGACCGCGAGAAGGCGTTGCAAGCCGGGTGCGACGATTACGACACGAAGCCAGTGGAACTGCCGCGGCTCGTTGAGAAAATGGACGCGCTACTGAACCGGGCCGCGTAGCCGCCGTGATGATCCGTCCCCGTTTAGTCGGACGGGCGACGGGCGCGGGCGGGTCTAGCGAAGCACGACCCGCCCGCGCCCTTGTCGCGGTTTCCCGCCGTGGATGCTTTTTTGTCGCGCTCGTTTAATGCGGGTGCGCGTGTCCGAACATCTCGGCGAGGGTCAAAATGCGATAAAACGCGAGCAACACCACGAGGATCAGGTAGCCGCGTAGCAATAGCAACGATATCCGGACGCTGGGCGTCAGCTTAATGGTACCCAGACCCTCGGCACTCCGCTTCTTCTCCGGGGTGTCATCCAGGGGATGAACGACATACAGATCGTGATCGGTCGGGCTCATGCCGCTCAGCGTGTCCGTGGTCATTTGTTGAGTCATTGTCTTTTCCTTCTTCCTTCGTAACTGTTAAGCCGACCCGCCGGGGATCAGGTTCGGCGCGATAACTTGCACCGCCAGGATGAGCGACAGCACGAACAGCACCGCGACTATCGTCCAGTTTACGACGTTGTTCCACGGCTTGTTGACGAACTCGTCGCCCAACAACTCGCGGTCGTTGAGCAGTAGTTGCAAAAAGATGATCGCCGACGGCAGAATTAACCCCGCCAGAACCTGTACTCCGATGATGATCAGTTGTAGCGGCGCACGCGGGATCAGCACGACCGCCGCCGCCGCGAGTGTGCAACCGATGTAGGTCAGGTAAAACCCTTTCGCCTTCGCGAACGGCATTTGCAGGCTGTGCGGCCACTCCTTCACCTCCGCGTAAGCCCACGCCGAGGCCAGCGAGATGGCGGTCGTACCCAGAACGGCCGCGTTGATCATGAACAGTAACACCCCGGTGCGAACCCAGTAACCGACGATGGGGCCGAGAGCTTCCGCCATCTGCGCGGGGTCGGTGTAGTTGATGTGGTGTGTATACATAACGTTCGCCACGCAGATCATCGCGCCCGCCACGATGACCGTGAAGCACGATCCGATCAGGGTATCGAGGCGTGCGCTCCCCAGATCCTTGAACCGCAATTTCTTGTCGGCGACCGCGCTCTGCTGGAAGAACAGTTGCCAGGGTGCTATCGTCGTACCTACTATCGCCACGACGAGAAGGACGAGATCCGGCGTGATCCCCTTCGGCGGTAGGTTCGGGATAAATGTGTTCTTCAGCACCGGCATGAAACCGGCGTGGCAGGCCGCCGCCATGGCAATCCAGAACAGGTCGGCGATGCACAGGAAGATGGTGATCCGCTCCCAGCGCAGGTAACCCCCCGAAAGCACGAGCGCGATCAGAGCGACCGCCGCGACCGGCACGGCGACTACCGGGGGGATCCCCATCTTCGTCGTGGCAAGCGAAATCGCGGCGAACTCCGTGACAAGCGTCAGGAAGTTGACCAGCAACAGGTCGAAAAGTGAGAAAAGGCCCCACCACTTGCCGAACCGCTTGAAAATGATGGCGGCGTGCCCTTGCCCGGTCGCTATACCCAGCCGCGCTACCATTTCCTGGACGAAGTAGCACACCGGCAATAGCAACAGCATGAGCCAGAGCAGATGCAACCCGTACTGCGCCCCCGCCTGCGTGTAGGTCGAGACCGCCCCCGCGTCATTATCCGCCTCCATCACGATCAGGCCCGGACCGATAATGAGCAGATGTGTGAGTAGCCTCTTCTGCCACTGATTTTTCACCAAGATGCCCTTCGGCTTCGCGGCGTTGGTACCGACTATCTCTTTGTTGGTTTCTTGTCCCGTCGTTGTAATCATGCTCGTACCCCGTCCCTTTCCTGCCTCGTCCGGGCGGAACCGGGCGGATGGCCCAGTTCTCCCTATACGTTTATCCCTCTCTCGAACCCGGCTCCTAGAACTCGATGTGCGTACGTAGCGAGATCACATCCACCGGCCCGCGATCTTTGTTATACGCGGGGTTCGTCAGCCTCTGGTAATCGAGCGACAGGCCGACCGTCGGGTTTAACTGAAACGTGTAATAGCTCTCGAAAATCTGCTCGCGCCCGTAGTTCAGTCTGCCGTCGCCGATGATGAACCCGTAACCGCCTGCGGCGAGGTAGTCGCGGTGCGGCGATGACAGGCCGTTTGACACGAACGCAGTGGCGAACCGGTCTTTCGGGCGGTGCCATTGTGCCCCGGACAGTTGCCCGCCGAAGGAGACGTGGCTGTCTATTTCCGTGAACGCGAACGAGTCGGTTTTGCCGTCGTCCGCCCCGAGACGCGCCCAAATTCCCGTCGCGCCGTCGTCGGCTAGTGCCTGCTCGATGTTGATGCCGTAGCCGTACTTGATCGCGCCGACGTGTGCCGCCTTCGTGATGTCCGGGCGCGTTCCGCTCGCGGCCGATTGCGCGATGGCCTCGCGGTAGTCGCCCATGTGCGCCATGTTGCGGAAGCCGAGTAGCCGGACAATGGTCGGTGCCTTCCCGCGAACCGCGTGGGGGTGCAGTTCGATTTCGAGCTGATCGCCCCGGTTGAACGCCAAATTGTTCGCGAGATCAATGCCGTTCGCGACGGTGGGCATCTGGAACGAGCCGAACCGTATGGCATGCGTCGGGGCGATCCACTCGGCGGCGACCCCTCGGCTGTAGCCGCGCGTGTCGGCGGCGTAGTCATACGCGCCGTTATTCAGGAGTGCCCAGTTCATGAACTGCGTCCGCGCGCTGTTCGCGTAGGAGGACACGTCGAACACGTCGTTCGTGCCGAGTTTGCCGCCGGTCAGCACGAGCCGGTGCGTCGGCTGCTTGCCGCCGACCTGGTGGATGCCGCCGCCGATTACCTCCTCGCCCTTGCCGGTCGCGATCATGTAGCGCGCGAAATAACGGGCGAGATACGGCTCGCTGTTCAGGAGCGGGTTACGGATCACCTCGCCGTTCAGGAACCCCGCCGTGCCGAGCGAATTGCTGACGCCGAGGCCCGCGACCTCCTCCGGGTCAATGTAGATGTCCAAGTTCGGGCGGACGCGCACGCCCATATAGAGCGTGAATGATTCGGAGACCTCGGTCTCGTCGCGGGAGATCAAGCTGAAGTCGCCGCTGTACGGACTGCGGAACTTGAGCAGGCTCTGCGAGATAACGGTGGCCTGGCTGTTGAACTGGAAGCCGATGACGTTGGTCTTGTTCGCCAGTTTATCGGCGGGCGTGGTCGTGGTCTTCGTGGTGTCCGCTGGTGCCGGCTCCGCGCTCTTCTGCGCATAGGCGGCCGTACAGGCGAGGAGGTAGGTGCCTACAACAGCCGCGAAGGCGGCGTTGGACAGGATTGTGTGGGTTGAGTCGCGCATTGTTTTCATTTCTTCTTCCTTCTAACCGGTCATTAACGGGCGAATTCCTGGCTCATGTCGCTTGTTGCCACTCGGGAAAGGATGCGGCAGGCTCTGCCTGACATTGCTTCATCATCCTGACATAATGATGGTCGCGTCGTTCGGAGTGAAGGGGGGGCGGGGCGCGGCGTAAACAGAAACGCCCCGCTTCTTCACGAAAGTTCGTTCTTCCGTGAGAAGGCGGGGCGCGGTTCGGGGAACCCTACGCTTTACAAAAGGCGCGGGGGCGGGAACATGGCGCTCGGCATCGTCACGGAAAGCCGCGCCCCCAGGGAAAAGGGAGACGCGACATATTCGGTTGTGATTTGTACGATGTGAAAATCGCTACTGTCTGCGTCCATATTGTTACCTTTCGTTTGCAAGCGGTCCGAAACGAAACGGGCAGGGCGGTTGATGCCTTAAAAAACAAAAAACCCTCTGCCCGGACATGCGGGAAAAGGGTGACACGCTGTGCAAAAGACAGCCGTGCTAAGGAGTGCTATCACGAATGATCTCACCCCCTGCTTTCCCCACTCGTTTGAGTTTCGGCACCGCGCACCGTAAGAGAAGAACGACGGATCGTCCTCCCAGCCACGTTAAGCAAACCCTTATTTCGGGAGTGCCTGTTATACCCATCGCGGACATCTCTGGATGTTGCAGGGCAGTGGCTTATGTGTTACGCGGGAACCTCACCTACCGAGGAACCTGAACTATTCGATTGATGGCCATTCGTTCGCCTACATTACCAGGCAAACTCCGGCACGGCGAGATGGTACCACCGCCTTTATACACTGTCAAGAGCGACGCGGATAAATATCTCCGTGCGTCCAGCGATTGCTGAGTTAGAGTGGTGCCGCGCCTTCGCGGGGCGGACCGAACGGCGAACGATAGTTCACGGAGGAAAAGTAGAAGTAATGACTGAAATTACGCGCAGACGCCGATACAATGACGCGAACACAACATCACGTACACCATGGTGCGCGGCTATACGGCATGTAGTGTATAGCCTTGCGCTTAAAACCGCAACATTATGTCGCGCGACGCGCGTGGCTGACTAAAAACAACCAATCAAATTTATCAACAGGGCATGCAGGGAGCAACAAGAGTTATTCGATGGTAATACCGGAACCGTTTGCGAAAATTAAAGTGATCGGCGTGGGCGGGGGCGGTACCAACGCCGTGAACCGCATGATCGAGGCCGGCCTGTCCGGCGTGGACTTCTGGGCGATGAACACCGATGTACAGGTTCTGGCAACCTCATCGGCGGACAACACCTTGCAACTCGGCGTCCGCCTCACGCAGGGGCTCGGCGCGGGCGGCGACCCCGAACGCGGTCGCGAGTCCGCCGAGGAGTCACGCTCCGACATCCAGAAAGCCCTCGACGGCGCGGACATGGTGTTCATCACGGCGGGCATGGGCGGCGGCACCGGCACCGGTGCGGGTCCGGTCATCGCCGAGATCGCCCGCTCAATGGACATTCTCACCGTGGCCGTGGTCACCAAGCCGTTCCGCTTTGAGGGGCCGCGCCGCGACCGCCTCGCCCGCCAAGGGATTGATAACCTGCGCCAGCACGTGGACACGGTGATCATCATCCCGAACGACCGGCTGTTAAACGTCGTCGAGAAGAAGGCGACCCTGATGGAAGCGTTCAAGGAAGCCGACGACGTGTTGCGGCAGGGTGTGCAGGGTATCTCCGACATCATCACGATTCCGGGCCTGATCAACGTTGACTTCGCAGACGTCAAGGCGGTCATGTCGGACGCGGGCACGGCTCTGATGGGCATCGGGTTCGCCGAAGGGGATCACCGCGCGGTGGAAGCGGCGCAGATGGCTATCTCGTCGCCGCTCCTCGAGACCGACATTTCGGGTGCCCGCTCCGTGCTCGTGAATGTCACGGCAGGCGCGGACCTGACGCTCGCCGAGGTGAACGAGGCGTTGGAGCTGATCCAGAACGGCACCGACGGCGAGGACGCGAACATCATCTTCGGGGCGGTGATCGACCCGCGCCTGATGGGCGCGGTACGTATCACGGTACTCGCGACCGGTTTCGAGGCGCGTCAGGTCGCGACCACGGCGGTGAAATCGTACCCGGCGGCGGCGACCACCCCGCTCCGGCGACCGGTAGCGATGCCTGCGATGGGTAGCACAGTTGCCAGCGCGAACGGTAGCGATATGGCCGAGGCGCAGAGGGATCAATCCCCCCAGCCGTCGCGCACGGCGACGCTGACCGCCGAGGACACGATAGACATCCCGGCGTTCCTGCGCCGCAAGCCGTAGGCACTCCAGGTCATTCAGTCGGGGGCGGGGCATTTTGCCCCGCCCCCGAAATGATCGCTTCTATACCTCGTCGTCGGGTGTGTCGAAGTTGGCATACACGTTCTGTACGTCGTCGTCCTCTTCGAGCCGGTCAATCATCTTTAGAATCTGCTCGGCGTCCTTGCCGCTGATCATCACCATGGTGACCGGTATCATCGCGGTTTCGCCCGAGATGTAGTGCAGTTTCGCCTTATCAACGGCTTCCTTAACCCGGAAGAAGTCCTCGAACGCGGTGGAAACTTCGAAGCCACCGTCGTCGGTCGTGGTCACGTCCTCCGCGCCCGCGTCCAGCGCGACCTCCATCAGCGCGTCCTCCGTGGTCGCGCCGGGATCGAATAGGAATAGCCCCTTCGACTCGAACAGGTAGGCGACACTCCCCGACTCACCGAGGCGGCCCCCGGCTTTGGTGAAGATGGAGCGGACATTGGCGACGGTGCGCTGTTTGTTATCAGTGAAGCACTGCACGAGCACCGCGACGCCGGACGGGCCGTAGCCCTCGTAGGTCAGCTCCTCGTAGTTCGCGCCTTCGAGTTCGCCGGTACCACGCTGGATCGCCCGCTTGATCTTCTCGGCGGGCATGGATGCTTTGCGGGCGTTGTCAACGGCCTGCCGCAATGAAAGGTTCAGGTCCGGGTTGCCGCCGCCTCCCTTAGCCGCCATAATGATCTCGTTGGCGAGTTTCGTGAACGATTTCGAGCGCACCGCGTCCTGCTTGCCTTTGCGCAGACGGATGTTGTGCCATTTACTATGTCCCGACATGGTATATTTTCGCTGTGCCGGAGCCACTCCGCGAGTGACAAACGGCGTCCTTTATTCGTTAAAATGATCGTTCGATTTTACGGCGAACGGGGGGGTTGCGCAAGCGGTTTAGAAGTATCCATAGTCGAATACTGGCTCAGCGAACGAGATCGCGTCGCCGTATCGTAGCAGAAACCGGAACGGTACACCGTCCACGTTGGCTTGCCGGAGCCGCGCCTCAAACCGTTCCAAGTCGGCGAGCACTAATGCGGTGTCCGTTATGCCGAGCGTAAGCCAATCCTCGCGTAAAGAGCTGATCAGGCTGGCGAGGGTTGCGAGGACGTCGCCCAGCGCGTGCCAGATGTCGTGGTCGAAGTCAGGCGCGGCCTCGGAGTAGCCGAAATCAGCGAGTGGAATACGGCCGAGAAGCATCGCCTGGGCATCCACCGCACCCGCGTTGCGGGCGAGGGCTTCGCCAAAGACTAACGTTCCGACCGCGCCCGTGCGGTTCGCGAAAAATAGAAGCACGCGAATCGAGAGTGTTTTGCGAAGGTTTACGATACCGAGCCAGCCGATGAACCCGAAGATCGCCCCATACCCCGCGAGCATCGGGATGGGAGCGTTCGTGGCCAAGATCAGGTACAGAACGCCGAGAGCACCGATCGAGCCGGTGGCGGAAAGCGTCGCATCCACGCGCCTCCAGTGGGACGCGACGCGGTAATACTGCGCGGGGTAGGACGCGGGATGGGTTGTCGCGATGCTTCTCATGCCTCACAGACGGTGCGCCGCATCGCGCGGTTACGCCGCCCGGTCGCGGTGCCGTCGGCGGTACAATAGCGGGCAGAGACCAAACTTGTATGCGTTCCCCTTTTGTGTTGCCGGAGTCGGTGCGTTTCTCGCAGTACGCCGAGTTTAACGTTGGCACCGAAACCGTGCTCGCGGAGCTCGGCTACCGGTTCGCGCGATTCCATCGCGCTCCCGACGGTCGCCGTCTCCGACATTCCTTCGGACAGACGGGCGTCCTTGCGCGGACAGATAGAGACGGCGATCCGCGTCGTCGGCTTCAACAGCGAGATGGCGCGGCGCGAGTTTCTAATGGCACCTATCGTTCTGGAAGCAGCGCGTTGCGCAGGCGCGGATCTGGCATCGGAACACCCGTTCGATGTTTCTCCACGTCTCCACGGCAGCCTCGATTATCTCCTGCGAAAGGAGAACGCTCTAGTCGTGATCGAGGCGAAAAACGCCGACCTGTCGCGGGGGTTCACGCAACTGTCGGCCGAGATGGTTGCGCTTGATATGTACGCGAGCGCGGAATCTTCCTGTCTTTATGGCGCGGTCTCCGTAGGGGACGTTTGGCGGTTCGGCGTTCTCGACCGGGCGGGCAAAACGATTACGCAAGATGTAAGTCAATTCATCGTGCCGGACAGCATGGATGATCTTCTCGCCATTCTCGTGGGTATTCTGCTGAACTCGCCCACTATATACAAGCGGGCTGGCTAGCGGTGGATTCTACCAATGCCGGAGTGCCGCCGCGGTGACTTACGGATACGTATCATCCGCGCTAATATGTGAGTGCGAATGAACATGCTCACATGACCCGCCGGGTGCTTTGTGATAAAGCGCGGTATTGTTAAGCGCGATATGCCAACACAACAGGAAGTCACACGCTTTTTGACCGCGATCGGCGACCCGGCGCGCCTGGAGATCATGTTCGTGCTCGGCAAACAGGATCGGCTGAATGTCACGGATCTGGCGAGTAATTTCCGCATCAGCCGCTCCGCCGTGTCGCACCATTTGAAGGTGTTACGCGACGCGGAGGTGGTCTGTAACGAGAAAATAGGTCAGGAAGTTTTCTACTGGCTCGACATCCCGTCCGTGGTCTCTAAACTGCGCGACTTATCGGACGCGCTGGAGGCTTACAAGAAAGACGGCAAGCCGGAATAAGGCGACCCTCTCGCGGCAGTACGTGAATATGTTTACACACACGAACGGATAACACACATGGCGAAAAACTATACCCCCCCGGATCAGTCCGGTCGAGTCACGGTCGTGACCGGCGCGAGTTCCGGCATCGGTTTGTGGACGGCACTAGGGCTTGCCCGCGCGGGCGCGACGGTGCTTCTCGTCTGCCGGAGCCGCGAGCGAGGCGAGGCGGCGCAAGCGATGGTCGCCCGCGAGACAGGCAAAGCCGCGCCCGCCTTGTTCCTCGCCGATTTCGCGTCGCTTCGCGCCGTTGACGACCTGGCAACAGCGATACTGATCGCCTACCCGGCTTTGCACCTGCTGGTCAACAACGCGGGCGTCTTCGTGTACAAACGCGAGACGACCACCGACGGCTACGAGAAGACGTTCGCCGTCAACCACCTCGCGCCGTTTCATCTTACCAACCGGCTCCTCGGGGCGTTACGCGCGGGCGCGGGCGGGTTGCCCGGCTCGCCCGCCCGCGTCGTGAACGTCTCATCCGCCGTCGCCGCGCGGGCGGTGTTGAACTTCGACGACCTGATGGCGGCGAAGAAGTACGACACACTTACCGCCTATGGGCAGTCGAAACTCGCCAACATACTTCACGCGAACGAGTTGTCGCGGCGGGTCTCCGGCGAGGGCATCACCGCGAACAGTTTACACCCCGGCGCGGTCTCGACCGCGCTCGGCGACACTGGTGTGCCGACTGCACTCGGTCTCCTGTGGAAACTGATGAAACCGTTCCTGCTGACCTCGGAACAGGGCGCGGTCAACTCGCTCTTCATCGCAACCGCGCCCGAACTCGCGGGAACATCCGGTGCCTACTTCGACAATATGAAAGTGGTTACGACAAACCCGCTCGCCACGGACGAGCGGGTGGCCAGCCGGCTCTGGCAGGAGAGCGACGCGCTGGTTCGGAGTGCCCTCGGCACGACGGGTAGGTAGTTGCGGGAGGGATGATCGGGTTTTTGTCCCCTTGAGATTCAACGGTCCTGCCCTTACGCGGGTTGGTATCGGTAGTTCAGGAACCGCCGAACGGCGCGGGGACCGTTCGCGGTATAATCCGTCGGGCGTGAAGGACGACGTGTCCTCGCGCGTCTAAAACCGGTGTAATCCCCGCCATGCGACTATCTGACCGCTATATCCTGAGCGAACTCCTGCTCCCGTTTTTTATCAGCACGTTCGCGGTGCTGATGATGCTGGTTGGAAACACCCTGTACGCCGTTTTGGAGCGGTTGCTACAGGAGAAATGGCCGCTGGAGATGGTTACGCGGATGTTGGTGCTGAACATCCCGACTGTGTTAACCATGACACTTCCCGTCGCCGTAGCACTCTCGGCGTCGCTCGCCGTAAACCGCATGGCGCGCGACTTGGAGATGACCACGCTCCGCTCCGTGGGGCAATCACTTTTCCGCACGTTTATTCCGATATTTCTTTTCGGCGCGCTCGTTGCCGCCGGGGACTTTTACCTCAGCGAGAAGGTCGTGCCGTGGGCGTTCACCGAGCAACGGAACGTCGAGGCGGTGCTTTACAATCTGCCTAAAGACCCGGTGAGCGGTGGCCGGTCGCTCGCGGTGGACGACTACCTGATCTCATTTAACTCCGCGCAACAGGTCGTGCAGGGCAAGCGGTTCCGGTTCAACGACGTGATCGTGATACGCAACGCGAACCACGCCGCGAACCAGAACAACGGCGAGTTCGCCGACGTCGTCACCGCTGGGTCCGCCGAGTACGAGAACGGGATCTGGGAGCTACGCAAGGTACACGGATTCCACTTCTGCCCGGACGGCTCGTTGGAGGTGATGGCGACCGCCGAGCCGACGCTGATCAACCTTCGGATTGACTTTTCCAGCGTGTATAACCCGCCCAACGACTTTGCGCGTAACCAGCAGTCGTACGCCGACCTGACGCGGATGCAGACCGAGGCGTTGCGACAGAAGCGGTTCGCGGACGCCCGCAAGATCGAGGTAGACCGCTACTTCAAACTCACGCTCCCGCTGATGTGCTTCGTGTTCGCGCTCTGTTCGCCCCCGCTGACACTCCGGTTCGCGCGCACCGGCGCGTTCACCGGCGTATTGTTGTCTATCGTGGTGGTGTTCGTCGGCTGGAATACGCTGCTTCTCATGAAAGGGTTCGGGCTGGGCGGCTACGTCTCACCGCTCTTCGCCGCGCTGTTCACCCCGGTGCTTTTCACCGCGGTCGGCGTCTGGCTCCTGCGGGTGCAGGAGTAGAAATGCCGTTCGCGCCGGTGTTGGTCCGGGAGCCGTCTCGCCCCGCGCAAACCGCGCCCGCTCCGCCCGCCCCCTCCCCGCCCGTGACAATTCCGCCGCTCTCCTCCCCGATGGACGGCTCCCCGACAACGCCGGGCACGCTACTCGACGCGCCCCGAAACGGCGCGGGCGGCGTTATCGTCCTGCCCCCGTCGCAAGCGATCGGCGCGCCGCCGACGCTGACACGGCCCGAGTCACAAGCCCCCGACGACGCATTCTCCTTCCCCGAGGATGAGCGTGGCAAGATATATGTCGAGGCGGAGAAGGACTTCCACACCGATCCTGGCAACATGGACGTCTACATCGCGGAAGGCAACGTCGTGATCCGCTACAACGGCTACCGCGCGTTCGCCGACCGGGCGGTGGTGGACAGCAAGACGCGCGTGGTCACGCTCTCGGGGCGGGCACGGCTGGAGACGGCGCGGCAGACGGTGTACGCGGACTACGTCTCGCTGAACACGGTCACCCGCGACTTCGTGGCGCGCAAGGCGCACACCATCGTCCCGCCCGACCTGGTCGGTCCCAGCCTCCAGGAGCCGCTTTACCTGGAAGGCGAGACGGTCACGCGCACCGGACGGGTGACCGTCGCCGAGAACGGGCAGTTGACCACCTGTGACTTTCCCCTGCCGCACTACCACTTCCAGTTCGCGCGGGCACAGGTCGTTCCGAACGACCGCGTGATCCTGCGTAATACGTCGTTTTATCAGTACAATAAGCGGGTTTTCACGGTGAAGTACCTGTCGGTGCCGATACGCGATGACATACGGACGTCGTTCACGCCACAGGTCGGGCGCACTGACGAGGAAGGTTACTTCATCAAAACAGCGTTTGGGTACGCCCTGACGCAGTTTTACCCGCGCCTCGGCCGCCCGGATTATCCCGGCTTGCTTCGCATTGACCTGATGGAGAAGAAGGGTGTCGGCCTCGGGATAGACCAGGCGTACCGGTTCGCGAACGTCGCGGCGGGCACGCTGGTGCTGTATGGCTTGCGCGACCGAAACCGTAACGTGACCAACTCGAACGGGCGGCTGGCGCATCTCCAGCGGTTCGGTGAGGTGGACGTTTCGCTTGCGACGGACTTCCAGAACAACTCGTACTACGCGGCGACGCAGAACTCGCGGACGCAGAACAGCACGATCAGCGCGACGCGCCTGGTCGGGCCGAGTAGCACCACGGTCACGTACAACCTGAGCAACAGCAACCTGCAAACTAGTGTGTCGAACAACGAGGCGTATACGATCACCCAGGAGGAGCGTTTCGGGCAGAAGTTCCGGGTCCGCGCCCGGCTCAACGGCACCGACCAGAACAGTTCCGCGACGACAACGACTTCGGGACACACCGAGCAGAACGGCGACCTGTCGGCGACGGGGCAGGTGGGCGTTTTCGACCTCGATTTCCAGGCTAACAAATCGTTCGTGGCGCGGCTACGCGGGGCGTCCGGCTCGTCAAACTTCTTCGCCGGAACGGAGCGGTTGCCTGAGTTCACGTTCCGCACTAGCGGCCAGCGCATTGGGGGCGCGTTCGCGAACCTGCCGCTGAACGTCTCGCTAGGCTTCGGGCGATTCGTGGAAAGCCCGACGAAGGTGACCACGAACCGCGCCCTGTTCGACCTGGACGGGAGCCGGACGTACCCGCTCGCGCCGCGTAGCGCGACCACGCTGACGGTGAACGGCGGCTTCCGGCAGTATTTATACGCGAGTGGCGACGCGGCGCAGTACGTGCTCGAATCGTCGCCGCAACTTGCGCAGAAGGTCGGGCGCGACGGCTCGCTGAACCTGAACTATAGCTACCTGCGCCCTTACGGCGGCGCGCCGCTCAACTTCCGGCTCGACTCCATCGGCTCGAACAACAACCTCGGGACGTCATTTAGCGTACAGTCCTACCGCGCCCGCCTGTCGCTCCTAACCGGCTATGACATACAGCGGGCGAAGTCGGTGATGACGGTGGGGCCGAAGAACCCGTGGCAGAACCTGACGGGGCAGCTCGCACTGCGGCCCTCGCCGGTTTTCCAGACGCGGTTCACGTCCACGTACGACATCAATAACAAGGTGCTCGTGGACGCGACGAACCGGATCCGGATCCGCGCGCCCGGCGGGTTCGCGTTCGACTCGGGGTTGCGGTTCGACCCGCGCACGAAGCGTTTCCCGCAGATCACCGGGTCGCTGGAAACGCCGCTGTTCGGGGACAAGGCGAACTTCACGGCGTTCGCGGGCTACAACGGCTTTACGAACAAGTTCGACTATCGGAGTTTCGCGCTGACCCGGATACTGCACGACTACGAGATAACGTTCCGATACGTGGATCAGCCGTTCGGGTTCCGCACCGAGCGCGGGTTCTCGTTCACGATCCGGCTGAAGGCGTTGCCGGGGGCGGTGTTCAGCAACACGGGGCAGTACGGGACGCCGCTGGATACGGGAACGGGCGAGGTGTTCTAGGTGCCAGGGTTGACTTTGTATACGCTTGCGTCTCATGATGACACGAAGGACCTCGAAACATGCTTTCCATGTCGGATCATTACCAGAATCTTGCGGACGAAGATTCGTATGTCGGGATGCGCGATGACAGCATCACTGACAGCGATTACATCCCGGACGACGTGCGGTTCATGGCGCGGTCGCTCCGCGAGTGCGGCTTCCTGCCGGAGGATCTATTGCCTCTGGTGGACCAAGGAGAACGCCTCTGTGGCGTGGAGGAGGAAACCGAGGTAGTCCCTTTCCGCGTGCAGTTGTGGAAGCGGTGCGACGCTCTAGCGGATAAATGGGGGACCTCACGGACATGGCCGTCGGGTGAGCGGGATAAGGCGGATGAAGGTTTGAGAAGAGAGCGAGCCTCCTGGCGCGCTATGCGGGCATTGATTTGTATGTTTACCCCTCGTTCGGATCTGTTCGACGGTGGTGTATACGCCGTTGAGCATTTCATAGACTTCATGGAAGAGGGGAGCTATTTTGACGATCCGTCGTTCGTGGACCGGATGGTGAAAATATTTGATGAGTGCGTGTCCGGTAGTCGGTAAAACGGGAATAAACTTCCTTGTTTGACTGCTGGCATTCCCTGCATGAAGTGAACCAGGTATAATCCCAGTCGTTGCCTGACAACTGGACCGAGGCGGTCAAGGAATGCAACGCCAATCTACACGCGATGGGGACGCGTGGCTTCACTACCGCTGTCGCGGTACTACTCGCCCCACGATCAACACTGCCGTCGCCGAGACAACGTTCAAAGGATATTCTGATTATGAACCCTTTGGGAGATATTATCGCGCCGGAATTATACGGATCTTCTGTTGCCGGCGGGGAAGCAAGCCCCGCCCCAAACGCCGCTCGCGCCGTGCTACTTCATTACGCGTCGATTATTGACCGGGTCGGCGGGGAAGGCGGCATACTATTCGCGACTCGCCTACGCACGCTGGCCGACCCAGTGCGGACGGCGGCGGATGCGTTCGCCAGGTATCTCTCCGGCGGCGACCCCGACCTATCGTTCGACGAGCGTAGTCTTCACAGGCCGTGGCGGAGTTTCTTCCGGTATGACGGGCAATGGTTTCGCGGTTCTGAATTCATAGGCGCGGCATGGCCTCAGTCCCTCGGTGGCGCGTTACCGGAGGTAGGTCGGGGCGCGTTTTACTTCGGTCTTTGGGATGAGGTAATCGAAGCACTGCGGGACGGGCGTATCGCCGACACAGTTTCGATGAAGGTTGAAGCCGGTAGCTCCTGGCACAACGAAAAACTATTCGTGCTCCTCGCGGACGGCACCGCGCTCGCTTGGGCGAGAGAGGAATCCGCTTTAACGCCAGTTATGTTCGACTACTTGTTTGCACGCTTCGTAGCCGCGCCCAACAAGGCGACAGCCGAGGGTGCCTTAGCCGGACGATAGTGAGTGGCGAGCACGGAATGTCTGCGGAAGTAGTAGTTGAGACAGACCTGGCAAGTGGACCAATCTTGCTCTGACCACGGGGGAGCGGTTAACGGCTAACATGAAAGTAATACTCAACTCGAACGATGACCTTTTGTCTCATATGCGAGGCTTATGCAGTGCCTTCTACGCGGCTATAGACGATGAAAACAGCGATGATCGGGATGTATTAGCCATGTCGCTCGTAGTCTTAGATAGAATTATGCCTTGCTACCATGCAGTTTGTTTGATTGAGGGGATCAACGATCACGGTCGACTCGACGGGATCATCGAACGTCTCTGGAGGGTGGTAACCGAGGGAGTTATAATTAGCAGGAACGAGATTGAGACGACACTCAACTTTGTGTTAGAAGAGGTGTATGTAGATCACGACTCCGGCAGTGTTCTGAGTTCACCTTCGGCGAAATCGGTCGCGACGATCCTTTACATACTGAAAAGCATACTCGAATCAGACCGTCAACTACTGAAACATTGCGCCTTTGACATGTTAGAGGCGTCTCTCGACTATGTGTATGCAACGTGTGGTGCCTCATCCGACAGGAATATAACAAGCGAGCGTCTATTAGAGATGTATGAGTGGGTAGTCGAATCCCCGTTTTTCCAGGTTGAGGCTGAGTTCATCCGCCAGGTGCCTTCGATGGTTTTGTCCTACAAAGCCGACAACTATGCAGCCCTCTACAAAAATCGGCCATCTGTCTCGTCCGGCGGCATAAGCCCGTTCGGCAGGTACATAGCCAAACGTCAACGTGGGGCGGTTTAGCGTGTGTCGCCTTCGGACTCCTGATGTTTGTTCTGACTCTATCCGGCAGGTGAAGGACTCGCGCCACGCCGGGGCGACAGGTCCCACCAGTGCCGCCGCAGGCTCTGCGCGACCACGCCCGCCGCGTTCAGGCCGGACGCGCCGAACACGCCGCCGCCAGGGTGCGTACTTGCGCCGCACAAAAATAGGCCGGGGATAGGGGTCGTGTAGTTCGACAGCTCCGGGAGCGGGCGGAACGCGAACATCTGATCAAAACTCATCTCGACGTGCATCACGTTCCCCTGGAGCAGGCCGATGCGCCGCTCGATCTCCAGCGGCGTCTGGATGTATCGGTTCGTGATCTTGCCGCGCAGGTTCGGCGCGTAGGAGTAGAGCGTTTCCAGGATCGAGTCCGCCATCTCGTCCGCGCACCCGTCCCACTGTCGGCCGTCGCGCCGCTTGTAGGGGAAGTACTGCGACCAGAGCGATAATACATGCTGTCCCGGCGGCGCGAGCGTGTCGTCAATCGGTGAGAACGTCATCGCGAGCACCGGCGGCTTCGCGCTCGGCTTGCCCGCGAAGTAGTCCGCGTATGCGTCGGCTAAGAACTCCTCCGTGGGGCACAGTAGCTGCATCCCGTGGTGCGTTTTCGTCGCCGTGCCGTTACCGCCGTCGCCGTAGTCAGGTAGCTCGGACGACGCGCAGCGCACTGTCGCGCCGAAGCCGTTGCCGACGTTTATGTTGCCGACGCGCCGGAGCAGGTCGCCCGGAACGTCGGCGGGCGCGAGCAGTTTTGTGAACGTGGTGACGACGTGGCACGCGGCGACCACGGCGTCGGCGCGGATCATCGTCCCATCTGCCAGCACCACGCCCGTCGCCTTCCCCCCCTCGACCAGAATCCGCTCCACCGCCGCGTCCAGACAGACGTGCCCGCCCGCCGCCGTGAGCGCGGACGCCAGTGCCCGTGTAAGCATACCCGAGCCGCCCTTGGGATGCGCCGCGCCGGTCTCGTGGATAACAGCGTGCCACGTCGCGAACGGCGCGGACGCCATTTCGGTCGGCGGGGGGCCGGACTGCGCCGCGAGCCATGCCAGCGCGGAGCGGACGTGCGGGGACGTGAATGTTTCCTGTAGCAACCGTCCGTAGCTGGTGAACGTCTGCCGCAGGGACTCCTCCGTGCCCGGCGACGGCCCCTTCGCCATCATCACGTGCCGACCGAGGTTCATCATGGTCGGCGGGGCGAGGAACGCCTTGAACGTGCCGTGCGCGATGGGAGTCCAGGCGGCGATGAACTTGCGGTACGCGATCGCGTCCTCGGGCGACACTTCGGCGATGCTCGCGCAGGTCTCGTCCATACTCTTGTGAAAGCAGATCACGCGCCCGGAGCCGTCCGGCAGAGGGTAGGTCGCCCACGGGTCCATCGGGCAGTAGATTAAGCCGTGCGCCCGGAGGTTCAACTCCTCGACGATGCGCGTCTGGTGTACCATGATGTGGACGGACGAACCGACGTCGTAGTGGTAGCCGGGGAATATCTCCTCCGTGCAGACCGCGCCGCCGACGATAGGGCGGCGCTCCAGCACGGCGACGGTATGCCCGGCACGGCGCAGGTAGTTCGCGCAGACAAGTCCGTTGTGACCGCCGCCGATCACAAGCACATCAACCGAAGGAGGGGTATTCATTCTTGGTAGCGAGATTTCTAATGCGATCCGAAGTGGGAGTCGCGGAACCAATGCGGTAAATCACGAGGCAACCGTCACCGTCGGCAAAAATCACTGTACCCGACATTCTGTCACAGAACATCGCGTAGCGTTAGCACAATGTAGCGTGATCTACCGCCGCCGCCGGGTACCACGAGCAGTTTCACCGTGGTCCCCGCG
>JAYUUO010000028.1:0-18396 GCA_043754515.1 Armatimonadota bacterium
GGTCGAGGTGCAACCACAGGAGGTGGCGACGTGGGAAACGTAGAGCGGCTTGTCCGATAGGTTAACGACACGCACAGTGCCGGTCACGCGTTTACCCTCAGGGACTCTCGCCGCTTCCCAGATCCTGCCACTTCTGATACAGCGCGAGGGTGAGGTCGCGTGCGCCATCCGCGGTCAGCGACGTGTCGTGCAGGTAGGCGTAAGCGTATGCTAAGAGTCTCCCCCGAGTCAGATCGAGCGCACGCTCGCACGCGGCATCGCCACGCCGCTTCGCGTCGTCCGCTTTCCCCAGTTCCCCACGTTCCCGGTGCGCCGTCTCACACTTCCAGAAGCGGCGCATCTCGGTCACCAGGCCTGCGCACTCAGTCGCCTTGTTCGGGCCTGTGCCACACCCAGGGGAAGAAGAGTCGGGATGGTTCGTCGCAGATTGCATCGGGTTCATAATATCCTGTTCCTAAGCGAGTAGATGTCGCGCAAATCGGCATTCATCGGTCGTTTATAGGGAGAGTTGTCACGGGCACGCCGCCCCAGTCGGTAAAACTTGGTGAAAAAACTTTCGGGGTATGATGGGCGGCGTGCCCACCCGGAGAGACAGCATTATTCGTGCTGTTCGCTTGTTACCCATCCGGGGACGAAATCTGATGCGAAAAAATCTTTTTGGTCAGATACTATTACGAGACAGATTGCGCGATATAGAACGCAATTCACAACCCTAAGACACTGTTTTCGTTGCAATAATTCAATTTTTTCGTTAGTCTCGCCTTAATTCCAAGGGTCATTCTGATCCACACCGGGTGGCAATCGCAACGCGGAGCATGGTATTATATATACGTAATCGCGTTGGAGTTCGCTAGAAGAGGGAACGAGGCGTGAGATGTATGGCGACCGCGTAGCTCAGAAGGGTCATATGACGGTCGTTTTTTGTTGCCTGCTTTTCATGCGCCTTGCGGTTCTTGGTGACAAGCTGGTCTCCTCACCGGCGTTTGCTCTCGCGTGTCGGGAGCGGCTTCCATCCCTCGCGGGTTGTGCGCTACTAACCGAGTCTGAACAGGCACATCTCCTCCACGGTCGGTCGGGTCACGCGGACCACACCGACCGCTTCTAGCCCGCACTTGATCGGCATACCCCAGTCCGCAGTGTGCGTCACCGCCTGTGCCAGCTCCCGTGCCGACAGATTCAGCGCGAGCGTACAGTGGGGCACCCAGCCGCGCGGCGTGTAGTGGGGCGATACCGCCGAGCAGTGTTGCGAAGCCAGCCGGTCGTGCCGCGCGTGCAGGTCGAGTAACTCCCTGGTGACTGTCGGCATCAGAAACAGCGTGTGGCGACTCCCGCCAAAGAACCCGATGCTGAAGAACGAGACTTCTAACGGTTCGATGCCGGAGGCGAACTCTTGTAGCGCGGGTATATAATCGGACAGGCGCAGGTCATGGCACCCCGCAAGCGTGATGTGCGGCCGCCAGCCCGCGTCCGGCATTTCGGATGAGATCCCCGCCCCCGCGATCCGCGCCCATATGTTGCGGACGGTAGCGGTGGTATCCTCGTCGAAGTAGAGGCACACCGCGCCGCTGTCAATTGTTCGGGGAGTATATCCGTCTGTGCTCATTAAAAGGATAGTTAGCCGCCCTTCTCCCCTTCTCCTTGTCTCGGGAACGACTGCGCGTTCGTATAGCCCCCAATCGAGAGCCGGGGCGATGTTCTCGTTCCCCTCACGTTTGGCTCACGCGGGGCATATACGCTGTGCGTGATCTTGAAACATCGCTCTAGCCGCCCCGGACTGCCGAGACGGCGCGAAGGGAATCTATACATCGTGACGCAACCTAAACTCCCTGTCCTCCTCGCCGTTGCGGGGGTTGCCTGCCTGATCGCAACGCCGCCCGCAAATGCGTGGAAGCCCGTAACCCACGCTTATCTCGCGCAACTCGCGCTCGACGATGCCCTCGACAATGGGGGCAAGGTGACCATCTACGCCGTGGACTACGCCTCCGGGCAGATCCTCAAGGACGCCAGTGGCAAGAAGAAGGTCATTGGGACATATCAGTGCGATAATGGTCTGCTCGCCGCCATCCGCCAGAACCGCCGTCAATACATGGCGGGCGTCTGCGGCCCCGACGCGTTCCCCGACATCGCCACCGGCCAACTCCTCATCCACCCGGCGGGCGGCGACGGCAACTACGGGGGGAAAGTGAATGATCGCGATGTGGATCTGCACGGCCCCGGCCCCGACCCGTGGATGCGCTTCCTGTACGATCAATCGTTCAAAGGAGGCAAGTACACCACCGACGCGAACAAGGCGTTCACGATGGGGTTCCTCGCGCACGCGGCGGGCGACATGTTCGCGCACACCTATATCAATAACTACGCGGGCGGTGAGTTCAACTTCCACTACACCGAGAATGGACAGCCGCGCCTTTCCGGGAACGCCGTGCGTCACTTCATTATGGAGGGCTACATCGGCGAGCGGACGCCGGAGTTCCGGTACCGCGACGACTACAACATCTCGCTCGACAACGGCGTTTCGTCGTTCGTATACGACACGATGGTCAGAAACGCGCCCGGCAGCATTCTAGCCCAGGCGAACCTGCTCTCCGGCGACGACAAAAATAAGTCGCTCCCTTACCTGATGGCATCTCTGCGGCAAACGCTCGACGACCGCATCACCGCGTACTATAAAATGGGGGACGTGGCGCAGAAAGCCTATTCAGTGTCGCACCCGCTCTGGATCACGTACCAGGAGGGGTGGCGCAGAGATATTGACGAGGGGATGACAGCGTTCCCGGAGTTCAGCCGCACGCTCGCGCAACCGATCTTCTTTTTCCCGCGCGACCAGACCGCGAACATGGACGGCAAGGGTGGCGTGAAAGAGATAATCGGTGCCTACTACAGCGACCACCTGCGCTACATGCTCGGCGAGCCGCATTGGGTCGCGGCGGCTACCGATATGGTAGCAGCGGTGACGAAAGACGTTCTGGACGCGCTCGGGATCACGTTGCTTCGGGATCTGATCGCGACGATCAAGAAGGACGCCGCCGACTTCCTGTGCGAGTCGGCGTTCGGAATGAGCTACGACGAGTGCAAGCACTACCTGACCGACCCGACCACGCTCTTCGACGGCGTTCTGAACAGCGCGGTGCAAAACGGCGCGGCGATCAACCGGGGCGCGATGGACACGCAACTTCACCTCCAGCCGGGCGGCAAGTTCGGCTACTTCGATGTCGAGCAGTTCCCGGCGGCATACAACACGGTGACGATGATCAAGCTCTCGCTCCTGCCGCCCGGCGAACTGCGGCGGCTGATGACCGACCTGAACGGCGGCGAGGCGGTGTCGGTTCCGGCGGATCAGGGCGTCGCCGACAACATCGTGATGGGCTACACCAAGTCACTCGACGCCGCGAACCAATGGAAGGCGAACGCGCCGCGCATGTTGCTCGCTCGCAACGGCGTCTTCTACCGCAGTATCTTCATGGCGTTCCCCGGCGAGGCACCATACCCGAGCGTCACGAATCTGAGCGTCGTGTCGAATCAGGCGAGCGGCGACCCGACATTCACGGCGAGTTTCGGCGTGGATAGAAGCGACCCGTTCGGGACCGAAGTCGGCACGGACGCGGTGCTGGACGGCGATAACGTCGCGGTGCCACTGGACGCCGACTTCGTGGCGTTGCCGGGCGGCGCGACAACGGCGACGTTTCGCGGGCAGTTGCCCGGCGTGACACGCCCGACGGTGCTACACATCATCGCCACGAACGGCAACCGCGCCGAGGCCACGATAACGGTGAACCCCGCGAAGCTCGCGGGCTTGTTTGTGAACCGGACCGGCGGCTACTCGGGCGGCGGGGCGCAGTACACATACACGCAACCGAAGGACGTCTCCATCGCAGTCGGACTGGACGCGAACGCGCCTCTGGGCGGCGCGACAGTGACCCTTAATTCGGCGCAACCGAGCCTGCTGCCTGTCCCCGCGAACGTGGTGGTCGGGAACGACACGGCGACCGCGACGTTCAAGCCGGTGTTCGCCGAAGCCGCGCCGATGGATGCGACGGTAGCAGTGACGGCGACATACAACGGCGTTTCAAAGACGATCACGTTTAAAAAGGGCGGCGGCGGCGCGAGCATGACGGTGATGACGCAACTGCTACCGGAGTCATACGCGCAATCGGCGCGGATGCGCCCATCGGTCGCCCAGCGTAATCTGCGCGACACGCGGGGCAACAGCGCGATGACGGGCCTACGCGGGGTTCGGCAGTAGGCTTGTTCGCGATCACGCCGGGGCGCGGGTAATGCCCGCGCGCCCCGGCGATAGTTCTCCTTACAACTCGCGCTCGACCTTTACCACGACTCCCTGTATGCACACCCCCTCCGTCACAAGGATAGGCGCGTAAAGCGGGTTCTCACTAGACAGGAAG
Organism: Armatimonadota bacterium; assembly: GCA_043754515.1. Taxonomy (GTDB): domain Bacteria; phylum Armatimonadota; class Armatimonadia; order Armatimonadales; family Armatimonadaceae; genus JACMIU01. The sequence goes on from JAYUUO010000028.1 coordinate 4,401, forward strand.
CGGTGGTCACCGGTCTCGGTCAGTCGCTTCACTACGGGACCGACCCCAGGTACCATCGCGACCACGATCTGCCCTACCCGCGCCGTCTCCTGGCGGCGAACCAATAGCAGGTCGCCCTCCACAATCCCCGCGCCGATCATGCTATCGCCGATAACGCGGAGCAGAAAGTCAGCCCCGGTCGGCGGCGGGATTATCTCACGTTCCTCCGCATCGCCTTCTTCGGATGAGGATCGGATACCGTCCCCGGCGGCGACAACGCCCAGGATGGGCAGGAACACCGCGCCCGATCCGCCGATGTACGCACGTTCCTCTCCCAAGCCGCCGATCCCCGTCAACCGTCGCAGAAGCCGCTCCTCGGGATCGTCCGGTAGCGGCTCGGCCGGAGCCGGTATAGGCTCGCTCACTCCCTGACCGGTGTAGTACTTGCGATTGAAGGCGTACACGGTCTTTTTCGGTCGGTTACCAGCCTGTAACATGCCGAACCCGGTAAGTTCCGCGCTGATCTGGTCGCACTTCGCGATCAGGATCGCCTCGGCGGTCATGGGGCGAACCGGGCTACCGAATTCGAGATCGTCGTGATGGGCCAGGATCGCATGCATGAGGGCCCGGCTCATTTCGCCCGGCATCCCATATTCTTTACACAACCATGTCAGATGGTTCGCACCGATGAAGATATGACCGAGCATATCCCCCGAGTTTGTGTATTCCCCCTGCTTCCAGACACATTGCTCTATCTCCCAAAGTTTGCCGAAGTCGTGTAGCAGCGCGGCGGTCACGAGCAGATCAGGATCCAGCAGTCCCGGATGCTGAACTATCTCGCGCACCGCGCTGTTCGCTACCTGAATAGAGTGACAGAGTAGTCCACCCCGGTAGGCGTGGTGTTTCTTTTTCGCGGCGGTCGCGTCAAGATACGCCTTTCGAAATTTCCCGTCAGAGCCGACCGTTTCGTCCAGAAGGCGCGCCAGGTTCGGCTGGCGCACCAACCCGATCAGACGGTCGAGGTTGCGCACCCAACCCGCGTGCTCCGGAGGGAGCGGCTTGACGAAAAAATCTTCGTTAGGCAGACCGTCTCCGAATGGATTCACCCCATCCACGGTTACCTCCCCGCCGTATTTGCTTTCGCCCGGCGTCACCAGGCCAGAGATGCGCATCACAGGCGGACAGGATTCCCCGATTTCGCACACCAGCGACGCTTGCTCAGCGGACGGAGTCCACATCTTCGCCATGCGCGCCCCCGTCCGGTCGTAGACCTCCATCGTCAACTTCGGCCGCGTCGGATGGTTCGGGTCGTACGACACGTCCCGGATCGCCACCGGCTCATCCGTCACCCGCCCGCCGTTCGCGCCCCAATCAATAATCGCCATCTGTAAACCCCTTTCCCCTCCCCGTTATGCGTCGCACCGGCGCAGGTGGCGGATGTACTTCGGGTTGCGGTACGTGGTGACGAGCACGCCGTCCCCGGCGACCACAACCACGGTGCCGTCCGTCTTCCGCACCGTCTCATCGCTCCAGGCGGTGCCCATTTGGCGTTGCGCCCGCGCCAACTGCTTACGCCCCAGGAAGAAAACGCGGTCGTCGCCCTGGTAGAAGCACTGCCCCCAGCGCAAAGCGAGCGCGATCCGATCATCGGGAATCAGCCGTTGACGCTGACGCTCCGTGAAATGGCCCGTTTTGATCCCAACCGGTGTCGAAGTGTACATGCTTTTTCCCCCCGCGAGTTCGTGCTAAAGGAGCAGTCACGGGGCGCGGCGGGCAACCGGTAAAAACGGGCTGGGATATTTTTGGGGGCGGCTGTCTCGCGGGAGGTTAGAGTGTGGCCAGTCGTACCAGAGGCAGGAGGCGCGCGACGTCGGCGGGGAGCAGGACGCCGGACGTCAGCGACAGGGCGTTCGCGGCGGCGCAGGCGGTGCCGTATACCGCTGCGTCGGGCACGGACTTGCCCTGCTCGACCAGCGCGTAGAGCGCGCCCGCCGCGAGCGAGTCGCCCGAGCCGATGGGGTTCACGACGTCCACGGCGGGCGAACCGATGCGCCAGCGGACGGGCGATTCGCGCCCCCCGAGTAGCGAGCCGTCCTTGCCCAACGATACTAATGCCCACTCGGCACCCGCCTCCAGCAGGGCGTTTACGGCGACCCGCGCGTCGGCGAGCGGGTCACCCGACAGCGCGAAGCCCAGCGTCGCCGCCGCCTCCTCGCGGTTCGGCTTTACCAGAAAGGGCTGCTCTGCTAGCGCGGCACGGAGCGGCCCTTTCTGCGCGTCCACCAGCACATGGACGCCGCGATCCCGCCCGCGCGCCACGAACTCCGCGTAGAAATCATCCGGTGCGCCCGGCGTCAGCGACCCGCTACACGCGATGGCGCGGGCATGCGGTAGATGCGTGTCGGCGGCGCGACGAATGCTCGTCAGCACCGCTTCGGAGAGCGGCTTAGCCTCCTCAACCAGCTCCGTGGTCGGGGTGCCGTCCGCGAACAGGAGCGTGGAGCAGGTGCGCGTCGCCGCGTGTTCGCCCGCGTCTATCGCGTCGCCGTAAACCCCCTCGCGGGCGAGTTCGCCCGCGACGTATCGCCCGGAGTCGCCGCCAACCGGATGGATGAGGCGGGCGTTCGCGCCGAGCGTGGTCAGGACCCGCGCGACATTAACCACCTTCCCGGACGCCGTCACCACGGCCTCGAAGGCGCGGTTGACGCCGCCGAGTTGGAAGCAGGCGAAGCGCAGGGTGCGCTGGACAGTGGGGGTTAAGCCGACGCAGAGTATCATGGCCGTTACGATTCGCCAGAATAGAGCGGGTGTCCTGCTTGGCGCGACACGCGACCGACCCGCTGTCACCCGAACTTGGGCGGCGTGCGCGGGGGGAATGGCGGCGTCAGCGTGTCCGCCGCGTGTCGCACCGCGTTGCGCCCCTCGCGCTTGGCTTTATACATCGCCCTGTCCGCATCTCCGATGAGCGAAGCGGGGAGCGCGGTGTCGCGCCGGAGTGTCGCGACCCCGATGCTCGCGGTGATCGCGCGGTTGGTGTCGGGCAAAGCCTCCACGGCGCGGCGTGCCCCCTCGCCCCATTCCAGGGCGGCGTCCTCGTCCGTGTCGGGCAATATCACCGCGAACTCCTCCCCGCCGTATCGGGCGCAGATCGCGTCCGGGGGTGTCGCGCCCAGTAGCGCGGCCGCAACCTGTCGCAAGACGCTGTCGCCCGCAAGGTGTCCGAACGCATCGTTGTACTGTTTGAAGTAGTCTACGTCGAGCAGGACTAGCGAGAGCGTACCGCCGTGCTCCCGCGCCCGCGTGAAGACGTCAGCGAGCCGGTCCTGAAACGCGCGGCGGTTGCAAAGCCCCGTCAATACGTCCATGGCCGCCAACTGTTGTAGATGCCGGTTCGTCTCCCCGAGCCGGTTCTGTTGCAGGGCGAGGCGGAGCGTGGAATTATTGAGCCGCGTGCCCTGCTCTTCGATGTCGTGCCGGGAGATGTGTAGCGTGGAAAGGTCGTGCGCGATGCCGAGGTACTGCGTGACCCGCCCCGTTTCGGGGTCGCGGGCGAAAACGGTGTCGCGGGAGGAGAAATGGTGGTACGCGCCGTCGGCGCGGCGCAGGCGGTACTCCATCTCGCATACAACATCGTCGGCGGAATCAAGTATCGTTTTAATGTGCGCGTCCACCCGCTGCATATCGTCGGGGTGGATGATCCGCTCGAACAATGACTCCCCCATCAGAGCGATCTCGCTCGGAGTATAGCCTAATAGGGCGGGCGTCTCCCGGCTCGCGAAGATGTTTCGCCTGGTCAGCGCGTCCATCACGTAGACCACGCCTGGCGTCGCCGTCAGCACCCGATCCACGAAGCGTTGCCGCTCCCGAAGCACGACCTCGGTCTGTTTGCGCTCCGTAATGTCGAACATGCTCGCGCGGCTTGCCACATGCTCGCCGCCGACAACCGTCTCGCTGAGAAGGACTTCGAGTCGCGTGCCATCCTTGCGCATCAGGCGGAACTCGGCGTCGCGAAGAATGCCGGTGCGCCGGAACCGGGCGCGATTTTCCCGATATGTTTCGCGCGATTCCGGCGCGACAAGGTCAGAGAAGCGGAGCACGCCCACTACCGCGTCACGGGTGTAGCCGAGCCAGCGGAGCGCGGTGTTATTGATGCGCAGGAACAGCCCGTCCGCGTCCAGCGAGTGGTAGCCGCAGGGGGCATTGTTGTACACCTCGAATATCTCGTCGGCGGATAGTGCGAAATCCAGGGCGGCGGAAAAATCGCAGGACGTCTGGTGGCGTAATCCGGGGTCGGCAGGTAAAGTGGCGTCCATGAGGGGGTTTCTTCCGCCTTAACATGGTTGCAATTTGCGTGCCAGTCGGTGTGAAAAATATCACGCCAGAACCGTGACACAAAACAGGCGCGGGCTTCGTCAAAGGAAGTAGGAATATCGCCATGCACTCCCGCCCTCTCTCGCTCGCCCCACGCTACGGACTTTGGCTCGCCTGGCTCGCAGCTGCGGCCGGCATCCTCGCGGCGATGCGCTTCACCATGCTGTGAGGCGACCGAGTGGCGACAACAGGAGACACGCTGCTAATGAACTGGCCTCGCGGTGGCCGGCCTCACGGACAGGTAGTACGCGACGAACGGCTCCTTCCACGTCTCCGGGATGGCACCGGTTCCCACCTCGCCGATGACCGACGAGCCGTCGGCGAAGGTCAATCCGACAACTCGTTTCGCGGCGGCACTACGCGGGAGTGGTACCGCGCGCTCCAGTCCGACCGCCGAACCGTTCGCCCGCCTCCATCCCAGTTTCGCCAACAACGTCGGGGGAGTGCCGCTGGTTTGTGGTAAACGAACTGTAACCGAGGCGGCGAGCATGGAGCCGCTAGCGTCGGTGACGACGAAACTAATCGGCTTGTTGTGAACGAGGATCACGGACCGACGGCTGACCACGGTGACGGCGGGACCACCTTCGTCGCCGAAGACGGCGCGCTCGATCATCACCATGTAGGCCGCTTTGCGCGGCGCGACATCGAGGAGGGCGACCAGTGCCTTGACTACCGTGAGACCGTCCCGCGTGCCGAGCACTCGTAGCGCGTGCTTCTCCTCGGGGTCAACGCCGACCCGCGCGACGCCGAGCGGGAGTGACTGCGCGTTCAGTGAAGCGGCCACCACACCTGGCTCGGCGTACCGGAGCGGAATCGTCTCGCGGTACTTGGGCGCGAACGCGGGCGCGGCGGGTGCCTGACGCGGTGCGGCATCCGCCATCGGCGCGCACAAAACGGTACAAGCCAGTAGAAGCGAGAGACGTGTCATGGCTCCCGTTTCACCAGATACGAGGCACATTCCTTTTTCTCGTCCCGCGTCACTCGGAGGGATTGGCGCGGGACGAGAAAAAGGACGTTGGTAAGACAGGGGCTGATGAATTGCGATAAAACAGACGCATGAACTTTCCCGACCTACACCGGCACCTCGGCGGCGCGACGCATCCGAGGATACTGTGGGGCTACATCGAAAAGCACGGGCGTGACACGAAGGTCGCGACGGCTTTGCGCGCGCGGTTCGGCGGCTATGACGGCTTCGCGCGGGAGTTCTCGCGACCGTTCGCAAACCTCGCCGACTACCTGACCGTGCATCACCTCGTCGAATCGTTACAGGCCGCCGATGTGCCCTACTTCGCGACGCGGGCGGTGCGCGGCGCGGCGGTGTTCGAGAGCATTGACTACCTGGAGATCCGTTTCAACCCGTACAAACGCACGCCGGACGGGTTGCTGACCGCCGACCGGCTCGCGCTGATGCGCGACGTCAGCGCGCAGGTGATCCGCGCCGGTCGCGCCACCGAGTTTCCCATCGCGTCATCTTACATCTTGTGCATGGATCGCGGCTTCACCGTGGCGATGAACCGCGCGATTGTGCACCTAGCCGCCTCACTCCCCGAGGTACGTGCCGTGGATCTCGCGGGGCCGTATCAGGACGGCGGTCCTTCGTGGGACGAATGGCGCGAACTATTCGCGGAGGCGAAGTCGCTCGGCTTGCGTACCACGGCGCACATGGCGGAGTCGGAGCCGGACGACGTTCACCCAGAACTATTCCCCCATCTCGACCGGATCGGGCACGGCATACAGATCGCGCTCCGCCACCCGCACCTGCTACCGGAACTTGCGGAGCGGGGCATCTGCCTGGAGGTTTGCCCGACGACCTATCTGCGCACCAACACGATCCGCGACCTGACCGAACTTCGCCCCGTGTTCGCGCGGTGCGAAGCGGCGGGCGTTCCGGTGAGTATCGCGACCGACAACCCGGCACTGCACGGCGACTCCGGACGGATCGTCGGGCAGTACGAGATCCTGGTGCGTGCCGAGGTGATCCACTTTAATGACATATTGCGCTACGCCGAAGTCGGCTACCGGCACGCGTTCGGGGCGGCGGGCGGGGTGGGGAACGGGCGATGACGCGCCTCGGCGTTTTCGGCGGCTCGTTCGACCCGGTGCATGTCGGGCATCTGCGCCTCGCCGAAGAAGCGCGGGAAGCGTTCGCGCTCGACCGGGTGCTTTTCATCCCGACGTGGGTGTCACCGTTCAAAACGGGGCGCGCGACGACTCCGCCCGCCCACCGCTTAGAAATGGCGCGGCTGGCGACGCGAGACAATGACGCGTTCGCTGTTTCGGCGATAGAATGTGTCCGGGAAGGCGCGAGCTACACGGTGGAAACTCTACGCGCGTTGCGCCGGGAGCATCCAGGCGCGGAGCTATGGTTTCTGACCGGCACGGACGCCCTCGCGGGTCTGCCGCGCTGGCGCGAGCCGGAGGCGGTTTTGGAACTCGCCCGGTTCGGGGTGGCCACGCGGGCAGGCACGACGGTGGAGGCCGCGCGGGAGAGTCTGGCGCATCTTCCTGGAAACTGGCGTGAGCGAATCGCGTTTTTTCCTATGACGAACGTTGACATATCATCCACCGACCTTCGGGCGCGGCTACGGGAAGGGCGTTCCGTACGCTACCTGTTGCCGGGGGATGTAGAAGCATATATTGCGGCGCGCGGACTGTACGAGCCGGACGCGCCGCGGGAGTAGATATTTGGCGAAGAAGATACAACTGCCTGCCGGTGAGAAGGCGCAACTATTGATGGATGCCGTGGAAGATCGGCTCGCCGTGGAGCCGGTCCTGCTCAACCTGACCGACAAGGCACTGATGTTCGATTATGTGCTAGTTTGCGCGGGCAACTCGGACACACACGTCCGCGCGATCACGAACGGCGTGCTGGAACGCACCGACGAGGAGAACCTCGCCCCGCCGCGCGTGTCGGGTCAGGGTATCGGCGAGTGGGTGCTGATGGACTTCGGCGACGTCATCTTGCACATCATGAGCGAGGAGGCGCGGGAGCGGTACAAGCTGGAGACGTTCTGGTCTACCGCGCAGCCGAAAGGCGCGCTACCGCCGATGCCGAGCGAGTTGTACGCAGGCGCGACGATCACCGACGCGGGCTTCGACGATTCGGACGACGACCTTGATGAGGAAGAGGACGGCGACGAACTGACCGAGGAGGAGCTTGACGCCCTGGATATTGACGACGAAGACCCAGACGACGTATCGTTCTTCGGCGGCGCGGATCGCGCGGTCGAGCCGGTCGTCGAGCCGGACGACCTGCCTAAATCGCCCGACGAGCCGGACACCGATGACCATGCGAAGGCGGCGGATGGATCGGGCGTGAACAGCGGCGGGGTTCATGCCGCCGCGAAGGGCGACGTGTAAGCACCATGGATAACGCCCCCGTTAACCCCGCTACCGTTCCCGGCACCGAGGGGAGGACGGGGGCTACCGCTACGACCGCCACCAGTGCCGTGACTTGCCCCACATGCGGCGCGGCGTCTCCGATCGGTCAGCGGTTCTGTGGTGCTTGTGGCGCGCCGCTCGGCCCGCCCTCGCCGCCCTCCAAGCCTCCGCCGGGGCAACCGACGACGAACGCGAGCGGGAACGTGGTGGCGAGACAGCCGCCGTTGACGCTCGTTTCAACGACTCAACCGCAGACCCGTCCCGCGAGTAACGTGGGCATCGGGGGGAGGGACGTTCGCGCGGGGATGCCGATTGTGAACTCCGCCCCACTCATGGGCACGGGCGCGGCGCAGAACGCGCGGGAGCGGGACCGCCTCCTGACACTCGTCAATGTTCAGCGAATGCGCGGGCAACTCGAAGAGGCGCGCAAAACCGTCGAGTCCGCGCTCGCGCTCTCCGAGGGAATGCCGAACAAGGACGTCGCGCCCGTACACGAATTACGCGGCGACCTGCTCCAATCCGTAGGGCGGTGGGAGGAGGCGCAGACGGCGTTCGAGCAGGCGCATCTCCTCGACCCGGAGCGAGTGGGAGCGGAGAAGAAGTTCGCCGAGGCGACGCTCCGTATCGCGGAGGCAAAAGCCATCGCGTCCGGGTCGCGCCTCGGGATGGGCGGCGGGTTCGGTCAGCGGGATCGGCGAACGGAGACCAAGCCGGGGGTCGCGCTGATCGCTTCGCTTTTCGTGCCCGGCTTCGGGCAACTCGTCAACGGCGAGCCGGTCAAGGCCGGTATATGCCTGGGCGTGTTCTTGCTCACCCTGATCGCGCTGAGACTTTCTCCCGACAGCCGGATCTTATTCGCGCGGGTGCGCGTGTTCATCTCGCCGACGGACGACAAGGCGGCCGCGCTCGCCAGTGCCGCCTTGCCCCCACTCCTGATCGTGCTACTGATCCTGATGGGGCTGACGTGGGCATACTCGCTGTTCGACGCCGCCGCGTCCGGCGGGGCGAAAGCCACGGGAGGCGGGACGGGTGCCGTGCCGCCCGCCGGGGATCGCTCCGGCTGGGAAGTTTAGCCCGTTAAGTCGCATGTCTACCCCTAGTAACTTGCCGGGCCTCCTTGCAAGCGATGCCGGCGTGTTGCGCCAGACGCGCGGCTTCGCGTTGGCTGGGCTAGTGTTGGGCGGACTTGCGTTCTGCATCACTCTGCTCATTATCGTAGCCGTCGTCATCGCGGCGACCAAATCAGCATCCTCGAAAGAAGGCAAAGGTACTACGCAGGACTTCTCCTTTCGGAACATCGGCGGTTTGGCGCGCGCGCAAATCGAGCAGAACACGGTCTACTCTCCCGTGAACTACAGCGACCCCGTTTTGAATGGGCAACGCGCCGTGTTTCTGAACGGCACCGTGAATAACCTGACGGCGCACAATGTGATATCGCAACTACTGTACCTGAATGCGAGGAACCCACGGTTACCGATTAACCTGTATATTACGAGCTACGGAGGGGACAGCGACAGCGCGTTCGCGCTCCTGGACACGATGCGGATGATCGCCGCGCCAGTAAATGTCTGGTCATTGGGCGGGTGTGAGTCCTCCGGCGCGATGATATTAGTGGGCGCGACCGGCAAGCGATACGCGACGCCGAGTAGCGTGATCATGATTCACGCGAACAGCGAGCAGAGCAAAGCCGGGGATGACAAAGGCTACGACGATTACGACCTGGATCGCGTCCATCTTTTGTGGCACTCCCGCTCACACATCCCCGCGAAGTGGTTCCCGCTAACGGGTAATAAGGAGTACTACATGACGCCTAAGGAAGCGTTGGGGTACGGCGTCATAGACGCGGTGAAATTCGGCACCGGGGCGGCTTACGCGTCGAAGCCGTAGCGGGTGCCCGATGACAATTCCGCCGTTACGGATGGTCTGCTGACGGTTTCAAAGGGATAATATGCCGAGCAATCGGGATGAAGTGATAGCATGTCGGCCCTCCGACTTCGAAAAATATGTCGCTGGCATGGACGATGTCAACGCGGTTGACGAGCGGGGGCAGACTCTTCTGCTTCACGCCGTCGCGAACAACGACCTGATGAAAGTGCGTTTCCTTATCAAGGCCGGTGCCGACATTGATCACCAGGACGAAGCCAGCGCGCAAACCCCTTTAATGGGCGCGGTGCAGGAACGTAATCTGGGTGTCTTTAAACTCCTGCTCAAGAGCGGTGCCGATTTATATCTAAGCGGCATGAATGGGGATGACGTTCTGTATCACCTTCACCAGATGGAAGAATCGGAGTTCAAATCCGAGGTCATCCGACTGACTGACGACTGCGAAAAGCGATTCAAGAATATCGGGGTAGAGTACATCACCGGGGACGTGGTGAGACAGCGGCTGGCCGAGTGCGTCCCGGTTTGCCTGAGCCGGTTCCGATCCTACATCACGGAGACGTTGCCCGAACAGGTAATTTACGACGCGAAAACGGATTCCGAGACCACGTACAGGCGTATTACGGAGGATGATCTGCTACGGGAAGTCTTTCAAGGCGGTAAGTTGCGTGAGCATGTGTCGCTGTACGTGCACGGCATCGAGAAGGCGCATACGGTCCTAAGGGCGGACCTTTCCGACACTTTCATGAACACGACGGACGTCCAGTACAGGAATAAGCTTCAACTTCCGAACGTGCCGTTTAGCCATGATTTACCGATGCCGCCGTCCGACTGGATAGTGAGTCACGCGGGAGTGACCGGGGCGAAAGCCGAAGGGGATATTGACTGGATAGCTAGTCTGAGAAAGAACAGCAAGTTCAGCCTTTCGCGTCTCGTCTGATGATAACCGCCCGTCGGATGTGCGCGGAAAGAGGCTTTGGCAGGGCCACGTATTGCCGCGTGCACAAAGAGGACAGGCCACCGCCGCTTCAGGTCCAGCCCGCGCGGCGAGGCGCGGGCCGAATCCCCTGACCGAGATCACGTTCCTCTACCCTAATTCATCTTCACCGGCACCCCGCCTTGCGCCCCCGAACGCCAGGCGGCTTCCGTTAGTTCTATCGTCCGCAGACCGCAGATAGGCGGCGCGGCGGGCGCGGGCTGCTCCCCACGGATCGTGCGAACCCAGTCCTCGTCAATGTTGCGCGACGGCGGGAGGTTCGCGCCGTCAATCGTGGTGCGCGTGTTCTTCTCGTCAATCACTTCCAGCCGACCGTTGCGGTACAGGAACGCGCCGCGCTCGCACCAGATCGTGATGTCCTCGTGCCAGCCGACCACGGTATCCCCGACCACGGTGATCGTGCCGTGTGCCCCGTTCGTCGCCGTGAATGCCACCGCCGAGTTCTGATCCACCGACGTTTCCCGGTTGTCAATGAATGCAGAGACGGACGCGACCGTCAGTCCCGTCGTCCACAAAATGATGTCGAGCAGATGCGACCCGGAATCGTTTAGCTGACCGCCGCCCGACAGCGCGGGGTCCTGACGCCATGTCCCGGCGGTGCTTTTTTTCCATGATTGGGTCTGTAGTGCCGAAACGAACGTCACCGGGCCAAGTTCGCCGGACGCGATCCGGTCCCGGATATAAACGAACTGCCCCTGTGCGTGCCGCTGATACGCCAGAGCGAACACCTTGGGATACGTCTCTATACGCGCCAGTAGCGCGTGCGCATCCCCGACCCGGCATACGAACGGCTTCTCGCACAGTATGTGCTTTCCGGCGTCCATAACCGCGTTCGCCTGCTCGAAATGGAGCGTGTGAGGCGTGTTGATCTGCACCGCGTCCACGTCGGCGCGGGCGAGTAGCTCCGCCTGCGTGCAACTGACCGCTCCGGCTAGGTAGTCGGGGAACTGCTTGCGGCACCGCTCGATGGCGTCTGGCGCAGTATCACACAGGGCAGTGACGGACACGCCTGGGATGTGCTGTAACTGGTTCAAGTGATGACGGGCGATCCCGCCGCAACCGATCAGGCCGATACGAACCGGCATGGCATCCGACATAATTGTTCTGGCTCCTTCGCGTGCCCACGGATTAAAACCGTGGGAGTGGCTACATATACGGTTCGGCACAGGCGGGGTAGAACTCCTGCATAGACGCGATAAAACCGGGTAGGTGGTCGCGCGGGGGGGACGGGGAACGCAGGAAGCCCTTGGCGGCATTGGTGTCACCGACTGAAATCGAACGCATCTCATGTGTAAACCAGAAAACATTTACGAAGCTTCTTTCGCGCGGCTCGTTCTTGGCGCGTCGCCCGCCGCGCGTGGCGAAGCCGAAGCGCGTCTGCGGGAGCGGATGTCGCCCGCGCGCCCGTACCACAACGCAGCTCATATCGAGGCTGTTCTAGACCGCGTATACGTTTGGACGGGCGGCGAACCACCCGCCGCGCTGGTCGCCGCCGCGCTATACCATGACGCGATTTACGATCCGACCCGACATGACAACGAGGCGGAGAGCGCGGCGCTCTGTCTTTTGGAACTAGCGTCACTCGGTGTCCCTGGCTCGATAGCGGAACGCGCCGCCGCGCTGATCGCGGTCACCGCGCGGCACGAGCCGGATGGCGCGGACGCCGACGCACTCGCTTTGTGCGACGCCGACCTGTGGATTCTGGGTAGCGACCCGACGATGTACTCCGCGTATGTCGCCGCGATCCGCGCCGAGTACGCGCACGTTTCGGAAGACGCGTGGCGCACGGGCCGGGCACGGGTGCTCGAACACTTCTTGGAGCGAGAACGAATCTATCATGGCGGATTCTACGGCGCGGACGCTCGCGAAGCGCAAGCCCGCGCCAATTTAGCCAACGAAGTCGCCTCCCTCAAGCCGGACGGAACACGCGAATAAGACGCATGGCTCCGCGCCTAATACCACGACTTGGGGCGAGTACGTTGGGGTACGCCCTGCGGTTTGGCCGTCAGAAATCCTTGTGGAAATACTTCGACTTCACCACGGCGTAATAGTCCGCGTCGGCCAGAAACACCGCGAGGTAGCCGTTCAGGGAGCCGCGATTACAACCGTCCTCCCGGTCGCGGTCTTCTTGCCCGGTGTCTTCCCAACGGCAGGCGGGACAAATGTCATAAAACGAATCCTCCCGCATCGTCTTGAAGCCACTGCAGTCGCACGGGACCAGATCCTCGACGTCGCCTGACACCCGACAATATTGACCGAGGACGGAATACAAGAGGCTGGCGATGTACTGGTTCTTGACGCCTCTGAACTTGCCCGTATGGATAGTCAGCAGAGCGGCATTCGATACGTTCAGGCAGGCGGATGAGACACTTTCGGGCGCGGCGACACTGGGCGGATTTGTACGCGCGGAGTGTCCCGCGTCCTCTTCGTACTCATCCGTATCAATGAGGTTCCAGTCGAGAAGTATGTCGCGCTTTTCGTCGTCGGTGAGCACGGACCAGGCGGCGGTCGCGATCCGTGGCAACGCCGCCTCGCGGCTGATGGGTTCGTGTCGATCCTCAGACATTGTCGGTCTTTTCGGCTTCATCGCGGTACTTTACCCACCGACCGGGTCGAAGTCCAAACCTGTCAGACCCGCGTCAGTGACGAAATCCCGAAATGCGTCCGAGCAATATACGATACTGTCATACCCCGAGGGGCAAAACACGGGGCAGTTTACGATCGCTTCTTGTTTAAAGAATGGCGCCTTGATTGACCCGCGTACGGTGAGTAGTTTCGGTGTCGAGAACTTTGTTTTCTCCTCATCTAGACAGGCGATCACGGGCGGTTTGAGGATGTGCCACTCTTCGTCCGAGACTCTCGCCACGATGGATTGGAAGCTACCCGGGAAACGCCCCACTAGCAATGATTTCGACCGGACATTCGCGAGCAGAAACCCGGTGATGAAACTCATAAAATCGCCTCGCTCCAATCGGTCGCATGCATAACCAACAACCTCCGGGCATTCGTTGAGGGCGATGAGCCCCTTCGAGGCGTTCAGGAGTTGCCCGAATAAGAGACATTTCTCTCTGTCACTGTAGCTTCTATCTAGAGCGAAGCTACTGTAGTCGTTGCTGGAACTTATTTTGTAAACCATAATGTCGCGATCATTTAGATGTCACTTTGTGGGCGAGCTTCCCGCACTCACGGTCGTGGGGGCGTCGGTTCCCCCGGATGCAGTTCGCGAGCGGGGAACCCTCCCGGTGATTACGTCATCGGTAGCTTAAAAATCGGCGGCTTGCCATCCTCGCGACAAACCGCGTACAATTCCCTTACCGAATGCCTATGTCCCCAACCGCCGCCGTTATTATACCCGCTCGCCTCGCCGCTACCCGCCTTCCGAACAAG
>JAYUUO010000029.1:0-18288 GCA_043754515.1 Armatimonadota bacterium
CTGCTCCCGGTACAGGTAGGGGGCTCGTCGCCCCCATATCTCCCACCGGACGCGCTTCCCCTCTACGACCCGCCAGCCGACGAAGTGCCAGGTATGCGCATTCGCGATCGCCTGGCGGATCTCGGCCGCGTTCACTGGCGGGAGCGTTAGGCGCGGCGCATATAAGGCGGCGACTCCCACCACCGCAACTATCGCGAGGCTGCCGATTAACCGGCGCGGCAGGATGGTGGAATGCCGACGTCTGGGCGCGAGTTCGGCGGCGAAGGCGGGCGGCGCGGCGGGCAATTGATCCACGATCCGGGCGCGAAGCGACGCGGGGACCGGGGCATCCGCGAGCGTTCGTGCCGCCTAGTTCAGACGCGCGACCGAGCGGTAGTACGCGCGGCACCCGGTGCAACCGGCCAGGTGGAACGCGGCGGACGGCGGGAACCGGCGGCTCCGCTCGTCGAGAGCGCGGGTCAGGCCCGCGCGAACTTCGTTACAACACATGAATATTTCCCCTCGGGGAGCATACATCGCCGCCCGGTTGGGGGGCAGCATCAGCGGTGGAGATAGGGTTGTCGCGGAACGTGGCGAGTTGAGTGCGCAAGATACACGTCGCCCGCCAGAGCCGTGACTGCACGGTGCCGACAGGGATGCTGAGCAACAGCGCGGTCTCTTTGTAGCTAAACCCTTCGATCCGCGCGAGTACGAACGCCTCGCGCGGCAGATAGGGTAGCGCGGCGACCGCCGCCTCCATTCGCAACCGCGACTCGTGTCGCAACCGCGACTCGTGTCGCAACCGCGACTCGTGGCTTTCGCAGTGGGCGAGCGGGCCGGACTCCGGATCGGGGTCCGTTAGTGCCTCGTCCAGCGGCTTGGTAGATAGCACATCCCGGCGCGTGGTGGCGTAACGGCGGTAGGCGATTCCGCAGAGCCAGATCGTGAGCGCGCCCTCGCCGCGCCAGGATCGGAGCGACTCGAACGCGGCGAGGAACGTCTTCTGCGCCAGATCCTCAGCTTCGGCGGCGTTCCCGCGACACAGCCGGAATAGCGGGTTGTAGACACGCCGCGAGTGCCGATCGTACAGCCGCCCGAACGCGCCGTGGCTTCCCGCGAGTACTCTGTGTACGAGCCAACCATCGGAATCGAATGGGTTCACTAGAGCTAGGTATCCTTCGCCTGTTGAGTAGCGGAATCCCGCGTTTTGTTCGCTAGTGATCGCGGCTTTGGGCGAGGTTACGAGATTCATTTTTCGGGTGGGCGGCTCATGTTGGGTATAATAGGAGAGAGGTAGCGGCCTCGTGCCGTACGCCACACTATCCCGGTCACGAACGGGTGGAGTACCAGCATGTTCATTCTCTACGGTATGTATCGGTTCGGCAAGAAGCGGATCGCCTATCGCAACGACTACTGTCTGACCTGCGACGCGGTGCGAGTGGGGGAGCAGTACCGTACCACCGATGTCGGGCACCTGTTCTTCGTGCCCGTGTTGCCGCTCGGCTCCCACGCCCGCTGGCAGTGCGCGACCTGCGGGAATGATCCCCGCCACCGTGTGCGTACCTCGCGCCCCCTGCTGGTTGTTTTCGCGGTTGTCCTCGTCGCGATCAGCATCATCATGTGGCTCGGTCCATTGGTTCCGACGAGCGACGCCGCGATGATCTGGGGGATGCGCATAGTGTTCCCGCTCGGATTCGTCGCGCTGGTGGTGAACCTGTCCCGGCGCATGCCGGAAGTCGCTCACTCCGACCAGTTGGCGCGGGTAACGCCGCTCCCCACGGATCGGTGCATCTACTGCAACGGGCCGCTAAACGCGTCGGGCTACTGCGGCGCATGCGCGGTGCAACGGCTCGCTCTGCCTGCTCCGGCGCGGGCGATGGCACTCTGAGTCGAAGTCGTCACGCAAACCGTGGCTTACTCTCTCAAGAGGTGGTGTATTCCCTGTCGAAAGGCGCGGGGAGGTAGGTCGCCCAATCTCCCGGCGCGGTCTCATATGGCTTGAGGCCGGGGAACGGGTCGAATCCGACGTGCCCGAAGGCGTCCGCGATCAGTTCGCTACACGAGTACTTACCCGGCGGCGTGTAGTTAATATGCCAGCGCGTGAAAAGATGTTCTAGACCGATGATGACGCCGACCGCGACATCGTACTGGTCGCCGATCCGTGTAGTCGCCCACGCTAGCGCGGCCTCACCCTTTCCGCCGGGGGCGGGGACGACCAGGTAGTCGCGTGTCCGACCCGCGAGGCTGTTTCTGTGGACACCTGCCGGACGCGCTTCGAGAACTGTATCCGCCCCGGCGTAGAAGGCAGCGTGATAAAACGGCGAGTGAGTAAACCACCGGATGATGTAGTCGCGCCCACGACGCGGCCGATAAAAGAGTAGGATGTCGCCGACGCGCGGTTGGCTGGACAGTTCGTCCGGCGCGGTGCCCGGATCGGGCACCCGCCTTTCGCGGAGCATGCCGACGCAGGCACCCGCGACCAGTACCGCGACCACCCCGCCGATGGCCAACGCCCACAATGGCAACCCGGCGCCGTTGGTTTCGGTGTCCGCGCGACCCGTGCTAATCGCCCCTGTGTTATTGCCACTCACATTTTGCCCCGCATCGGGGTACTTGTACCCGTGGGGCGGGCGAGCAACACACAAACGTCATCCTTGAACAGGCCGTCGGCGAAGTCCCGTGCCTCCCGCGTCACTTCGACACCGACTTGTCCCAGATCCGCGTGTTCCGGCGGATTACCACCCAGGGCATTTATTATCGCGTTCCCTAATCGTTCCAAACCGAACTGCTCCTTGCCGCCGCGCGTACGCGCTTCGGTAATCCCGTCCGTCGTAATAGCTAAAATGTCGCCGGGTGCCAGAGTAACTTCCGCGACCGGGTAGTCAACGGCTGGACTGACACCTAGCATCAAGTCCGCCGCGTCCACCGCCTCCGCGACGCCCGTGGCCGCGCGGATTATGAGTACCGGATCCATTCCCGCCGCCGACAGCCGTAAACTCCCCGTGGAAGGGTCGAGGATGGCGAGGGTGAGTGCGACCATGGCGTTGCGGTGTCGTTGCTCCGCGCCCGCCGGTTGGGGACGCCACAGGTTGTTCGACTCGATCATGAAACGGTTCAGGTGGCCGAGGGCGAGCGCGGGGTCGGGAGACGCGCTACCGGACAGAAAACTGCGCAGGGCGAAGCGTACCTCGGCTATCGAGAGCGCGGCTTGTAGGCCGTGCCCGACCACGTCCCCGACTACTAGCGCGGCCTTGCCGCCGCCGAGCGGGAACACGTCGTAGAAGTCGCCGCCGACCGCCGCCTCGTCGGACGCCGATTGGTATGCGATGGCGACCCGTAGACCGGGCACGAGCGCGGCGGGGATCGTCGGCAGGATCGTCTCCTGCAGGACCGCCACGATCCGGCGGTCCCGCTCGGCCTGATCCTGGAGCCGCGCGAGGAGCGCGGTTTTTTCGGCGTACGCCGCCTGGAGTTCGGTCTGCGCGGTCTCCAGTTGCTCACGCCGGACTCGCTCCGCCGCCGCCTCGCGTTCCGCCCGTTCGGTCTGAAGCTTAATCGTCATCGCCACCATCTTCGAGCGTGCCTCCTGCCCGTATGCTTCCTTCTCCAGGTCATGGAGACGACGGTGATGGTGTAACGCTCCGGCGAAGTCTGACTCATCCTGGAGTATCTCACTCAGTTCTTTGTGGCATTCGATGGTGTAGCTCTTCGCGCCCGTCGCTTCCGCCAGCGCGAGTGCTTGCGCCAGGTAAGTTTTCGCCTCGTCCGGGCGATGCTGGACGCACAGGATACGGCCCATCCAGAGCATAGCACTTATCTCGTAAGGGCGGTAGCGGGCGGCTCGTGCCCTTTCCAGTGCCTGAACACACGCATGGAGCGCGGAGTCGTGGTCGCGCTTTTCGCAGGAGATGCGTACGATCCCCAAGAGCGAAGCACTTATGTCGAACGGCATATTCAACCGCAGGGCGAGACGATAAGATTGTCCGTAACAGTCCTCCGCCTCGGGTAGACGCCCGAGATCCGTCAGTATATCCGCCAGCACCCGGTATATCTCCGCCGTCAGCGATGCATGGCTGATACGACGGGTTGCTAGCAGTGCCCGCTCCGCGTACTCCAGGGCGCGGTCCAGCTCGCCGAGCCGTTGCAGAACATGCGCCGCGCTCCGCAGACTCATCGCCGCGCCGAAGGGTATATCCGCCCGCTCCGAAATCTCGACCGCTTCCTGAAAATAGGTGATCGCCGTGGCCAGGTCACCCAGGTTGCTGTAACAGTTCCCGACATTGACCAGTGCCTCGGTCAGGGTGTGCTGATCCCAGGTAGGCTGTAGCAACTCGACCGCCCGCAACTGGAACTCGAGATCTCGTGCCGTTTCGCCCATCCGCTCCCGTACCAGCCCCAGGTGTATACAGGTCTTCCCCTCCAGTGCCCTGTCGCCGTGCTCCTGGCTGAGGGCAAGGCAACTCTCCAGAATCGCGAGCGCGTCGCCATACCGGTCCTGTTGCCGCGCCACGCAAGCCCGCGTATAGCCCGCGCGTACCCGCCCCCGTAAGTAGCCGATCTGCTCCGCCTGTGTTTCGATCACCGCCGCGAGAGCCGCCCCACGGTCGGAGTCTTGCTCCAGTAGCTCGTTGGCTTCCTTCAGCAATGCGTCCACGGTTTGTGTTGTTACTTCGGCGCACATGGGATGACTTCCTGGCCTGGCATTCTACTTATGGCAAGCAAGTATGCAATTTCCGTACCAGAACCGATGTCATTTTTATTCGCCGACCGATAGGGCAACCGGACCATCGGTGCGGAACGGGAGCGCTGGCAGTCCGTCTTTGTTGTACAGGTCACAAATCGGGTTGTTCGACCAGGCATACCGTACCGCTACCGGCGCGGGTACGCCCGGCGCGGAGACGAGAACCGTGTCTCGGTCAACGCGCGCCGTCGCCCAGACGAACTTACCGTCGCGCCCGGCGACGGCGAACCCTTTGAGCGCGAGCGGCGTGCCGCCTTTGGACACAAGCCCGCCGCCCCGATGGTCGAACGACAGGCGGATCACGCCGCCCTCGATCTTCATCGCCTTGTAGATGGGACCGGAATACTCAACCCGCTTGCCGTATGTCAGCGCGAGCGCGTCCAGCGCGAGGCGACGCCCGACCTCCTGTTTATTTTTGGGGTGGATGTCGCCCGCGTCCCCGATGTCAATCGCGGTCGCGATACCGACATTCGGCAGTGCCTTCGTGGTCAGGAACTGCGCCTCGCGAAGCCGCGGCCACGGGTCGTCGCGCGGCTCGGTATCCTGGGGCATGTAGCCCGCAAGTTGCACGATGTAGAACGGGAACCGCCCAACGCCGAAGCGGGAACGCCAGTCGGTGATCAGGGCGGGGAGAAGACGGCGGTACTGTACGTCACGCCCCGCGTTCGACTCGCCCTGGTACCAGATGGCACCCTTGACCGCCATCGGCACCAGCGGCGCGATCATGCTGTTATACAGCACCGTGGGAACATTCGGGTTGTTCGTGGCACTAACGGGGTAGGCGGATGTCTTCTTCAGGTCGGCGGCGACCTGATATTTCCACGCGCCCGCGAGCGGGACGGGCGTGCCGCCGTCGAGAGTCAGCGTCATCTGTTCCGGCTTGCCATAAATCCCGCCTCCGCTACCCGTGTCGAGCACGCGCACCGCGATCACATTCCGACCAGCCCTCAGCACGTTTTCGGGGATTTTGTATCTCCGTTCCACGGCGTGGCCCTCTGTCGCGCCGACGCGGACGCCGTTTACCCAGGTCGTGTCATTATCATCAACCGGCCCGAGGCTCAGGAGTGCGGGCTTGCCAGCCGCCGCGTCCGGTAGCGTGATCTCGTCGCGGAACCAGACGATCCCGTCGAAATCAGGTAAGCCAGCCGCTTCCCAGTAGGTCGGCAAGATCATCGTTTTCCAGCCGGACGTGTCGTGTTCGGGGCCTTGCCAGCCGGTGCCCGCTACGGATCCGGGGTCGTTCGTGGCGTACCAATCCGTCATCTCCTTGGGCATGTCGGATGGCGTCGTCTTTCGCGCGGAGGCTTCGACTTGTGCGACGGCACCCGCGAAGTCGGGCACGTCGCGCTTGAGGGCGTCCCCGCTCACCCAGGCTTCGGCGACTGTCCCGCCCCAAGACGTGTGGATCAGCCCGATGGGGACGTTTAACTCCCGGTTTAAGGTTCGCCCGAAGTAGTAGCCGACCGCCGAGAAACCGGACCAGACGCCCATACCGACCGTGCCCGGACTACAGACGTTCCATTTACCCGTCACTGTGTCCAGCGCGTGATCCGACGTCACCCTCAGCACCGTGAACAGTCGGATGTTGGGATAATTCGCGCTGGCAATCTCGGCAGGCCCGTCCCGCGCCGCGCCGATGCCCATCTCCATGTTCGACTGGCCGGAGCAGATCCAGACGTCGCCGACCAGGATGTTATCGAGCGTCACGGAGAGCGGCCCCGATATACTCATTGTGTACGGCCCGCCGACCGGGAGCGGGGGCAATTTCGCCGTCCATCGCCCTCCCGGGTCCGCGATCCCGGTTGCCGACTTGCCCGCCACGCGCACGGTGACGGTCGCGCCGGGGGCGGCCCAACCCCAAACCGGCACGGGCACGCCGCGCTGTAGCACCATATCGCTTGCGAAAAGCGAGGAGAGAAAAGGTTTGGTTTCCGGCGTCTGCGCACACGCGGTAAATGTCAGCGTGGTGAGCGTCAGTGCCGACAGCCCGACCAGCGACAGTGCCGGGGAAGTTCGTTGTTTCATATCTGAAGAATGCCTTTGTTGGGAGTAGTAAACTTATCATAGAGTAGTTCGGGGTGACGTGCCTGATTTCCTGTCTCCAGGCTCCGCGCAACGTAACCAAAGGCGTTCCCGAACGCGCGAATCTTTCCGCCCTATGGTCCGCGATTTCATGATACCATGGTCGCGGCGTGGCTTTTAATGTATTGCCGCGCCGCCTCTCGTCCGCGCGGGCTTGCCCGCACCGTTATCGCAAGGCTTTTACGCGAGCAGCCTGTCCCGCCACGTCCGGGAGAATGCTCCGGGAAGGGAAATGACCCGATGCAATGCCGTTTCTTCTCTGCCATCTCATCTAACTGACCCGCGCTCCCCGAAACCGCTCGCTACGTTCCTGACCCGTCTCGTCGAGGATCGCCCGTTTCGGGAAAGCACCCGCCTTCATTACTGCGACGGCGTGCGGTTCGTTCACCGCGTCGCCGAACTGCCACATTTACGTCCCGAACTGTTCGTCTACGCGCTGGAGATCGTCCGCCGCTCGACCCCGGCGCGTGTACTGCTCGATAGTATCCGGGAGCGACACCCGAACGTGCCGCTGTACCCTCTGCCTGCCGAGATGCTCGGACGGCTTTCCCGCTCGCCCGAGCCGCAAGGGGTTGGCGCGGTGGTTGGTCAACACTGGACGCCGCTGTACCGTCTCGCCCCGGACGCCGGGCTGTGTTATCTCGCGCTCGACACGGTGCGGAACCCCGGCAACTTCGGCACCGTGCTTCGCACGCTGGAAGCGGTCGGCGGCGCGGGGATGATCTGCCTGCCCCCGGCGGTGCCGGGTGCCGCGCCGGTGGACCCGTTCGATCCGGGCGTGGTTCGCGCCGCCATGGGTTCGACATTCGCGCTCCGGTTCACGCGCGCGGGTGGCGCGGAGTGGCGAGACTGGCGGCAAAAGCACGGCGTGACGCTGGTCGGGACGTCGCCGCGCACGGGGGCCGATTACCGCTCATTATGCTACGGCGAGCGGGTGGTGCTCTGGATGGGCGGCGAGCGCAAGGGGCTTACCGAGGCGCAAATGGCGGATTGCGACTCCCTGGTACGCATTCCGATGGCACCGGGCGCGACCGCCGATTCGCTGAACCTGGCGATGGCGGCGAGCGTGCTCCTGTATGAACTTTACAACCAGCGCAATCCGGGTGGGCGACGGGCGCGCGGGAGGGCGCGTCACGCGCCCTCCGCTGTTCCCGCCGCAACGAGTCGAGCACGGGGCGGGTGTGGAATCGTCCGGTTCGGGTTCCCGCCGACACAATTTTACTCCTCTCTCATAGTCAGCAATTGATATTGCGACAGAAAAACCTGCCTCCGCGCGGGTCGGTCAAAAAACGATGCGAATATCTCCCCAGGACATAGAGGCGTGCCTCGGTGTCCTGCAAAAGGTGGCGGATGACCCCGGCGGTGCCGACGGCCACGAGCGGTTCTACGGCTTGATTTCCAAGATTTACCGTGCAAAGGGCCGGGATCGCGAGAAGGCGCAACAGCGGCGGCTACTCCGCGAGGACCGTGTCCTGCAAGCGACGACGGCGATGGTGCGCTCCCAGCGCGACGTCGTGGGGCCGGAAGCGTTGCCGCCGGTCGCGGATTTGGATGTGCCCACCCGTGTTCTGAACGCGCCCGAGACCTGCTATATCTGCAAGCAGGAGTTTAACGAGGTTCACTTCTTTTACCATTTGCTCTGCCCGGATTGCGCCCGCACGAACTACACCATGCGCTACCAGACGGCGGATCTGTCCGGTCGCGTTGCGCTGATCACCGGCGGGCGCGTGAAGATCGGTTACCAGACGGTGCTACGCCTGTTGCGGGACGGGGCGAAGGTGATCGTGACTACGCGGTTCCCGAACGCTGCCGCGCGGCGTCTGACCGCCGAGGTTGACTCCGGTGACTGGCTGGACAGACTACGACTCTACGGGTTGGATCTGCGGAATCTGCCCGCCGTGGAATCGTTCGCCCGCCATTTGCTGGATACGGAGCCGTTCCTGGACATCCTGATCCACAACGCGGCGCAGACAATCCGCCGCCCGGAAGGGTTTTATCGGGAGCTACTGGAAGGGGAGCGGGACGCGGCATTGTTTCCTGACGCGCGCCGCTTGGTGCGGGGCGAGACCGCGATGGTGGCCTGCGCCCCGCATGACAACGCCCGCGTGGGACCGACCGCCGCGGAGTACGCCGCGTCGCCTGCGCCACTTACGGTGATGCGCGACGTGCTCCCGCTCGACGCGTGGGCGGATAACGAGGAACGAGCCGACTCGCGCGACACGAACAGCTGGACGCTCCGTCTGGACGAAGTGGGCGCGCCGGAGATGGTCGAGGTGCAACTCGTGAACGCCATCGCGCCGTTTCTGCTCAACTCGCGGCTCAAACCGCTCCTGCTCCGGTCGCCGTCCGCGCGGCGGTTTATCGTGAACGTGTCCGCGATGGAGGGGCAGTTCTCGCGCCACAAAACCGTGTTCCACCCGCACACGAATATGGCGAAGGCCGCGCTGAACATGATGACACGCACGTCGGGCGAGGACTACGCCCGCGACGACATCTACATGAACAGCGTGGACACCGGCTGGGTCACGGACGAGAACCCCGCGCCCAAACGCGCGCGAAACCAGGAGGAGCGCGGCTTCTTCGCCCCGCTCGATATTCTGGACGGCATGGCGCGTATCTACCACCCGATCGCGCAAGGGTTAACGCGGCCCGAAGAGCCATATTTCGGCAAGTTCCTCAAGGACTACGTGCCGTGCCCGTGGTAACAGCACCCCTAAGCTTACCGCCAAACTACTGCCGGAGGTTTTGCAGAATCCTCTCCTCCGGGTCGCTGGGTTCCGCTTCAATCAGCCACGACGACAAATCAACGGGTAGTTTCTGTCGCAGGCTCATCGTAAGTTCCGTGACGTTGTACTTAATGTTGTAGTAGCCCTCCGCGTCAACGTAGTAGAACTCGCCCGGTGCCTCGCCGCGTGCCGGAGTGCCATGCCCGCCCTTAATGACGAGCACCAGGCCCGCGCCGTCGAACTCGATCTTCGTGATAGTCACCAACGAA
Organism: Armatimonadota bacterium; assembly: GCA_043754515.1. Taxonomy (GTDB): domain Bacteria; phylum Armatimonadota; class Armatimonadia; order Armatimonadales; family Armatimonadaceae; genus JACMIU01. Next base: position 9,798 of record JAYUUO010000029.1, read on the forward strand.
TCGTTGTATGTCAGGTACACGCCGCCGAGAACAGGCACAACAGGCGTTGCGTCTTTATTCGCCTCTAGTGCTTCCAAGTTCTTGCGCAGGTGCGCGATGGCCTCTTCCATGCGGGAAGGTTGCTCGTCGAAAATATTCATCGCAGATAATCCCTTTCGTTGCGGTCACTCCCAACGCTATCGCCGGTACATGCGACAGCGGAAAAGCCGGTCGTCAAGAAAACTTTCAGTCACCCCGCATCACTGCTCGCGGCTTCGGGGCAGGCCCGCTAGATGGTAATCGTACCTCCCACTTCGTTAGCAACTTCTTCGCGCTGGACACTCTGCCGCCGACGCGGTAATACTTGTGATAACTACACTAATTATATCACCAGATAGGGTGCTTTGCCGGTAATTCGGGTGATTCTTCGGTTGCGGTAAAATTCCCTCGGAGCCCGCTGTTGTGCGTGTCGTCATTCCTGGTGTGGCATAGTTCTTGTGACTACACCTATTGCGGCGTCACTACGCTCGCGAAGGAAACCTGATCTCATGTCTACTCTATCAACCGCCTCCTGCGTACGCGGCGCGCTACTCGCTCTCGCCATCGGCGACGCGCTCGGCGCGCCCGGCGAGTTTTCGGGTGCCGCTCAGGTACACGCTCGGTGGGGACGTATCACTGACTATGTGAAAAGCGGCACGTGGGACAGGGGCGAGTGGACGGACGACACCGCGATGGCGTTGCACGTCGCGCATGGCATCACGGCGGTGAGAAACGGCGACCCGGTTCCGGCGGTCGGGGCAGGTTTTTTGCTGTGGTATCGGTCGCAACCTAAAGACGTGGGTAGCACGATTCGCGGCGTTCTCGGTGCCAAAAACGACGCAGTGACGTGGGTACGGGCGTCGCAATCGTCACCTGCGGCGCAAGAAGGCAAAGCTGGTGGCAACGGCTCGCTGATGCGTACGTTGCTGGTCGCGCTCGCCTATGTAGATGAAGCGCGGATGCTCAACGAATCCGCTCGCATTTCGGCAATGACACACTGGGATGCTCATGCCGAAGCCTGCTGCGCGGTGTACTGTCTGTGGGTGCGAAACTTACTCGCGGAGCAGGAACGCCTTCCTGCCTGGGAGACGGCGGTGGCGCGAGCGCGGGAACTCGCCCCGGCATTTCCCGGCACGGGCGAAACGCCGGGCATGGCGGCACCCGCCCCCGTGACGTACCCGCCGCTTCTGCGCGGCGGCGAGCCAGTTCCGTTCTGGCAATTCCTCGAAACGATACCATCCCGCGCCGTCGCCGATCTCCAGCCGAGTGGATACGCGGGCTACTCGGTTGAGTGCCTGGAAGCGGCAGTGGGCTATGTACTGCACGCCGAATCGCTCGAAGGGCTACTGATCGCGACGGCAAACATGGGCGGCGAGTCCGACACCGTGGGCGCGGTGGCGGGCGGCGCGGCGGGGGCGTACTGGGGCGAGGCGTCTATACCGCAGCGTTGGCTCACGGGCTTAAAGGAACGCACGGCTATCGAGGGTGCCGCCGACCTTCTGTTAGCACATCGCGCCTCGTATAGCGACAGCGACAACAACTCGGAGGCGATGCGCGAGGCGAGCGAGGCACTGTACGCGAGCGAACCGGAGCTACCGCCGTTTGCGTACCGGGCTATTGGGGACACGCGCCTCTGACACGGGCGCAACCCGCTCACCGCGTGGGACATAAAACGGCTCAAAGCGGACGGCATCACGCACGTGCTCGACCTGCGCCACCCGACCGAGTGGGGGGACGATTCCGCGTCGCTAGGGGGCGAGGCCGTCGCCGCACTTGCCTGCCCCGAGACCGAAATCATGCGCCACTACATCAATATCGCGGACACGCACGCCCCCGCGAACGCCAACCTCGACGACGCCATCGCGTTCATTGAGAACAGCCTGAGCGACTCTGACGCCCGCGTGTACGTGCATTGTCGGCTGGGGCGTGAGCGTACCGGGTCGGTGCTGGCGGCGTACTACGGCAAAACGCACGGCGTCACCGCCCGCGCCGCCGTGACGGAGCTGAACCGTCTCGGCGCGGTGATCGCCCCCAATTCCGGGCAGTTAGCGGCGGCGGAACAGTGGCTGCGTAATCGGGAGCGGTAGTTAAATCGGGATAGGGCGGCGCGGCGCGAACTCGAAGGCGAAGAACGCCACGAGGAGCGACAACGAGAACGCGTTTATGAATAAGTTGTCAACCCATCCTATACCCCTGGACAGATTCAGTAGGAGCTACTTGGTGCCGATGCAGATACAAATCTTCGTTATGACGACTCCGAACGCCATCGTCCACGACATCGCGTATCGCCGGGCATGTACAACTTCGACTACTCCGCACAAGGATAAAAGGAACAGTAAGAAGAGAGCTAACATGCCCCAGAGTGGGCCATTGCCGGGTAGGGATCGTCGCGCGATTTAAGCCACAAAGCGATCATGCCGCAGATCTGGAATAGCGTGATCGAGAATAGGTGCCAGCCGACTATGGAAGCTGGCTTCAGGGAGGCGGGTAGCCGCAGAAGCCCGGTGAGTTGGTACAGAACAAATGCAACGGCGGTACCGAGCAACATGGCGAGGATAGCGGTAGAGATAGACATGGAATAAGTTACGATAACCGACCCACCCGTGTTACGGGCGCGTGCGGGGGCGCGGGAAGATGAGGCTCATGTCGAGCGAGAGACCGGGCAGTTCCGGGTCGCCGGAGACCGAGGCCGGGTTATCGAGCACTTCGGGATCGGCGGTGCCGGGGCGGTAGATGTACACGACGCGCCGCGTCCGGTCAATGAGCCAACCGAGGCGCACGCCGTTCGCTTTGTACTCGGCCATCTTCGCCTGCGTTTCCGTGAGGGAGTCGGTCGGCGACAGGATCTCGGCGGCGAAGTCGGGCGCGAACGGCACCGGCCTCTCCTGCTCCTCGTCCGAAAGCGCGTCCCAGCGGGCGTTCGTGACCCAGGCGGCGTCGGGCGAGCGCCGCGCCCCGTTCGGCAACACGAAGAGCGTGGACGAGTCGAACGCGATTCCCGTGCCGTTCCTCTCCGACCATTCATCCAGCAATCGGGACAGCTTTATATTGCTAACCCCGCTACCGCCGCCGGTGGGTGAGTACGCGATCATCTCGCCGTCCATGGTCATCTCGGTCTTGATCCCTTCGTTGCGACGGGCGAACCGCCAGAACTTCTCCGGGGTCATGTCCGGTAGGCGGAAGCGCACGGGACCGGTTGCCACGTCCGCGTCGAAGTCGAGTATGAAAGTCATAGTGTGCCTAATCCCTCAGCATCATTCTACCGCCTTCCAGCCAGTCTTCGGCGGGGGCGCGTACCGCTCGATCTCGCCGCGCAGTTCACTGTAGCCGTTCAACGAGGACCAGAACACCATGTGGACGCCGTTCCGCCCGGTGACGATGGTCGGCTCGCCGACCGCCGGGGGCTTGCTCGCCCACGCCCGGTAATCGGCGACGGCGAACTAGGGCAGGTATTTCTTGCCGAACGGCGTGTGGTGGGTGATCCCCATATCGTCAGTCTCGACGCGCGTTCGGAGGAAACAAACCCAGCCCCAAAGAGTGAGTAGCGCGAACAAGCTAGTCATGCCGAGGGGGAACCAGCGCTCGTCCTTCACTCCCGGATGAAGCCACTCTGCTACGCACATCACAACCAAAAACGTTACAAACAACGTCATGAAAGACAGGAACGCGGCCATGAGACGACTCTGGGCGAAGACGCGCCCGCCCATACCGACCGCGCCGCCCTGCCACGTCGCCGGGTCACTCCCGTCTGTCTTCTCGAACTCGCCCCTGACACGCCATTTCTCCGTCGGGTCGCGGGTGCCGCCTTGCTTCGGCGCATAGGCGAGTATTATGGCACTCAGTAGCTTGGCCCCGTCAATGTCTTTAGTCCAGCTGATCTGTTTCTCGTCCGCGCCGAGTAATACCAGCGTGAAAAGTCCGCCTTCCCAGTCGCGCGTTCTTTGCTTATAGAAGTAGTCGCTGACGTCGCCCCACGGGACGTCCAGCAGCTCCCCGGACGCGGCGTCTTCGTAGCGCACCGTTTCGGGTGTCGCGGTGATGCAAATGCCACGCCGCCGGTACAGCATGCCGTACCTGACGGCGATCAGGACGAGCGGCAACAGGAGCACCGCGAAGCCCCCGAGCAACGAGTAGCGGATGCGCGCCATCTCTCCCAGGATGTCCTGACCCGCGAACCAGTTGTACACGTGGGAGAACCAGAAGCCAACGAGTGCCAGGAATCCGAGGTAGGCGGCGAGGTCGAAGGCGAGTTGGCGGGCGGTACCGAGCTTCCAGTAACGGAAAGCGCGGGGCCATTCGTCCACGCGCCGCGCGCCGAGCGGCAACCACTCCGAAGCTCGCGCGGAAGTCGCCCGTGCCTGCACGATGCGCCGCAAGTCGTTTAACCGGGTGCAGTCGGCCGTAAGCCTGATCGCGCCGGACGCGGTGATGATGGTCGGCGCGTCAACAGAGCCGATGCCGTTTGCCGTGAACTGCCGTGGTGCTGTGTAGTAGTCGGAGACGTCGGCCCAGTTCGCGGAACGCCAGCCGTGTTCGATGCCGCGCCAACGGATACCTTCGCCGTCAGCCAACACGCGAGTCCGGAACGCGTGGAGCAAGGCGTACAAGGCACCCGAAGCCACGAAACTCAGTTCAAAAAGTGCCAGGGGTATTAGCACCGTATCCGCCGGTTTACCCGCGCTTTGCGGCGCAAGAAGTACAAATTGCAGACCGAAGGCGAAAGCCAGAAGAACTATACCGAGCCAAAAGACAATCGGCTTCGGGCGGCACTCCACCATTCCTAACCCGTCCTCGCCGACGTCCTGCTTGCGCCCCGTTTCGCTCCCCATACGATTCGGACACGCGGCGATTCGGGGCGGTTGCGTTGTGGTGGAGCGGAGAGAAGCCGGAACGGGTGCCATGCCCTGGCTCTTTTTAGACTACGTGCCGCCTACTGCGTCGCCCGCCAGGGCAGTAGGAACGGGGCGGTGGTGCCGTAGGTGTCGGACAGTCACACCCATTTCGCATGACCGTCTGCGTAGACCACGTTCAATGCCTGTGATGTTTCGTCTTCAATATGCACCCCGGTGTGCTGCATGCCGTCCACCTGTCGGCACAGCCGGTGCAGATCCGTGTTCGCAGTGATCGTGATTCGCCCGCTCCCTTCGCCGTTCCCGCTGTTGTCCGTGATCGTGTTCGTGGGCGCGGTCAGGTCGAAGGGCGAGCGACCCGCCACCCCGAACGCCGCGTCGGCACCAGTGCCGAACAGCCGCGCGGTGAGTATGCGGTGCGTTGCTGATCGCTGTTGCAGACGGGCGGAAAGAAGGATTCGGCGTATCACCACGCGGATGCCCGGAATAGTGGGCCTGCCTACCGAAGTATACAGGCGGAGTTTCCCCCTCTCTTGACGGAGCGGGAGAGGGGGTACCCAGGGGGTGAGGGCACGAGTGGTCGATGGGAGTAAGATCCCCAGCAAGGCAAGAAGGTGCTGAGAGGTGGTACATATAGGCCGGAACACACGATGAACGAACCGCTGCCGAACTCCCACAACAGCTGGTCGCGTCCGGTCGCCGCGCCGGTACCGCCGCCCGTCGCAACGCCTCGCGCGTACCTGACCACGCCGCCCAATAAGAGTGCCGCGAAGATTACCTACGCCATCATCGGCGGGTTCATCGCTGTCTGCATCCTCATCGGGGTCGCCTACAACGGCTACCAGAAAGCACCGGTTGTCATCCCGACGCCCGCGCGCCCTGCCCCGCCTCCTACCGCGCGTGACGGCTTCGCCGCGCTGAAAGCGGCGGCGAACAAGACGGATCGGGCAGACATGGTTGCCGACGCGATAGCCGCGCACCCGAAGAAATTATCCAAGCCCGGTGACCGTCAGGAGTTGGTCGCGTTTAACCAGGACGCCTTAGACGGCGCGAAAGTTGCCCTGAAGTTGTCGTATCAGGAGCCAAATTCGGCGACCACTATGATTGCCACGTTCCCGTGGTACCCCAAGTTCCGGCATCTGGCGCGGACGCAGTCGCTCGCGGGAACGGTCGCCTGGGAGGAGCACAAGCCGCGCGAAGCCGCCGGGTACTGGCTCGACGCGGTGACCATCGGGCGGCGCATCCCGCGTCAGGTCGGGGTGATAGCCCGACTGGTCGGAATCGCTTGTGAGTCAATAGGACGTCGGCCCGCATGGGATTATCTTGAACAGATGGATGTGAACACGGCTACGTACTGCCTAACCCGGCTGGATGCACTCGAATCGGAAAAACTACCGTTGTCAGCCACGCTCGAAGAGGAGAAGTGGTCGGCGCAGAACTGTGCCCTCGATCTGATGCAGCATCCGGGGCATTATAACGACCCTGCTGAACGGGTCGATGCGTCTGAAGAACGCAGAACAGCAAAGGTTTTTCACACTTACCAGAGCCTAGTCTCCCGAAAAGTCATCAACGACACGATAGGCGCGTACATGGATAAGCTTATCGCCCGGTCTAAGACACCATACATCAAAGGGAACCATGAGATCACGCCACCGCCGGAGCTATTCACGACTATGTTCCGGATAAATCTCGCCCCAGTGCGTTGCAAATACACCTCCAATGAGGCGGGCGACGCCCTACTGCGCACTGCCCTGGCTCTTCGCGTCTACCACTTAAAGAATCACGACTACCCGGCGAACCTCGCCGCACTGGTGACGGCGAAAATATTGCCCGCCGTGCCCGATGACCCGTTCGCGCTCCCCGGCACGCCGCTCGCCTACCGACGCGCGGCAGGGGATCACTACGTGCTCTACAGCATCGGGCCGGACGGTAAAGACGACGGCGGGCGCGGCATCGTCGTCAAGGGTAAGCATGGGAAAGAAACACGAGCCGTCAGCGAAGAAAGCAAGGGCGATATGGTTGCCGGGTGGTACCACTACTGAGTAGGTCAACGGGGACGGTACGTCCGTCTGGTAGAATACGACATGGACATACCATTCCCGCTTCGTGAACTTTCCTCATGGGATGCTCTGTCATCGGCGGAACGCGGCACTGTCGCCGCCGGGATCGCGAATTTATTACCCACGCCGTGGCATTTCCTGCGTCTGGAGACGCACTCGCAGAGCGGTGCGACGCACGAGATCGCCTTTTTCGATCACGACGGTGTCTCGTTCGCGCTCCTGCCAGGGTCGGCTAGCGCGACGCTGGGGTACGACCGCGCGAACCCGTGGATGCCCGCGCCGGAACTGGTGCCGGATATCCAGGCAACCAATTCGGAATGGGGATACGGGCTTCTCGATTGGGGGATGACGCCGCTCCGCCAGGTTTTGATCGAGCCGTTCCTGGTGGAAACGTGCCCTACTCAAGCCATGTGGGTCGAGGAGCGCGATGAGTCCGATTCCCCTGAGGCGGCTGATATTGCCGCGACATACCGCCGCGGCCCGTTCCGTCTGCCAACCTCGAACGAGTGGGAATATGCCTGCGCCGCCGGAACGCGGACGCGATGGCGTTGGGGCGACACCGTACCCCTGGTAGGCTCTTACCATGTAAAGGAGTGGGATTTACACCGACAGCGGAACGCGTTCGGGTTGGCGATTAACGACGACACCTATCGGACGGAATTGTGTGACGAGGGCGCGGTGCGTGCGGGCGATGGGGGTAGCGCGGTTTGCGGCGGCTACGGGATCGTCGCAGGTTGGGTCCCGCTCGCCTCCGCCTACAAAGAGAGCGACGAAGTTGTCGCCGATTCCATCGTCGAATACGGCGAGCAGATGCGCGTCCGGCACGTGTGGCATTTGATGTGACGCGCCTGGTTTGCCCCGCTTCGTCGCGGGGCGTTCGATCCATGCAACTATAACACTGCTCTGTGCAACGTGTAACACTGCCTCGCCCGGATACGCACGCTCACGCTCATGGCTCCGGCGCGGGAACGGTGGCGGGGACGAGTTTGCCCGCCGTATCCGGGGCGATGGTAACGAGTCGTGTTGAGATCAGACAGCCTAACTACGGGTTGCCCGTGCCCGCCGTTTAGCGAGGACTCCTAATCACGGTAGGGTTAGCAGCAACAGTAGCGCGGAAGGCGACTCAGGCACTACAACCCTGCCCGCGCTATAGATGAACGACGCGCTTGCGTGCGCATTAGTATCGCCGCTGACCGGGTACGCGGGCATGGCACCGGTTTGCCCGTCAAAGGCAGGCATCGAATCCCGTCCATGTAAAGTCGCCAGCGGGGTTCACCCCGAAGCCGTCCGCGTAACGGTCAACGACAGGCCCGGCAGACGGATCGCTGAGTCGGTAGGCGATAACGGCGGCATGACTCCCCTGCGCTAGAAAGATAGGCGAGGTGAGTGTGGCGAAGCGGAACGTACCGAAACTGCCTGATCCCCCCGTCGGCGTTCCCGTCCCGGGCTTTGTTGCATGAACCGTCTTATGGTCACGGATGCGAGTAGACGGTATCCTGTGATCTGTGAAAAACAACAAGAAACTATCTTCGGGCTGCTCGCCAAAGCAGAAACCGAAGACCG
>JAYUUO010000030.1:0-58057 GCA_043754515.1 Armatimonadota bacterium
GACGCACTTCCTGAACCTGATCCAGGCCGAGCCGGACATTCACAGGGTGCCGCTCGTGATTGACTCGTCCAAGTGGGAAGTGATCGAGGCGGGCCTGAAATGCTGTGTCGGCAAGCCGATTGTGAACAGCATTTCGATGAAGGAAGGCGTGGAAAAGTTTGTCGCGCAGGCGGTTAAGGTCAAGGAATACGGCGCGGCGGTGGTCGTGATGGCGTTCGACGAGGACGGGCAAGCCGACACATACGAGCGCAAGATCGCGGTGTGTGAGCGGGCGTACCGGGTGCTGGTGGATGAAGTAGGCTTCCCCCCGGAGGATATTATCTTCGACCCAAACGTGCTGACGGTCGGCACCGGCATCGAGATCCACAACGACTACGGCGTGGCGTTCATTGAGGCGACGCGCTGGATCAAAGCGAACCTGCCGCACGCGAAGGTGTCGGGCGGCATCAGCAACGTCTCGTTTTCGTTTCGCGGCAACAACACCGTGCGCGAGGCGATGCACGCGGCATTCCTGTACCACGCGATCCGCGCGGGTTTGGACATGGGGATCGTCAACCCGTCACAACTCGCGGTGTACGACCAGGTCCCGAAAGACCTGCTGGAGCACGTCGAGGATGTGTTGCTGAACCGCCGCCCGGACGCGACGGAGCGGATGCTGACGTTCGCAGAAACGGTGAAGGATGCTGGTGGGGCGGGCAAGGACAAGGCGGCGCAGACAACCCTTCTCGCTTCTGCTCGTCAAGAGTTGAACGCGACAATCGAATCGTTTAAACCGTTGGAAGAAGATTTGAATCCATCGTTCAAAGACTCCATGCGTGTTGATTTTTTTATGGCACAAGCTGACGCCTACGATTTTGCGGGTGCATTGGCGACACGCGAGATGCTCGCTGATACGGAACGTGCACCTACAATCTACTTTGGGATGCGATTAATTGATAGCGGCGACTACGAACGCGCTTTTTCTTACGCACAAGAATTGCCCCAAAAAAATTTTCAGATCTACACTTATGCGGCAACGAAGTATGCAAAAGCGCAACGCTACGACGACCTTCTTTCTTTAATCGCGGAACACAAAGAAAGCTGGGCGACCATTATTCAGAAAGCGATCCCTGAATGTGGGAAAAGTGCTCCCTACGAGAGGTTCGTGCAAATTATTCAAGAGAAGGAGCATATATCACTTTATGATGGGGACGCTAGTAGTGCGTTCGCTAGTAGTGCGTTCGTAAGTGGGAAAAAAACGCAGTTATTATGCCTCATTGCCCGTCAACTAGCGAAGTTTGCCGAAAAAGCCGAGGCAGAGAAGACTCTACAACTTGCCTTCCGTATCTTTCATGAGCGCGTTATTGACTCCAACGACCCTCGGGATATACGCGACCGGGCGCACTCATTGGGTGAAATCATTGGCACAGGTGTTGATGTTGGGTTGCCGGAGGCCCCACTCATCGCGCCGCAGGATGCGTGGCGCACCGGCACGGTCGAGGAACGCTTGGCGCACGCCCTGCTCAAAGGCGTCACCGACCACATCGAAGCCGACACCGAAGAGGCGCGGCTGAAATACGGGCGTCCCCTGCTCGTGATCGAGGGGCCGCTGATGGACGGCATGAACACGGTCGGCGACCTGTTCGGCGCGGGCAAGATGTTCCTGCCGCAGGTCGTCAAGTCCGCACGCGTGATGAAACGCGCCGTTGCCGTGCTGACGCCGTTTATGGAGGCCGAAAAAGCCGCGATCGGAACCGCCGCGAAGCCGAACGGCAGGGTCTTGATGGCGACGGTGAAGGGCGATGTCCACGACATCGGCAAGAACATTGTCGGCGTGGTGCTGGGTTGCAACAACTACGACGTGATTGATCTCGGCGTGATGGTCTCTACCGAGAAGATTCTGGAAACGGCGCGGCGCGAGAACGTGGATGTGATCGGGCTGTCGGGTCTCATCACGCCGTCCCTCGACGAGATGATCGGCGTCGCAAAAGAGATGACACGGCAGGGCTTCACGATCCCGCTCATGATCGGCGGCGCGACGACTTCGCGGGTGCATACCGCCGTGAAGATCGCGCAGTATTACAAGCACGGCGTGATTCACGTTTTAGACGCGTCGCGGGCGGTGGGCGTTGTGCAAAATCTGCTCTCCGACGAACGCCGGGACGCCTACCTGACGCAACTGCTTGTGGACCAGGAAGAAGCGCGGGTGACGTTCGCGGGCAAGCGACAGAACAAGGCGATGCTGACCCTGGACGCGGCGCGGGCCAACCGCGTCCCGATTGCATGGAACGGATACGTGCCGCCTGTTCCGACGTTCTTAGGTACACGCGTGGTCGAGCCGACGCTCGCGGAACTGGTGCCGTATATTGACTGGTCGCCGTTCTTCATCACGTGGGAGTTGCACGGCAAGTACCCGGCGATCTTGGACGACGCGGTGGTCGGCGACGCGGCACGCAAACTCTGGGAGGACGCGCAGGCGATGCTGGACAATATGGTCGCCGAGCGGTGGGTCCAGCCGCACGGCGTGTACGGATTCTTCGCCGCGAACGCCGAGTCGCCCGACGACACGACGCTGTACACGGACGAGACGCGCGAAACGCCGCTCGCGACGCTCCACCATTTGCGCCAGCAGACCGAGAAGCGCGCGGGCGAGCCGAACCGCAGCCTGGCAGATTTCGTCGCGCCGCGTGCGACTGGACTGGCCGATTATATCGGGGCGTTCGCGTGTACCACCGGCGCGGGCGTGGACGAGATCACTCAGCGTTTCAAGCGCGAGCATGACGACTATTCCGCGATTATGTGTTCCGCCCTCGCCGACCGGTTTGCCGAAGCGTTCGCCGAGTGGCTACACGCCCGCGCTCGCGCCGATTGGGGCTACGGCGAGTCCGAGACCCTGACCCGTGAGGATCTGATCGCGGAACGCTATCAGGGGATCCGCCCCGCGCCCGGCTACCCGGCGTGCCCTGACCATACGGAGAAGCGAACGCTGTGGGAACTGCTCGGCGTCGAGCAAAAAATCGGCATGACGCTGACGGAGAATCTCGCTATGCACCCGGCGTCGTCGGTGTCGGGATTCTACTTATCCCACCCAGACGCGGGCTATTTCGCGGTCGGCAAGATCGAGCCGGATCAGGTAGCCGACTACGCGCGGCGCAAGGGGGAGACGGTGGCGGAGGCGGAGCGGTGGCTGTCGCCGGCGCTGAACTACGAACCGGCGGTTTAGGGGCGCGTGACGTTGCCGAGAACCGTCTCATCGTCCGATTTGTACGTCGGGAGTAGCGCGGTGCGGATGCAGTATTCAGCGAAGTTGGTAAATGGCGAGTGTTGCTACGTCAGTATCGCCTTGCAGGTCGCGGCCCATGTTACCCCGGCGTTGACCACGGCTTACGCTGCGGATCTCGAATCTGTCGTGTAAATTGGGATGTTGTTGAGTAGTGCGGGACCGGGAACAAGGTGGGCGACGACGGCTTGGCGGTACTATGTCATGCGCTATATCGCCGGTTCGACGAGAATATTGCGGGCGGTATGGGCGACAAATGCGGCGATTCCGATACTCGACACGGCGAGGTACGTGGCGCGAAGGCGGCGACTTCCGCGTCGAAGTTCGCAGTGTAACTAAACTCTTTCTTCTGTTAATGCCTTATCGAACCACTTCTTTACCTCTTCTGTACGATCTTCTACATGATTGCCTGGTATAATCGGAACATATGAACCTTGCATGAAACAATAGTTAGCCTTTGCTCCCGGCATAATAGCCTCTTTCAAGTTCGCCCCCGCAAGAAAACAGAATGAAATATCTAACGCGATGGGTCGTTTCCACCCCTCACCTAAGTTGAATCGGTCGAACATGTCACGTATCAAAACGCCGTTTTGAACCAACTCGTCTTCAGTCTTGACGTCTGATAATTTTACTCGCTCAATCTTGGCTTCTAGATCCAATGGAAAATCCGTCGGCTTTTTCAATGCACGAAGTGCCTCAGCCAACGAGTCACGGGCATCTATCAGTTGCTGTGCCGAAGTATCGAGTGACGGCAGAAGCATCGCATCTTCCTTTGATTTCTGGAGAGGGTCAGATTGAGCCTCGCGTATTTGTTCGTGTTTTTGTCTTTGCACCACGAACAGACTTTCGCGTTCTAATAAGCCACTTTCCCCACTCTGTTCGCCCCATCTGAGTAAATCCTCTAAAACTGACCTTGTAGTGTCGCGCTTCATACAAAAAGGTGTGACGGAAGTAAGAAAAGTTAGCACTTTGTGTTGTAACGCTCCGCAGTCCTCATCCTGCGAGCCATAACGTTCTTGCTTCTCCTCCCAAGCGCGACGCTCTTCAATCTCTTGCCAATCCTTGTTTATGACAGTCCATTCCGCGAACGCTTTGACGAAGTTATCTCGTGCCGTGCGGTTGGCGTCGGCGAGGCGTTCGATAAGCGCGTGGAGCAGAGGTTGGTCATCGCCGTCCGTGTTGGCGAACGCAATCAGGTTCTTGAATCCTTCCCGAATCGCCTTGCGTATCGCCGGGTTCGGTTCGAGGTACAGCGCGGTGGCGAGTTGTCCCACGGCGTCAATGAAATATGGGTTGTTCTCTTCGGTGTGCGGATCGCCTTCCTTGACGCCCGGTTTCAACGTTTTGCCGAACTGCGCGAGCCGGAGCGCGGCGTTCGCCCGGATAATCGGCTCGGTCGCGGCAAGGCGGTTCTGTATGTCGCCGAACTGGTCTTGCAACTCTTTGCTTCGGAAGTGTTGCCGTTCTTGCGTCTGCCGCGTTTCGGCAAGGTCGCGGTCTTGGGTAAGACGCCCCTCGGACAATTCGCGCTCATTCGTCAGCCGGTCGTTGGCGATATTCTCATCAGACACACGCTTACGCTCAGAGGTATTCCGCGCAATCAACGCCGCACCAATCACACCGACCGATGCCAGCACTGTCCACGGAATGTCTTTCCACCAAACGAATGTGGGAGCAGTATTCGGCGTCGGTGTCGGCGCGGGCGTCGGAAGAATGTTGTTGATGACGATGGGCGCGGGCGACTCCGGCGTCGGCGTTGCGGTAGATTTTTGCGCTACGACTGGGGGCGTCACCGACAGCGCAACCAATGCTACGCCCGCCCCGACCAACGCCCGCGTGAAATGTCTTCGTGTCTCTATCATCAAACGACGGTTCGCCACAACGCGGCAAAAAACCTTCCCCGCACCGCAGGTAGCAATCATGCAGTAAAATAACTAACTGTATTTGCACCGGTCACCTCTGTCCGCGCGAGAGCAAGCAAGATCCATCGCACTTTAAATCGCGCAGAACGTTCAGTACAATAAGAGCGGAGAAGAAAGCCGTTATGCAGACACTTGATGATGAGCCGCGGGGAAATCGGTAGGGATGTCGCTTTTGAACGGCTCGGAACTGGTTGTGCAGTGCGTCGAGGGCGGGACAGTTACTGCCAACCCGATCTAAGGTTCGGTGCGGGGAACGTTGCTTCGCCGCGCCAAACTAACCACCGTCAATGTGACCCGCAAGTCAGCGACACTGAGACGCGGTGACATGTAGGGCGATTTCAGACAAGAACTAGCGAAAGCCTAGCTTGCCGACAAAGAGGTCGCCGTTACGACGGCAAATGGCGGAGACGCACCGTTATCGAGTTACGCATGAGCGCGGAGGGTGAAATAGGCAACGAAGAGCGACGGAAATTATTGGAGTTGCTGAACCGAGAACGACAGACGATCCTCTATCCGGGCGTGACCCGGTTCGTAAAGGGCGGCGTGATCCGCGACGTTTCGGCGGATGGCAAGAGTTGCGAGGTGGTGTACGCTTCCTGCTCGGAGGGCGAAGTGGATCAGGTGATCGCCCATCAGATTCGGGTCGCCCAGGAGTCGCGGTACGACTTAGAGTGGAAGTTGTACGGCCATGATCGCCCGGAATGTCTGTCGGAGCGGTTAGTGGCGGCGGGGTTTGAGGCGGGTGACCGGGAAGCGTTCATGGTGTTCCGCGCGGATAGGCAGTCGCTGGACAGATTCGGCATTGGTGACGCTGACGTTCAGCGCATCACGGACCGGGCCGGGTTAGCGGATTATCAACGGATAACCGAGGAGATTTACGGTAAGGATCGCGCGTCCCGCATCGAGCAGTTCGCTTTGCTTCTTGAAAATCATCCCGATAGCATGAGCGTCTACGTCGCCTATGTGGACGGCGAACCGGCGGCGTGCGGGCGCGTCTACTTCCACGAGCGTAGCCTTTTCGCCGGGCTGTATGGGGGAAGCACGCGCGAGCATTTCCGCAAACGTGGCTTGTTCACCGGGCTGGTTGGCGTCCGGATTCGGGAGGCGGTCAGCCGGGGGGGCGTCAATATCTGCGTGGACGCGCTACCCACCTCGGAGCCGATTTTGAAGAAAATAGGTTTCGAGGAGGTGACGTACACCCAGCCGTTTTGCCTTGACCCCACCTGACGCCGATTACGATCAATGTTTTTGGAAACCGGATTCGCGTTCCAAAGTTCGGTAATAACGGGAACACGGGCCGAAGCCCGCGCGTAAGTCCGGGAGGGAGATACCAATTGGATAAGATACTTAGCGGCGTGATTCACTTTCATGAGCAGATGGCATCGGGACTGCGCCCGAGCTTCTACCGGCTTGCGACCGAGGGCCAGCACCCGCGTGCGCTGTTCATCACCTGCGCCGACTCCCGCGTAAACCCGAACTTGATCACCAGTACCGAGCCGGGCGACCTGTTTATCATCCGCAACATCGGCAACCTCGTGCCGCCCTACGAGGACGTAAAAAACGGCGGCGACACCTCGGTCGCCGCCGCGATACGCTACACGCTCGATGTTCTCGGCGTCAAGAATGTTATCCTGTGTGGTCACTCCCAGTGCGGCGCGATGAAGTCGGTGGTTGAGCAACAGCAACTTCCCGAGGATGACCCCCTGCACCGCTGGCTGAAGTATGCCGACAAGACGCTGGAGTGGGGCGCGGGCGAGGGACCGCTCGAAGAAAACGAGGTGTCGCGCTACGACAGCGTGGCGCGGCGCAACGTGCTCCAACAACTCAACAACCTGCGCGGCTATCCCGGTGTCCAGGAGCGGATCGCGGAGGGCGAGCTTCATTTGCATGGCTGGTACCACGTGATAGAAACTGCGGAGGTACAGGTGTTCCACCCCGGACGCAACCGATTCGTCACTATTGACACGGAAACCGCGAACGAGATCATGTATCTGAGACAGTTGTTCACCGACTCTCCCAACATCGGCATGGGCCTCACGGCGGCGCAGGGTGCCCGGCACAACCCATGATCGTGGACGGTCATCACAATTGGCAACGGGCTTTGCGGCAGAACACCCCCATCCCGGCCTTGATATTCGCGCTGGGTCTCGCGGCGCAGTGGCTTTACACCACCTTTAAGCAACACTGGTCGCTAGAGATGGCACCCTTTACCGTGGTCGGGGCGGCACTGTCGCTCTACCTCGCCTTCCGCAACAATGCCGTGTACGACCGGTATTGGGAGGGACGTCAACTCTGGGGGCGGCTCGTAAACGCGTCCCGGACGCTTATCGGTCAAGTGGCGCAGTTCACCGGTGGCGACGCCGCCGATCCGGATCGGAGGGAGTGGAAGCACGACTTCCTTCGCACGCAGATCGGTTTCGTCCATGCCCTCCGGTGTGAACTGCGCAATCAGGAGCCGTGGAACGACGTTCTTCCGTTCCTGCCGAACGATACCGTGGTCGGTTTGCGACAAGCGGCGAACGTGCCGAGCGCGATCCTGACACGTATGCGTGGGCAAGTCGGCGCGGCTTGCTGGATTGACGGGTTCGGTCAGCGGGCGTTCGATGTCACGCTCACCGAACTTGCGACAGTACAGGGCGGCTGCGAGCGCATCAAAAACACGCCGCTCCCGCCGGTCTACACGCACCTCGCGCATCGCATGGTGCTAGGCTATTGCGCCCTCCTGCCCTTCGGGTTGGTACACGAACTCGGGTGGTTTACGCCGTTCGTCGCCCTCGCGGTGTCGTACACGTTTCTAGTGTTGGACAGAATCGGCTTGCTCCTCGAAGCACCGTTCGGTATGCGGGAGAACGATCTGCCCCTCTCCACCCTGTCGCGCAACATCGAGATCGAACTGCGTCAGGCAATCGGCGACTGTGATGTACCTGAGCCGCTCAAGCCCGTGGACGGAATACTGAGTTGATCGGTGGCGGACGCTGACTCCTTTAGTCGCTCCGGTCAGGCGACGGTGAGCAGAAGCCGTTCGCGTTCGGCGGGTGACAGATCCCCCACCGTCTTGAACTGCTCCCGGTACAGATCCTGATAGATGCCGGGCCGCTCGACCAGTTCCGCGTGGGTGCCGAAGTCCGCTATCCGCCCGTCGCTCATCACCAGGATGCGGTCGGCACTCATGATCGTCGAGAGGCGGTGCGCGATCACGAAGTTCGTGCGCCCGCGCATCAGGTCGGAGAGCGCGGCTTGCACGTTCGCCTCCGTGTGCGAGTCGAGCGCGGAAGTGGCGTCGTCCAGGATCAGGATGCGCGGGTCGGCGAGCAGGGCGCGGGCGATGGCCATCCGCTGTTTCTGCCCACCGGACAGTTTGATACCGTCCTCCCCTATCCGGGTGTCGTAGCCGTCCGGGAGCGCGGCGATGAACTCGTCCATGTCGGCGGCTCGCGCGGCGGCGATCACCTGATCATCGGTGGCGTCCTTTTTGCCGTAGCGGATGTTCTCTTTCAAGGTGACGCTGAACAGGATCGTCTCCTGCGCGACCATGGCGATGTGCCGTCGCATCGCTTCGAGCCGCACGGAGCGGACGTCGTGCCCGTCTACCAACACTGCGCCGCCCTGCACATCGTAGAACCGCGCCAGCAGGTTGACCACGGTGGTCTTTCCCGCGCCACTCGGCCCGACGATGGCGATGGTCTCGCCCGGCGACACGTGGAATGAGACGTCGTGCAAAACCGGCTGATCGCCGTCGTAGCCGAATGTGACGCGGGAAAACTCTACCTCGCCGCGCAACTTCGGCAGGTAGATCGCCTCCGGCTGATCCTGGATTTCGGGGCGCGTGTCGAGCGTCTCGAACACACGGTCAATCGCCGCGTTCGCCCATTGCAGTTGCACATTGAAATCCACGAGGCGGACCGCCGGGTCGTACAAATACGTCAGGTACGAATGGAACGCGAGCAGTTCGCCCGCCGTCAGGTGCCGCCCGACCACGAGCGCACCGCCCCACCAGAGGAGCGCGGCAGTACCGGTCATGCGGATGATCTGGGACGTCGTGCCCAGGAACCGGTTGAGTTTCGTCTGCTCCATCGCCAGCTCGAAGTTCGACTTCACCGTTTCCATGAAACTGCCCGTCTCATAGCCCTCACGGGCGAACGCCTTCACCACGGCGACGGCGTACAGTTTCTCGGTGAGCTGCGAAATCATTCGCTCCCAACGCTCGCGCAGATCCACCGAGACCACGCGGATCCTGCCGAGGAGGAGTTTGTAGTTCACTACGTAGAGCGGCAACACGCAGAGAGTCAGAAGCGCGAGTCGCCACTCCAAGTAGAACAGCCAGCCCAGCACGATCAGAATCGTAGCCAGGTCGGTGATCAGAAACACCATTCCCTGAGTTAACGTCTGCTGGATCGCGTCAATATCGCCCGTAAGCCGCGCCATAATCTTGCCCGGCTGTCGGCCGTCATAATAGGCGAGCGAGAGCCGTTGCAGGTGCCGGTACGACTGGAAGCGCAGGTCGAACACGACGCGCTGGCCGAGCCACCCGATGATGTACTGAAGGGCGTACGAGACCCCGCCGCGCACGGCGTACAGTGCGAGGATGCCGAAGAAGATGAGGACGAGGAGACGCGTGTCTTTGTGCGGGATGGCGACGTCAAGCACCTGCTTCTGGAACAGCGGCATCGGGATCGCCGACAGCGTGACCAGAAACATCAGGCCGACCGAGAGCGCGACCCGCGCCCGGTAGGGCATTAGATAGCGCAGTAACCGCTTGAAATTATCCATAGGCTTCCGCCAGGGCGCGCCGAAGAGCGGGGCGCGGCTACTGAATTAAACCACAGACGGCCCAAGATCATGCGTCGTCCATTAGTGATAACTGAACAAGGTTACCAGGATTCCCGACACGACGCTCACGCAGTTGACGTAAATCAATCACCGCCCCAAAGCGCAAAAAAGTATCAAAGAACGTCTCATAGCGATTGCCCCAGTAAATCATCGCGCATGACATAGGCGCGCCTTTGCCCTCATCACGACCGTTCACCCAGAACTTGAGGCGCGTATCGTAAAGAAAGCAAACGCCTGTAGCTTTAGTCCATACATAGTTTTTCCAGTGCGAAGTATTCGTTGCTACCGGAATTAGCGCGAGCACCTCGGACTTATGTAGTTGATTTGCTTCGGCGCAACGGTACAACCAGCGTTTGATATTCGTCCCCCGTTCACGATCGGAACCGTATGGGGGGTTGACATATATTCGCGCAAAGTCCCAGGACTCAACCAGTCCATCGTGATGAGGCAACCGGTACTCGACCGCCGCACCAACAATAGAATACTCGTTTGAGCAAGGGTCAAGGTCTATTTCACCGCTAAAAACACACCGCACGGCATCCACATACTTCTTCGGCGTACCCCATTCCAAACTCAAACTGTTGACGGTTCTGCCTGCGCTCATAAGCCGTAAACACCCCCCAATCTTTGTCTTTCAACACATTTAGTTCATCCCGAAGTAGACTCAACGAACGCCCCGATGGAGTAATCACATTAAACCAAGAGGCTATTTTCTCTTAGTTGTCGCTGAAATAGGCTCGTGGCACCGCGTCGGCTCCTGCATCCATAGTCACTTTGGTGAAACGCGTACCTGTTTTCCACCGGTGTAGGTGGCGAGGAAGGCATTCTTAGCTGCCTTCATCTCAGGCTGTGGGTCGAGAAGAAGTTCATGAATGAAGCTACTTAAGCCCTCGTCGGTAAGAAACAGAAGCCATATTAAGCACCCTGCTTCGCTTTCTCTATCGTCTGCGGGCCTTTCTTCATCCCCTCCTCGACGCCGACGCGTTTGCACTCAAAAACTGCGTATGGCTGTCGGTGTAAGTGATTGACATGCACACAACAGTCCAGGGCATCCAAATCTTCAAGGTGCGCGATGTGAGGGCCTAATTCATTGTTGTGAGTGATGTCAGGATTTGCGTATTCCGCGAGTCGTCTTTCGATAGCAATGCTGTCGCGGAAGTCCCATGAGCGGAGCAAGTAAAAAGCGACAATCTCTATGAGTCTACCTAACGCTCTACCCGCGGCTTTTTTGCCATCCTTTGCATAGTGGAACACCTCTCGCGTCAATGTATTTTGAAGAGCATCAACAGATTCGTAAGACATCGGTATTATTCGCTCTCCACATCGTAACACGAATAGAAGTACGGCGTGCGGGACTCGAACTCGGCGGCGCAGGTGTCCACGATTTTGTATGTCGGCACGATCCCGAGCGACTTGCGGCGCGTGCGTATCCCCATCTCCGTTTTGCCCGTCAGGTCGGCGATTGTGCGGTCGGTAAAGCCTAACCCCTTCGCGTCGCGGAGCAGTTTATTCCCCTCATCGGTCTCAATGATCACCGCGCCCTCGCGCAGGAGCGACTCCATGCGGACGATGTTGCGTATCTTTACCAAAAACCACGGGTCAATATAGGAGAGTTGGTACACCTCCTCAATCATCAGACCGCGCCGGAACGCCTCCGCAATGGCGAAGAGCCGCTCGTCGGTCGCGACTGACAATAGCCGCTCGATCTCCATGTCCGACCAGAGCGACGCCTTTTTGTATAGCAGGGACTGCACACCGATTTCGCACGAGCGCACCGCCTTCATGAGCGCGGACTCGAACGACCGATCCAGTGCCATGACCTCGCCGGTCGCCTTCATCTGCGTCGTGATGCGCCGGTCGGCGGACACGAACTTGTCGAACGGCCAGCGCGGGATCTTCACGACGCAGTAGTCGAGCGCGGGTTCGAAGCACGCAAGCGTCTTGCCGGTGACCTTGTTCTCTATCTCGTCCAGATGTAAGCCGATGGCGATTTTGGCCGCGACGCGGGCTATCGGGTAGCCAGTCGCCTTCGAAGCGAGAGCGGACGAACGAGACACGCGCGGGTTTACTTCAATGATGAAGTACGCGAACGAGCACGGGTCGAGTGCCATCTGAACGTTGCAACCGCCCTCAATACCGAGAGAGCGAATGATCTTCAGGCTCGCCGTGCGGAGCATTTGGTACTCTTTATCCGACAGCGTCTGCGACGGCGCGACCACCATCGAATCGCCGGTATGTACGCCCATCGGGTCGAGATTTTCCATGTTGCAGATGGTAATGCACGTGTCGTTCGCGTCGCGCATCACTTCGTACTCGATCTCTTTCCACCCGACAAGGCACCGCTCGATCATCACCTGATGGCGCGGCGACAGGCGCATCCCGCGCATCCCTATCTCCGTAAGCTCCTCCACGGTGTGCGCGATGCCCCCGCCCGAACCGCCCAGCGTGTAGGCGGGGCGCACAATCAAGGGCCAGGGCAGGCCGCTTTGTCGGGACAGGTCGCGCAGTTCGCCGTCCGTCTCGATGATCCACGATTCGGGGACCGGCTCCCCTATCTCGCGCATTAGTTTACGGAACCGCTCGCGGTCTTCGGCGCGGGTGATCGCGGTCAGTGGCGTGCCGAGCAGTTTGACATGGTAATCATCGAGCACGCCCCGCGCCGCGAGTTCGGTGGCGAGGTTGAGTCCCGTCTGACCTCCGAGGGTCGGCACCAGTCCGTCGGGACGTTCGCGGGCGATGATCTTGGTTAGGAACGCGGGCGTGAGCGGCTCGATATACACGCGATCCGCCATTTCGACGTCGGTCATGATGGTGGCGGGGTTCGAGTTGACCAGCACGACGGAGATCCCCTCCTCGCGCAGGGCGCGGCAGGCTTGCGCCCCCGCATAGTCGAACTCGGCCGCCTGGCCGATCACAATGGGGCCGGAGCCGATCACCATTACTTTTTTAATCAGGGGGTTTTTAGGCATGGGTGGTGTGACGAGTACTAAAAAGTCGCACGTTCGTTGTACGGCAGTTACGCGGAGTTGGCAACGGTACCGTGCCCGACCGCTGATTGGCGCGTAAGCGAAGAAACATCGAAAGTTTAATATTCATTTAACATTTCTATATTTACAGAATTATAGCATATTGGCCATCGGAGCCACATCCGTAATCAAACGCGTGCAATTTCCGATTGCATCCGAAGGAATCCCTTGAATGAAAAACCGCACCCAACACGCCTTTACCCTGATTGAGCTACTTGTCGTAATTATTATAATCGCTATTCTCGCCGCTATCTTATTCTTTGTGTTTGCCCAGGCTCGCGAGAAGGCGCGACAGACTTCCTGCCTCTCCAACACCAAGCAGATGGGACTTGGCATCATGATGTATTCGCAGGACTTTGACGAAACACTATGCCCTGCTTACGGTGACTACGGTTGCCACCCCACCGGGTCCGGGTGCGATGACACCGACATTCAAAGCTAGAGCGGGACGATCCAGCCGTATGTGAAGAATGTCGCCATGTTCGTCTGCCCGTCGGATAAGGTCGGCGGACAAGCCCCGACAAACTGTCTGCCCGGAAATCAGGGCGTGGGCGTGCCCGATGGGGCACTGCCCGGCGGCTATCCCGGCCAGGACAATCAGGCTCCGCGCCTATCGTACGGTGTCAACGAGCAACTCATGCCCCGTCCTCGCGGCGGCGTTGCCGAAACAACGTTCGCTGGTGACACTCCGCAACCGGTTGTTCCCATCAGCGATATTGACGCACCCGCTAGTACTATTATGATATTCGAGTTCACCGACTACCTGAACGCCCTCTCCGGCGGCGGTCCCGGCGGCGTCAAGTTCAAGTCTCACCGCCCCGCAAACGTTCTCTCCACGGCGGCGGGTAGCGACGGTCTGAACCCTTACGACACTAGCAAAGCGATGACCGCGGCCAACTACTACACGATTGACAAAGCGGGCATGGCGGCGGTGTTCGCCGCGGCACCGAAGGTTCCCTTCGGCGATGCGACTTATAACCACTTGATTTACACGAACGCCGGACGCCATAGCGGTGGAGTCAACTATGACTTCGCGGACGGACATTCCAAATGGTACAAGCCTGAGCAGACCATCAACTGCAACAGCTTCCTGTGGGGCAAGAAGATTTATTCCAACGCCCTTAAGCAGGATGTCCTTTGCGCCGAAACCGGGAACGTCGGTACAAAAGTTCAATGATGTCCATACCGCTGACTTGTGAATAGTCAACGGTTGAGATAGTCGGATGACGCTCCGGGGGGTGCCGTCACCTGGCCGACAGCGGGTTCTGTAGCACAGCCTACAGGACCCACTGTTTATTCGATTTTTTGCTGAAACTTAACTTTACTTAAACCTTTGACGCGTGATATGTGGGATACTGACGGCATTCAAACCATCAAGGAACGAAGCAGGTCCCGCTCGGCCGTTGCTACTGACCGTTGTCACGCTGTGCGGGAAAAGGTATAATTCCATGCTTCTGAAAATATAGAAGTGAAAACTGAAGAGAACGAAGACGGTCGGGAAACGGAAATGACAAGAGCGTTCAAAGCACTCGGGGACAAAACGCGACTACGCATCTTTTCATTTCTGCGTGCCTGCCATGGCGCGGTGACGATAGACGGCGGCGAGGCGAGGCTTGTGGATGGTCCGACAGTCGGAGACATCTGTTGCCATCTGACGGGTGAGGATAAGATAAGTTCTGTCGTCTCTTTCCACCTTAAAGAACTGCGGAACGCGGGTCTGATAGTGATGGAGCGGAGGGGACGGAAGATGGTCTGTTTTCCCAACCCGGAGGTGATGGATCGGATCTCGGCCTATCTCACCGACGCCCAGAGTGGCGCGGATTGTCCCTGCCCCCCTTCCTAAAATATGCAGAGCGCGTAGCGAATTGTCGGTTTCCGTTCCCTCCCGTTCACCGGGAGACAGAAAGATGCGGCGGGAAAAGATTTCAGACCAGATCGGGCACGCGGAAACACCTGTTTTTCCGGTTCATGGTCTTGTGGAGAGTTGCCCCGTGTTGAACATACATCGCCTTATAGCGTCGGGTCTGCTTCGACCCGGCGTGGCGTTCGTATGGGGCTGGGGCGAGCCGATCAGCGATTGCGCCCAGGTGACTGTGTCCGCGCAATGCCTCTCGCTCCGGTACGGACGCGTGGCGACGGGCGAAGTCACGGCACTTTGCATACCCCTCGAATATGTGGTCGCCCAGTTCGGGGGGTTGCGTCCGACGCTGGTCTGCCCACTCTGCAACAAAGGCTTCTACGGGTTGTATCTCTTCAACGACACGTTCGCTTGCCAGCAATGTCATGGTCTCCGTTATTCCCGTGCCACCGACGAATCGCCCGAGCAACGCGAGGCCCGGAAGCAGGGGCGGTTGAGGCGGCGGGTGCTGGATGTCGCGTACGCCGCCCCACCGGGCGCGATGGTTTGGGTGGTCGAACCCGGCCCTGAGTCGAGTCGGCCCAACGTCCTCGCCGCTTCTCACGAAGCGTGTACGGCACTGGTGGCTTCGACCACGGCGGGGGTAAGAACGGCGCGGCTTGAGGACGGGTTACGTGTGCGCGAAGCGCACCCTGTCACCGCAGGCATGGTCAATCCGGCGACCCAGGGGAACGGCGGACGCCCCCGCGTGCCGTTGTCGGAGGTGCCCTGTACTTGCGGTCGCGGTCGGGAGATAGAAGGACACGCGGCCGTCTGTAAATAGGCGCAAGCCTTGCGTCGCCGCAGACAAAGTCCCCTACTCTTCGACGAGCAAGAGGCACTGTCGGAGGGGACCCTCAAACCTTCCGCGCACACCGGTAATCGGTCCCCGAAAAATACTTCGTTATTTCCCGAAATATTCTTGACAGGGCGGAAAACGCAGGCTACAATCATTTCGCCTCATGGCGAATCGAATGATACACGGTCCAGCCCGGAAAGGACGATTATGGGATGCCAGAATCAGCCAGCAAGTTTGGAAGGGACCTGTCACGGCGAGGCGGGAATGCCCGCGCTTGAACCTCGATCAACTACCCCGGCGGATTACGCGGCGATATTTAAAGCACTCGGAGATCCGACCCGTTTGCGAATCTTCAAGTTTCTGATGGGGACGTGTTGCCCGGTCGCGGTAGACTACCAGGGCAACGTCTCGCATGTATCGGGGCCGAGTGTGGGCGAAGTGTGTTGCCACATCACTGGCAAAGAGCGCGTGACGTCCACCGTCTCCGAACACCTGAAAGAGTTGCGACTCGCGAAACTTATCACCATGGAGCGGCGCGGTAAGAACGTCATCTGCGCGGTCAGTTCCCCCGCGCCAGCTCTTCTGACGCGGTTATTCTAGGAGGAGCCGGAGTCGCCGTCCTGAGAAGCATTCATTATTACCATGCGGTCAGCATCGTTAGTAAAGGAAAATGACAGATGAATACACCCAACGTGGTTGAGTCTCTCGTTCGAGAAACGAGCGGCACCGGATTGTTAGATCGTGGCGACGTGCGCGAGATCGTGCGCCAGAAATACGGCGAGGCGGCACTTTCCGTGCTTTCGGGGCAAGGTGCCGCGTGTTGCGGGGGCAACGCGAACGGTGGCGGTGGCGACTCCTGTTGTGAAAGTAGTAGCATCACCGGCAACCTGTACTCCGAAACCGAGGCGGGGGAGATCCCAGAATTCGCCCTGCTCGCGTCGCTCGGTTGCGGCAACCCGACCGCGCTCGCGCAACTCAGACAGGGCGAGAAGGTGCTCGATCTTGGGAGCGGCGGCGGGATTGATGTGCTATTGTCGGCGCGGCGTGTCGGGCCGACGGGCTGGGCGTTCGGCCTAGATATGACCGACGCCATGCTGACGCTCGCCGAGCGGAATAAAGCCGAGGCGGGCGCGACGAACGTTTCCTTTTTGAAGGGGCATATCGAAGCGATCCCGCTCCCGGCAGACTCGGTGGATGTGATCATCTCGAACTGCGTGATCAACCTGTCGGGGGATAAGGACGCGGTTTTAAGCGAGGCGTTCCGGGTGCTGAAGCCGGGCGGGCGATTCGCCGTCTCCGATGTGGTTGTGGAGGGAACACTCCCTGACGCGGTGCGGGGCGACATGGAAGCGTTTGTCGGTTGCGTCGCGGGTGCCCTGGAATCGTCGGATTATCTGGCGCGGCTCGCTGGGGCCGGGTTCATAAATGCTAGTATCGAGCCGACGCGCCGCTACACCTTCGCCGATCTGGAGGCGAGCGGGACGTGCGCCTCTCCCGCTACCCGTGCGCTTCCCGCCGACGAACGGGCGGCACTCGACGGGCGGATCATGGGCACTTTCATCCGCGCCGAAAAGCCGAACGTCGCGACGGGCACCTGTTGCGGTCCGACCTGTTGCTCGTAAAGCGGCGTTACCGAATTCCCTAACGAAAGAAGACTACGATGAAACTTAGCCAGTTGAAAACCCTGCTACAAACGCACCGGGACAAGCAGTTCCGTCTGCTGTTACCCGAGGAAGCGCCCGTGCCGATCTCGTTCCACATTACAGAGGTCGGGCACGTCACGAAACGGTTCATGGATTGCGGCGGGCGCGTCCACTTCACCCAAGCGTGCCAGTTGCAAGCGTGGGTTAGCGATGACACCACCGATCAAGAAACGCACCGGATCGCGGCGGGCAAGATGGCCGATGTGCTGGATCGCGCGGTTCGCGTCCTGCCGGAGGGTCAAGACCTGGACGTCGAGATCGAGTACGAAGACGCCCGCGTGTCGCAGTTCCCCGTGTCGGACTTCGCCGTGACGGACGATGCCGTGGTGCTCCGCCTGTCCGACAAGCACACCGACTGCCTAGCAAAGGACGTTTGCCTCCCCCAGCCGAAAGTGTTGAGCATGGCGGAGAGCGGCGGTTGTAGTTGCGGACCCTCTGGTTGCTAGCACATTTGAAACGATCGAAGTAGTTCACGGCGAGCAGGGTGATCCGATCCGAGCAGATTCATCATCCCCACGACGTCAAGGCAACTTGTGGACGTCTCGTGGGAACGGGGTTGACGTCCTACTTCGCGGAGTATTTGCGGGCGGGCGGGAACGTCACGCCTTCGATAGACAGCGAGGATAAACAATCATGAAAACGGTACTTTTCGTTTGTGTTCATAACGCGGGCCGATCCCAGATGGCGGAAGCGTTCGTGAACTACTACGCCCGCGAGCGGGTGCTTGCCGTTCGCGGCGAGTCGGCGGGCACGGTGGCGGGCGCGGCGGTCAACCCCGTCGCCATGGCGGTGATGGCGGAGCTCGGCATCTCGATGGACGGACAGCATCCAAAACAACTGACGGAGGAGTTGTCGGACGCCGCCGACCGCGTGATCACTATGGGTTGCGGGGTGGACGCCGAATCATGTCCCGCCCGCGTCCGCCCCCTGCTGGAAGATTGGGGACTGGACGATCCAAAGGGCCAATCGGTCGAAGTCGTACGGGCGATCCGCGACCAGATCCGGGACAAGGTGGAAGTTCTGCTCACCGAGATGACGGCGTGACCGATACCCATGCGGTTGCAATGCGGAGGCGGTACCTCGCGGAGATGATCGGCACATTCGGGATCGTGTTCGCCCCCGTCGCTCTCTCGGCTTCGGGACACCTGGCGGGCGGCGATGGCTCGCTCGCGGCGGCTTCCTGGGCGTCGGGCCTTTCGGTGCTGGCGATGATCTACGCCCTGGGCCATATCAGTGCGGCGCATTTCAACCCGGCCGTGACGCTCGGCTTCGCCGTGGCTCGTCGGTTCCCGTGGCGGTATGTGCTCCCGTATTGGGCGGCGCAGTTCGCGGGCGGCGTCCTCGCGGCGGCACTGACGGCTCTGCTCTTTGGTGGCCTGGTACACGGCGTTCATATACCCGCCACGTCTTTATCCTCTCTTCACGCGGCCGGGATCGAGGCGACCTTGACATTTCTCCTGATGCTCGTGATCATCTCCGTCGCGACTGATAAGCGGGTCAACGGCGCGGTGCCCGGTCTCGCCATCGGTCTTGCCGTGGTATTTCTGGTGTGGATCGGTGGACCGGCTACGGGCGGCTCGATGAACCCCGCGCGCTCGTTCGGCCCAGCCCTGCTGGCGGGCGGGGTGCCACTCGCCGCGTGGTGGATCTATCTCGTCGGCCCGTGCCTGGGCGCGTCGGGCGCGGCATGGTTCTACGAAGCGATACGCGGCGAGATCGGTCACGCGCAAGGGGCACCCAATGATCTGGCGGTGGCTCTGGAATCTGTATGACTACTTATTGGGCTTCGCGAGACGGGCGCGGGCGGGGGGCGACGGGACGTCGCTTTGCGTACCCCCTGCCAGATCGGTCGCGGGCAGTGTCAGGATCTCGCTCCGGTACAATTGTCGCGACAGGGAGTACAGAGCGTCGGTCGCCGAGACCATGCACGCTTCAATAGCACTCAAATCGGCGTCGGTTTCCGCGAGGCTCTGGCGCAAAAGGGACAGCGCGGAGCGGGTCGCCTCCAGAAAACTGGCGTCAATGTCGTCCCGCTTTTCCGCCTCCCGGATCGTGCGGTACGCGCCGTAGAGGAGCAGATCAGCGGCGTTGATCGCCTCCTGGCGGTCTCTCTTTTGCCGGTCGGCGGCGGCGTGTAGCACCGCATTTGCCACCATCTGGTCCACCTCGTCGCTACTTAATCCCCCTGATGCACGCACGGTCACGCGCCGTGCCAGCCCGGTCGTGGCGTCTTTCGCGGACACCTGCACGATACCACTCGCGTCAATGTCGAACGACACCGCGATTTGGGGGAATCCGCGCGGGGCGGGCGGGATGCCTTCCAGCGCGAACCGCCCGAGCGAGCGGTTATCGTCCGCCATGTCCCGCTCCCCTTGCACGACGTGGATGTCTACCGCGCTTTGCCCGTCCTCGCCGGTGGTGAAGATTTCGGTGCGCGTGGTCGGTATCGCGGTGTTACGCGCGATCAGTCGCGTGGCAACCCCGCCGACGGTCTCCACGCTGAGCGAGAGCGGCGTGACGTCGAGGAGTTGGAGGTTTTTCTTCTCGCCGGTCAGAATTCCCGCTTGCACGGCGGCACCGAGCGCGACCACTTCGTCGGGGTTGGTGCCCCGGAACGGCTCCCTACCGAAGAAGTTACGGACGAGATCCTGCACGGCGGGCATCCGCGTCGAGCCGCCGACCAGAACGACTCGGTCGATTTCGGCGGGCTTCATCTTAGCGTCGCGCAACGCCTGGCGCGTCGGGATCATCAGCCGCTCGCGCAGGTCGTCGGTTAAATACTCAAGCCGGGCGCGGGTCAGCGTCACGTCTATATGCGCGGAACCCGCGGTGGTCTGCGCCAGAAACGGCAGATTAATCGGCGTCGCCGAGAGCGTCGAGAGTTCCGTCTTTGCCTTTTCGCTGGCATCTTTGAGCCGTTGCATCGCGATCCGGTCGCCGCGCACGTCAATCCCGGTCTCCTGTTCGAACTGATCGGTCA
The DNA here is from genome assembly GCA_043754515.1 of Armatimonadota bacterium. GTDB lineage: Bacteria > Armatimonadota > Armatimonadia > Armatimonadales > Armatimonadaceae > JACMIU01. The sequence goes on from JAYUUO010000030.1 coordinate 20,417, forward strand.
ATTCGTCAATTACGCGCTCGTCCCAGTCGTCACCACCCAGATGTGTGTCGCCACAGGTCGCCTTCACCGTGAATGTGCCGTCGCCCCCGATGCGCAAGATCGAAACGTCGAAAGTACCGCCGCCGAGGTCCCAGACGAGGAGCGTGTGCGGCTCGGTTTTATCCAGTCCGTACGCCAGTGCCGCCGCCGTCGGCTCGTTGATGATGTGCAGGACGTCCAGTCCGGCAATGCGCCCCGCGTCTTTGGTGGCTTGCCGCTGTCCGTCGTTGAAGTAGGCAGGAACGGTAATCACCGCCCGCGTGACAGGTTGACCCAGGTACGCTTCCGCGTCGGTCTTGAGTTTTTGCAGGATCATCGCGGAGATCTCACTCGGCGAAAAAGACGATTTGTCAATGGTGATCCGATACTCGGGGTCACCCATGTGCCGCTTGATGCCCGCGACGGTGCGCTCCGGCGCGGTGATCGCCTGCCGCTTAGCCAGGCTCCCGACGAGGCGTTCCCCGGCACGCGTGAAGCCGACAACAGACGGGCAAAGCCGCGCCCCCTCGGCGAGTGGGATTACGACCGGCTCGCCGTTCTCCAGAACCGCGACCACGGAGTTGGTGGTGCCCAAATCAATACCGACGGTCTTGTCGCTCATAAAAGCACGTGTTGAACGCTCCTAAAGAACCGAATATGTCGTACGTCAGACGGCCGCGCGATTCGTGGCGAACCATATCGCGTTCCGCCGTGCTATAATCCGCGTAGTGAGCATACCACCAACTCCCCCCGAGGGCGCGACCTTTTTCACACGTCTGTCGCGCCTTCCCGATGGCGTGGTCGCGGCGGTGATCGCGCTTCTGACGATATTTCTCCTGCTGGTACTCGACCCGCTGGCGAACGTGCCGATGAACGACGACTTCTCCTGGGCACGTTCCGCGGAGGCATTCGCCCGTACCGGGAAGATCGTCTACAACGGCTGGGGCAACCCGATATTATTGCCTCATATCATTATCGGCGGGCTGTGCGTCAAACTGTTCGGTTTTTCTCACGTCGTGTTGGGCGGACTCGGGATCGCCTCCGGTGCCTTGTACGCGGGGGCCACGTATCTGCTCGCCCGCGCCTGCGGCGTCCGCCGTACCCTCGCGTTATTCGTTACCGCTCTCGCCGTCCTCAACCCGGTGTTCCTGGGTTGCGCGCCTACTTTCATGAGCGACATCCCCTCGGCGTTCCTGTACACCGTTTGTCTGATCGCGCTCGTGAAGGCGGCGCGAATTCCGTCCGGTAGCACGCGCCACCGGCTTCGCCCCGTGCCACTCGCGATCGCCACGGCACTCGCTCTGTGCGCGGGCGCGAACCGCCAGATTCTCTGGGCGGCACTCCTCGCCGCGTTCGCGGCGGGCTGGTCGCACCTCGACGCCCCCGACCGAACGCGCCGCCTCCTGCCCGCGCTCGCCGCTATCGCTGTGACTGCCATCCTACTTTCGGCGTGGTTCGCGGCACAGCCTTACAGCGTTATCGTATCGCTTGAGGGTGCCATGCAGTTTCTAAAAACCGCGCCCGAGCTACTTTTCTGGTACCCTTATAAACTGCTCGCACTGATCGGTCTGGCGTGCCTCCCGGTCACGCTCCCGCTTACGGTAGCGACATGGAACCGTCATCCGAAGCCGGGGGCCGACTTCGCCGCCTGCCTTGCGACCGGTATCATTCCGTTCCTCGTCTTTCTAGTTACCCCGACCCCCGCTAAGGAGTACTGGAACGGCGTTTGGCGGCTCACCCCGTACGGACAGTACGCGACGTTCCAGGGCGTGATGGTTGGGGGTCCCAGCGGGTTCGAAGATCGCCCGTGGATGATGCCACCGTTCGTCGGCACGCTCCTGAACCTCGGCGGCGTGATCGGGATCGGGCTTCTCCTCTGGTGTGTGCTGGTGACCCGCACGAGCCGGTCTTTCGCGGGCACCGTGGTACTCGGGGGCGCGTTCGCGCAATTTATCCTGCCCCTGCCGTGGTACGCGAGCGGTGCCCTCTTCGACCGCTACCTGGTGTCGCTCGCTCCCATGCTTCTGATCGCTCTCCTCGCGCCGCGCGCGGATGCGGGCGACGCTCCCACGCGGGCAGAAAATGATCTCAGGACGTTCCTAATCGGCGTCCCTATCGCCGCCCTTTTCGCGTTCGGCGGTGTCGCCTTCGCGGTGGAATACTTCGGCTACACGCAGGCGCGGGCAAAACTGTATCTATCCATGATCAGGGAAGGCATCCCGGCGCAGACTATTGACGCGGGGGTAGAAACCTGCGGCGACACCCAGATCGCGATCGGTAATTATATCAACAACCCCAACATCAAAAACCCGCCCGACGCCTACCATCAGGATCAGGGCGGGAACTGCCTTTTCGTACCTGGATTCTTCCCCGTCATGGACGCGCGTCTTCTGCTAAGTACGAAGAACCCGCCGCCTGACGTCTCCGGGCTGATCACGCGTAGTCCCATAGCCGTCGAGCCACAACCACTGAATAAAGAAGAGTACTTCAGCCCTATCGCGCCGCATGTACGCGTGATCTACTTGTACAAAGTTCGTACCCGCTAGGGGAGCGGATGACATACTATTCCATGCCCCTGTGATGAGTGGGGGGACGCAGATGCCGCCCTCCCGCCCGGACGCCAGTCCTAGCCGCTATTTTCTCCCGCGGATGAGGACGCCACCGAGTAATCCAACCCCGACCAAAGCGAGCGTCGCGGACTCCGAAATCACGGTCGCGCCCCCTACCAGGGTGTAAGAGGTCGTGCCGGAGGTCGCTGTATAAGACGCCCCCGTGACGGGAGCACTACCCGCGTCGAACGCCGAGATGCTGGTAAACGTCGCCGTGTTCTGATAGTCGGTGGTGCTCGTTTTCAACACGTCGATCGTGTTCTCGAAACGATACGCGTACGCTTCGAGCGACACGGACAGCGTAAAGGGTTTGCCATAAGTGATGGCGAACGGCGCGGTTGTTAGCGTCTCATTATAGCTACTATCCTTCATGCTATTAATCAGTTGCCCGACTAGATTGCCATCTTGATACACCTTGAACCGCCGGAGGGCTTTGTACGTGGCTATGTTGCCGAGGATGGAGCCGTCCACGCTGAACGAATAGGACGCGGTGCCGATGGTGACCGCTAGGCCAGCCTTGTTGAGAGTCAGTGAGTCCGTCCACATAGAGGTGGCCGTCGTCTCCGCCGTTGCGTTCGCGCTGTTGCTAAGATCGGCCGCTACCGAGGCCCGCGCGTACGCGTGATTGGTCCCATAGTCGGTTCGCGCCAAACCTTTTCCACCCGTGGTCGCGCTCGAGAAGGTGTTGCTCGCCGTCTTCAAGCCGGCCACTTGTGCGTTGGTTATCACCGCTGTGTCGAAACCCGCCGACGCGCCTGATGAGGTCGAGTACGCGCCGACAACATGGCGACTCAAACCCTGCGCACTGGTAGTCAAACTCTAAGCCATGAGGGTTGAAACGGCGCAGAGCACCGCGCCGAGAAACTACCCGCCGTAAACGCGCGGAAGTTTTGCATGATAGGTATCCTTCAGGATAGGACAGTGGATACATGACGAAACGCGGCTTGAACCGCGCCACCGATTTGCCATCCAACCGACATTATAACCTATAACAGCAAGGAATCGGTGGGTGTGCCGTAAATAGCGACATAAATCTCGCCGGAGCGCGTTATGTAACCGCGATACATGCCGGCGGTGTTGAAGGGTAGCGTGGCGTTGCCGTCTCGGTCAATGGCGATGAGTCCCCCTTCGCCCCCTGCCTTTTTGAGCTGCTGGTGGACCACGGTGCCCGCGGCGTCCGCGAGCGACGCCCTGGTGTAGCGCATATGCGCCGCGATTTCGTGCGCGACCACTAGACGCAGGAAATACTCGCCGTGCCCCGTTGCCGACACCGCGCACGTCGCGTTCTCCGCCCAGGTGCCGGAGCCGATCACGGGTGAGTCGCCGATACGCCCGTACCGTTTGTTCGTCATCCCCCCGGTCGAGGTTGCGGCCGCGAGGTTACCGGCCCCATCTACGGCTACCGCGCCCACGGTGCCGAACTTGTTGTCTTCAGAGAGCGACGTTGCGTAGGCCTCGCCACCGGACTGCCCTTCCGCCTCTCGATTTTGTTGCGCGACGAGCTGTTTCCAGCGCGCCTCCGTCCAGAAGTAGAGCGCGTCCCGCGTCTCCAATTTTAACTCCTCCGCCAGCCGGTCCGCCCCCGCCCCGGCGAGGAACACGAACGGCGTGCGGTCCATCACGGCGCGGGCGAGCGACACCGGGTTTTTGGGACGGAACACCCCCGCGACAGCACCCGCTTTGCCGGTTGCTCCGTCCATGATGGCGGCATCCATCTCGTTGCACCCCTCGGCGTTGAATACCGCGCCCCTGCCCGCGTTAAATAGGGGGTCATCCTCCAGCACACGTACCGCTGCTTCCACGGCATCCGTCGCGCCCTTTCCGGCTCGTATAGCGGCGTAACCTTCCCGGAGCGCGAGCGCGAGGCCGCGTTTACAAGCACTCTCCATCTCGGGCGTCAAGTTCGCGGGGAGGATGGTGCCCGCGCCGCCGTGGACTACGAGCACGATGTCGGCGGCGGATTCCGCGCAGAGCGGGAACGCGGACGATTCGGAGGAGGAGATGTTCAACATGGCGGAGTGTTAGACAGGGACCGTGGCTTTTCCTGCCCCCGCGCTTACACAAATCGCTCCGCTAAACCGTCGCGACCCGAGGGCCGGTCTTCGCCCGCTTCATGCCGTACAGGAGCGTGGTCAGTGCCAGACCGCCGGTGACAGCCGCACCCGTCATCCCCGCCCCCGCCCGGTCGAACGCCAACATCAGGAACAGTAGCGCGAGGTACAGCATGGAGAACAGGTACATGCCGAGCGTTTCCGCCCGTTCCGTTGAAACAAATAACGTACAGGCGCGGAAGAGGAGGCCGATGTTCAGCAAGACAGCGACGCCGACATACCAGAGTCCGACCAGCCCCTGGGCGAGCGGTAAGATCGAGACGATCGTCGTGAGTAAGGAATAGAGCGCGATCTGTAGCACCGTAGCGCGGACCCCGGAAACCACAGGCAACATGGGGATCTTGGCGCGGGCGTAGTCGTCCTTCATCAGGATCGCGAGTGCCCAGAAGTGCGCGGGCGTCCAGACGAAGATGATCGCGAACAACCACCAGGCGAGCGGCGAGAGGCTTCCCGTGACCGCCGACCAGCCAACGAGCGGAGGGAACGCGCCCGCCGCGCCGCCGATCACGATATTGTGCCACGTCCGCCGCTTCAGGAGCAGGGTGTAGACGTTGATGTAAAACACCAACCCGGCGAGCGACAGAAGCGCGGTCAGCAGGTTGGCGAACACGAACAGCACCGCGAACGACAGCACGGCGAGTACCAGGCCGAAGAACAGCGCGTCGCGCGACGGCACCCGATCCGTAACTGTCGGGCGGTCCGCGGTGCGCTTCATCATCCCGTCAATATCGCGGTCAACGACCATGTTGATCGCGCCCGCCGCGCCCGCCGATAGGTAGCCGCCCACTAGCACCGCGGCAAGAAGCTTCCAGCCGGGAAACCCACCCGCCGCCATGAACATCGGCATCAGCGCGGTGACGAGTAGCAGACTGATCACTCTCGGTTTGGTCAGGGTCAGGTAATCACGCCAAGTCGCGGGCGTCTTGTCCTCGGTCGGTCGGTACTCAGACGGCGTCGCCTCAATGCGCGGGACGCTGACGGCGAACGCGGACAGGGTGAGTAGCAACGCGCCGATCCAGACCAGGTCGCCGAGAAGGAGGTGGACCAGTTGGATCCAGACCGGGGCCTTCAGCCAGACGTTCATGCCGCCGACAGCGAGTTGCGTGACGAACAGCGCGACCAGCACCCCCGCGTACCGCTTCGTCGCGGGCGAGGGCCGTAGATGCGCGGTCAGTCCGGCGATCAGGATGATGTACAGTCCCACGGAACCGGCGATGTACGGGTGCAGAACGCGCAGTTTTTGCAGGAAGTGGGCGTGGGGCGAAAGCGACTGCGCGATGGCGTCGGCGTGGTCCCGAACCGGGAAGAGCGTGTCGCCGAGCGCGGTAACGGCACCGGACGCCCCGAGAGCGAGCATCAGGACGAACACCAGGATCAGCCCCGCGCCGACCGCGCCCTGTCCGCGCAATCGAAGCCGCTCCCTGCCGCTCGCCCACCACGCGGTGACGGTCAGCACCGTGAGCAGAAAAAACGTGTTGGTCAGGTGCAGGACCATCCAGAACGCACGGGCGACGGAAGCGTTGTGCGCGACGTACCCCTTTTTGACCAGCACCGCACCGATGAAGCCTTCCAGACCGGTGAAGATCACGGAGGCGACCAACGCGGCCTTGACCGGGTGGTTCTTCTGCCGCCAGAACGCGACGAACCCGAAGACGAGCAGGGCTAGCACGAGCAGACCATCCAACCCGGATACCAGGCGGTGCGTGTATTCGATCACGCGCTGGATGGAGGGGGCAGTCGGGATGAACTCGCCGTCACACAGCGGCCAGTGCGCCCCGCAACCGTCCCCTGATCGGGTGGCCCGCACGACGGTGCCGATCACGATCACGAACAGGTTGTAGAACAGGATAAACCAGGCGAAACGCGACACGAACGCCGTCAGCTTCGTGCGCGGACCAGCGGCGTCCGGGACGTCGGGATCGTTCGGTTTATCGAATAAATAGGAGGGAACGTGCATACAAAATAGCGGGCGGAAGCCGTTCTATCCGGGTTGCGTCCTGACCATATGATACACGATTGCCGCTTCACGCGCCGTTTGCTGGACGCGGATCGTAGGCACCAATTTTCGGTCGCGGGTTATAAGCGGGGCTAATCGCGGGTTAAGTGGGCACCAGGGAAGTCATCGGCGCGGGCGTTTCCGGGATGCGTCTCCGCCGCGTAGTATATTGCGCGAGGGCAAACAGTTTGACTCTAGCAAACAGTTATTTGCCAAATACGTTGCGAATACGTGGCAGCAAAACACACTCACGGTACAATGAGAAAGGACAAGACAGGCGCAACCAGAAGGCAAACAGATTTCGTAAAGGGAGAGTATTCCGATGAGTATGCTGGTTGAAGAGCGAGCGATGATTAAGAGTTTCCTGCCCGCGCCACGGGTGCGGGAGAAGACACCGGCGGTGACCACGCCGTTCATCCCGGAGGAGCCGCGCAGGGTGCTGGACCGCGACGGTTTTCAGCTCGCGATGGGCGCGGTGCCCGAGCGCGAGGACGAGCGGCCACCCTCCGAGATCGTGCGCGGACGATGCCCCGAGTGCGGCGGCGAATTGGTGGCGAACATGTACTGGCACGCGGCGCGCGGCTACCTGCTCCGCTATGAATGTTGGGAAGGGCTGTTGCCCGAGGGACGGTGCCGGTTTTACGCCGCGCCGTGAGAGAAAGGCTTAGTGTAATGAGTGTTGACATGGAAACAATGGCGCGCCCCGGCGGGGCGGCAATGGCTGGCGGTGGGCGCGAACTCAGTCGCGTACAGATATTCAAGCAGGTGACCAAAGACCGGTTGCTCGACATCGGCGATATGCTTTCGCTGGACGCGCGGCGCAACAAGATCTCGTTCTCGCTGGTGGCGTTCGACGACGACTACCACGCGACCACGCGGGTGCGTCACTACGTAGACGTCGCCGACGCGAAACTGGTCTGCTACGACATCCTGAACGGCTTCTTTTCCGAGTGGACCGACCATAAAGGCTCGGCGACACGCGGCGACGGCAATGGCGAGACGCTACAGGCGCGGGTGATGACGATCCGAAAGGACACGAAGTACCGCCAGCCGTACGTGATCAAGGTGGACAATGGTGCTGGGGAGCAGATGCAGGGCGGCGCGGTCAAAATGGCGGAGGTGACTGACTCGCTCACGATGCTCCTTTCCGAGTGGGACGCACGCAAAATGGCACTGGCGGTACTCGACTACGTGCGCGACTGGGAGACGATCAACTTCCGCAAGCGACAGGAAGCCCAGACGCAGATCATCCCGCTACCGGGCGCAGACGGCAGAAGCGATACGGAAGGCAAGGGTGACGGCGAGTCGGTAGCCACGCCCGCGCTGTCGCGAAACCGCTATGCCCGCGCCGCCGCGAACTGACATAGGCCGGCTGATGGGTCGGCCCCCCACCCGGTACATCGGGTGGGAGTCCGGCACGGGGGGCAGGAAGAGCGGGTCGGGGGACGCGTCGGTACCCGGCGAGTCAGGTATACTCGTTGAGGACCCACTCTCGAAGAATAGCCGCGATGGAAACTCTCCAGTCCCCCGATGCACTAACACAAACTCTACACCTGGTGCAACGTCTGCACTGGCAGTACGATGATTCGTTCTACGAGGTTGGCAGCGACGAGCCGATCAGGGCGTTCGTTGACCATGACGCCGCGGAATCCTACTGCCGTGCTCTAGAGCACAACGCGCGTAACGATCAGACGGAAGCCAGGGATCAGGACGGCATCGCGCTTCTGCCCCGCGAGGACCCGGAGTTCGATTATCCGTTCTTCGAGGTCGTCCCCATCAGGTGGCACAAGTGACACCGGAGGTCCTCTACTACGTGCGGCTGAAGCAACAGTACCGCTGGTACGACGTTCAACCCATCCAACGTATATCCCATTCCACGGAGTGCTTTTTTGCGTCGCGGGAAGAAGCCGAAGCATTCCGCTCCGCGACTCTGCCGCCGGAATCGGTGAATCCGCTGTATATGCGCTTCGTCAATGGATTGGCGTGGTCCATGTACGAGGGGCGACCGAACGATTTTGGATGGCTAACAAGCTTCATCGAGTTTGTCGCGGACAGCGGTTTGCCGCCGATCCCTCCCGTCGTCATGGGAGCGGCGGACACAGAAGGACCGCCGACGCCGTGGTCTCGTTCGATCATGCCGTTGCTGAGAAACTGGTGGCAGGACAATATCTTCTTTCTGTCACGGGCGGAGCGGTTCGCTCTCTGGCAGTTCGTGGACGAGGAACCATTCGAGATCGTGCCATTGCCTTTGATGTCGGAGACGGACCCGGTGCTGGCAATGGCGGCGGTGGATGACTTGCTGAAGCCTCACGGGTTGACTTCCAGTGACTACCCCCAGTCCCTTATGGACATGCGCCGCTACCGCTTTTCCTCCCCCTACGAGGACGAGACAGAGATCCCTTTCCCCGCCCCGTCCGACGCCGACGCGCCCCCGGATTGTGAATCCCCCTTCGAGTTGTAGCCGATCCGCCGCGAAACGCGGTATACTAGCGGTCACGCGAAAACCATGCGAACCGATTTAACCAATACACACCGGCCAGTCCCCCGCTTCGGCGGCAAGTCCGGCGGCCTCGAACAGATTATAGGGCGTTCCTTCCGTTAAACAAGAAACGCGCTGGGGCGACGTCATGCCGCCCCCGACACCGTGAGCGAGCGTTTCTTCCCGGGAAGGAACGCTATTTTTTTGCCCGAACCGCCGCCCGCTCACTCCGACCGAACGACTAAACAATCAAACTATGTCAAAAACCGAATCCACTGATTACCGCGACACGCTCAACCTGCCGCAGACCGACTTCCCGATGAAGGCCGACTTGCCGACGCGCGAGCCGGACATCGCCCGCGTCTGGGCGCAGCACGACACGTACCGCCAAACCGCGCTCCGCGAGGGCGCGCCGAAGTTCGTCCTGCACGACGGCCCCCCCTACTCGAACGGCGACATCCATCTCGGGCACGCGCTGAACAAGACGCTCAAAGACATCATCGTTAAGTACAAGGCGATGCGGGGCTTCGCCGCGCCGTATGTTCCCGGCTGGGACAACCACGGCTTGCCGATTGAGGTGAATGTCACGAAGGAGTTTCGCGCCCGCAAAGAGACCCCCGGTAAGGTGACGCTCCGCAAGCGGTGTCGCGAATACGCCGCCGAGTATGTCGAGCGGCAGAAAGCGCAGTTTCAGCGGCTCGGCATCCGGGGCGATTGGGACAACCCGTACCTGACCATGAGCACGCGCTTCGAGGCGGAAATCGTGCGCACGTTCGGCGTGCTGGCGGAGCGAGGCTACATCTATCGCGGCTTGCGCCCGGTGTCGTGGTGCGCGACGGACGAGACCGCCCTCGCCGACGCTGAACTGGAATACGCGGATGTCAAAGACCCGTCTATCTACGTGCGCTTCCCGCTGATGAGCGACCCACGCGGCGTTTTCGCGGGGCTACCACAGGACCACTGCTTCACGGTGATCTGGACAACGACGCCGTGGACCATCCCCGCGAACGTCGCGGTCACGGCGTCCCCCGTTTTCGACTACGCCGTTGTGAAGACGGGCGCGGACTACTACCTGCTCGCGGGCGGTCTGGTCAAGGCGACGATGGATGCGGCGGGCGTCGCCGAGGGCGATTACGAAACGGTAAAGGTAGTGCCGGGTATCGAACTTGCCGGTCTGACGTTCTATCACCCGCTCCGTGATCTCGGTGCGCCGTTTGATCGCGAGTCGGTGCTGGTTCACGCCGACTACGTGACGCTCGACGCGGGAACGGGGCTGGTTCACACCGCGCCGGGGCACGGCAAGGAGGACTTCGAGACCGGACAGAAGTTTAACCTGCCGACGGTTCAGCCGGTTATGAATGATGGACGGTACGACGACTCGGTGGGCACAACGCTCGCGGGCTTGCACATCTTTAAGGAGGGCAACGCGGCAGTGATCGCCGCGCTGACCGAGGGCGGTAACCTGCTCGCGCAGAAGCAGTACAGCCACTCGTACCCGCACTGCTGGCGTTGCCACAACCCAGTCATCACCCGCGCCACCGTGCAATGGTTCATGAGCATTGACCACGAGGGGTTCCGCGAGAAGGCACTGGAGGCCATCGGCACCGTGACCTGGTTCCCCGCCGAAACCGTGAACCGCATCTCGGCGATGGTGAGCGGCCGCCCCGACTGGTGCGTGTCGCGGCAACGGGCGTGGGGCGTCGGCATCCCGGTGTTCTACTACCGGGGGCAAGCCGTGCTGACCCCGGAGTCCGTCAAAAAGGTCTACGAGATGACGCTCGCGGAAGGCTCCGACGTCTGGTACGAACGCTCGCCACGCGAGATCCTGGGCGACGACTTCGTGTGCCCGTTCGGCGGGAGCGTGGACGAGTACGAGAAAGAGACCGACGTGCTAGACGTCTGGTTCGACTCCGGCTCGACCTGCCGCGCCGTGCTCGACGCGCGCCCCGAACTGCACTTCCCCGCCGACGTCTATCTCGAAGGCTCCGACCAACACCGGGGCTGGTTCAACTCGTCGCTGATGCTCGGGCTTGCCTCAATGGACGCCGCGCCGTACAAAACGGTTATCACAAACGGCTGGACGCTGGACGAGAAAGGCAAGCCGATGCACAAATCGGCGGGCAACGCGGTGCCGCCGCAGAACGTGATTGACCTATACGGCGCGGACGTGTTACGGCTCTGGGTGGCGTCCGTCACCTATTACGAGGACGTTCGATGCGGCGCGAAGATCCTGGAGCAGACCGCGAACGCCTACCGGAACCTGCGCAACCCGCTCCGGTTTCTGCTCGCGAACCTGTACGACTTCGACCCGGCGACGCACACGGTAGCTCGCGCCCAATTGACGCCGGTGGATCAGTGGGCGATGAGCCGCTTGCAACAACTGGTCGCGGAAGTCACGGCGGGCTACGAATCGTTCGAGTTTCAGAAAGCTTTGCGTGCCATCAGCGATTACTGCGGCACAGACCTGTCCGCATTTTATATGAACGTGGTCAAGGATCGTCTGTACGCCGAGTCACCGAACTCGCCGGATCGCCGCTCGACACAGACCGCGCTCCATGCCATTGCGTCGGTGCTGTGCCGACTACTCGCGCCGATCCTGTCGCACACGGCGGAAGAGGCGTGGCAACTGCTACCCGGTGCGAAGGAGCAGTTCGCGTCGGTGGAACTCGCGCCGTTCCCGGAGCCTGATCCGGCATTCCTGAATGCCGACCTGGACACCGCTTGGAATGCCTTTTTCGCGGTGCGGGATCGGGTCAACAAGCGACTTGAGGAGGCGAAGGCGAGCGGTATCAAGAAGTCGCTCGAAGCGCGGGTCACGCTGATCGGAGACTTCCCGGCGACGAACCGCTTCACGGACGAGGAACTCGCGATGCTATTTGCGGTGTCGGACGTCAACCGCGAGGCGGAGACGGGTCAGGAACGTATCGCGGTCGGCAACGCGACCGGGTCGAAGTGTGTGCGCTGCTGGCTGGTGAAGCGCGACATCGGGCGCGACCCGCTGTTCCGCGACATCTGCGTCCGGTGTGCGGAGGCGGTGCGGGCATTGGGGTAGGTGCCGAGGGAGTCGGGCGGCGTTAGATGGTTTCGATCATCACCTCGCCGCCCGCGACGGCGTCTATCGTGATCTGCGTGCCGAGTAGCAAACCCGTGCCGAGCAACGGATTACCTTCCAGGGCGATCACTTCCACGGTGCGGGTGCGCCCCAACCAGACTATTTCCATAGTGAAGGTTTGCGTCACGATCACCTCGCCCCCGGCAACCTGATGGGTTGTCGCATCCCAAGCTCTGACATTGAGGCGTTGCAGAACACGTCGCGGCAAGGCGAGATGTCCGTTAAATCCTGTGTCGAGGATGAACTCGGTGGGGAAGTCTCCGTCCAACCCTTCTAAGTTCATCTCAATGCGCGGCATGCGGTTACGGAACTCCCCGATCTCGCGTCTCATACGGGTTTGCGACCGTAAAGAACCCGCGATAAAAATCCGGCATCGGTTTCAGGGCCAATGATTCGCGACATGGACAGAGTTCGTGGTGGGTGTTTCTCGCGTAACAGACGCCGCGCATCGGGTAGGTCGTCGGCGATCACATACTCACCGGTGTCAACATTGATGGCGATTGCTTTCCCGTTGTACTGCGGCTCAAGCATCGCTTTTAAGTGCTCATCATATATGGCAAGACCACGACGCGCTACATCGTCGAATAGTGCGTCGTCAATTGTTGTCGCGCCCGACTGTGTTTCCATGCTGGGATTATATCGCTACCCGTCGCTCGTTATTACTCGCCCCCGATTTTTACACGGTGACCCTGGTGACGCGCGACAGAGGAGCAACCCGCCCCTTTCTGATTTCTGGTTTCCAGAGAGGGGCGGGCGGTGGAGAGGTTCGTCAGGCCACTCGCGCTCTGCGGCGGATGACGACGCCAGTGATGCCCAGAGCAACGAAGGACATCAACGCCAGAGACCCGGCTTCGGGGACGGCGACCGCCCCGATCTTGATCTGGGTGACCTGCGTTGCCCAGATCTTCTTACCGTTCACGTCGGTCGTCGCGAACTCCTGCGCCGTCCAGAAGCTACTCGAATCACTCGGGTCGAGCGATGTGGAACTGTAATCGCCCCATCGCTCTGGAGAGCCGAATAGCTCGAACGCGGACGAACCCTGCTTCAGGAGCGTCGAGCCGCCGAACGACAATAGTCCTCCAGTTGTAGATCCCACGGAAGCGTAGCTACTGGCGAAACTCGTGCTACTGGAGCGGGTGTAGCCGATCACGACATCCCCATTCGCGTTAGCGGAGACCGAGCCATAATAGTAATCGTTCAAGGAATCGGTGATCAGCCCCTGCTGAAGCAACGTTCGCGAGGAATCGCTGAACTTGTCCCAGGCGAGAGCGGCGTGGCCGTTCGCGGAAGTCCCGTGGACTTCATAAATCACGTCACCGACCTTGAACGTCCCACCGCTAATCCGGGTGTCGCCAGTGTCGAGCAACGTCGCCGATCCCGGCTGGGGCGCGTTGGGCGGGTCGCTATAGGTAGTCACCCCGATCCCGGTTGTCGCCGATAGCGTCGCCCCGGCGACGCCGTTGTTGTTGATGCGGGTCGCACTCACTATGCTACTGCCACTCCCACGCGTCGCCAAGACCGTAGCGTAGCCTGTCGAGGCACCAAAATCAGTCGCGGCTTGTAGCGTAAAGCCGACCGTGTTCGCGTTGATCCCCCCCAGTGTCGTCATGTTTGTCAGGGTGGGTGTCGCTTGAAGAAGGTCCGATTTGAGTATGTTGAAGAGCGAAACGTTTTTGAACGATCCCGTACTGCTGGTGAAGTTATTCGTTCCGATCACCAGGCTATCCGCATTCACTCCGAAGGTCGGGTAGTCCGCGAAACCCGAGTCGGCGACGAAGCTGGTCGCCTTGAACCCCGCGGTCGGGTCGGCGGTGTTCGAGCGCGCGACTAACATACTATTGCCGGTGCTACTGGTGGTGATTTCCACGGCGAACCAACGCTGGCTGGAATGGTCGAAGATGATGCGCGTATCGCTGAGTCCGCTGTTCGTAAGCACTGTGCTGATGCCGGCGTTGTTCCAGAAAGCGGTATCCGAAATCTTCGAGCCGACAACCGCGCCGGTCGCTTTGTCGAAGATCGAGAAGTTGCCATTGGTGAACTCGACGTAGTGCGCGAGTCCAACCGAGCCGTGTGTATCCGGAGGGGCTAAATTAAAACCGACGTCGGTGAGCGTGTTGCCGGTGAAGTTTGTGTCGATGGTAAACGCGGCGTCCGCGGCGGGCGCGACCCCGAGACACAGAGCGAGTGCGGACAAAGGAGCGAGGGATCGGTATCTCCTGAGTTTGGATGTCAAAGCATTATTCTCCATATGAGCTAGTCGGGAGTGGTGTTAGCACCACTCGCTTTAATTGATTGCGGTGTCTGGTTAGGCGAAAGAATCCAAGGGTGAGAGATTAGATCCGGGGTAGCCGGGAACCAGAAGATACAGTACTTGTAGCTTTCTTGTCAAGTGACTGGTCTGAGAGATGTTATACCGGTTAGTCATTCATCCTCGCCGTAACACCGCCCCGCCCGAGGGTAACCGCAGTGTCTAGTTTGGTTCGAAGCAAGGCGTTGGCGCGGGAGTTTCGGTGCATGACATCGCCCCTTGCAGGAGAAAAGGACGACTTCGCCTAAATAGGGGGCGTCCCATGAACGTTTCTGAAACATCCTCTGATCAAACGCTGGAGATGGCGGCCACGCCCTCTGGCATGCCGCGCCCGCGCCTCGCTCTAGTTGGGTGCGGTCAGGTCGGAGAATTGCACCGTGAGCGGCTTTCGCGCGAATCGGTAGACATCGTGGCGATCTGCGACCCGGACGCCGAAGCCCTGTCACGCATGGCAAGCCGCATCAGCCCACGCCCGCGTCTGTTTCGATCCGAACAGGATCTACTCACGGCGCGGATCGTGGACGGCGTCGTACTCTGCACCCCACACGGCTTACACGCCGCGCAAATCGCCGCCTCGCTGTCGGCGGGCGTACACGTACTCTGCGAGAAACCATTCGTTACTGAGTCGCGGCTAGCCGTGCAACTTGTCGAGCAGGCACGGGCGGCGAACCTCGCCCTGTTCGTCGCCTACACGCGGCGCAGTCGCGGCCATGCCCGTTTCCTCGCGCACGCCGCGAAACGCATCGGGCCGCTCACGCACATACATATTCTACGGGCACAACCCTGGCGGGATCGCCATCTGCGTACCTGGCGGATGCACTCCGGCGCGGGCGGCGGCTTTCTGCTCGACAATGGCGTATCTATGCTGGACCTGGTGTTGCGCCTGACAGATGACTCGCCGGTGCTTTCGGCGAGCGCGGAACTGGTGCGGGCGGTCGAGTCGAGTAGCGATGTGGATGTTGATCTTCGGGCTTTCGTCAGTCTTACCCTGACATGCGGAGTTCGCGCCGACATGACGCTCCTGGGCGACGCGACCGAGGACATTGAGGAGATCCGCCTGTTCGGGGAGAACGGCACAGCGGGGTGGTTGCAACGCGAGGAGTTCCCAGCGGAACTGTACTTGCGCCCGGTCGGGGAAGCGAGCCAGAAGCAGGATGCGGTGCCGTTTCGCGGTCCGCTCCCGGACGCCGCGTTCGTCGAAGCACTTCGCACGGGCCGGTACTTCGCCGATGCCCCCTCGCCCGACGATTACTATGACGCGGCGACTACTATTCCGGTGATCGAGCTGACCGAGCGGCTTTACCAGGCCGCCATATGGCGGTAGGCCCATTCCCAAATACCCGCATTACTACCTGTTTTTAGCGATTACCCTATCGAAAATACGCTCACATCGGTACAATTCGGGGTCACGCTGAGAACTATTACACGAGTGGCACGATATTTGCGCGTCTCCTGACGCAGGGAGATACATGTCGTGACGGAAACGAGACAGCTCGGCGGCTTAAAAATTATCACGCTATCTTTACGGCGGTGGTTTCGGGAACGGCATGTGCTTCGCGCCGCCCGCCGAGGCGACTTCGCGCCGCTACTGAAAGATGCCGAAACCGCGCTGGACGAGACACTCTGGCGTTGCGGCTCCGCGCATCCTGATACGGGGCGCAAACTTGCCGTGCTTGCTACCGTTCACCGAATGCGTGGCGAGATAGCGGATGCCGAACCCCTCCTCCGTCGTGCCATCGCCCTTCTCAAGCAGTCTCACGACGAGGCGGACCACTCCCACGCCCTCGCTCTTTCCGAGCAACTCGCGGAACTCCTGCGGGAAAACGGGGGTGCCGAGGCGGCGGAGATCATATACGGCGGCCTGCTTGCGGCTCATACGCGCAGACACAGGTCGTCAGCCCATGCCGATGTGGCGCGGACCCTGGATAATATCGCCCTCGCGATGAAGGAACAGGGACGAATCCCCGAAGCGAAGACAAGGCACCGGGACGCTCTGCTGATCTGGGAACAGGTACGGGGGCCTGGCTCGCCCGAAGTCGCCCGCTGTCTGACTCGCATCGCCAGTCTTTACCTGTCCGAACATTGTTACGCGGAAGCCGAGCCGCTTCTGCTCCGCGCCGTCGCCGAATGGAAATCCTCGCCGAACCCGAACGATCTATACACTATTATCACCCTCTCCTGTTGCGGGGAACTGTATCGTGGTACCGGGCGCGACGGCGAGGCGCGGGGCGCGGAAGCTGCGGCAAAGGCGGTGTTGGCCCGCTATGCCAAGTAGCGACGCGTCTACAAGGCAGGGGGACGACTGGACCCGCTTCCACCATTTCCTCCGTTTCGGGTCCGAGGCGGGCGTGTACTACGCCGCGGGTAGCACCCCGCGCACGGAGGATACGCCCGCCACGCTACGGTGCATAGCCTCCGACGCCGGACGCGTGATAGGGATGATACGGCGCGTGTCGCGCGAGCGCGGCGTCCCCCCGAACGATCCCCTGCTTTTCGCGTTCGCGCTGGTGACGGCGTTCGGCGACGATTCGGCGCGGCGGTCGGCACTCGACGCGCTACCTGACGTCTGCCGCGCGGGGAGCGAACTGTTCCGTTTCGCGCGGTTCGTGGGCGGTATGCGCGGCTGGGGGCGGGGTTTGCGGGCCGCCATCGGGCGGTGGTACGGCGAGCAGAGCGTCCGCGATGTCGCCTACCAGGTCGTCAAATATAAACAGGATGAAGGATGGACACACCGCGATCTGCTACGCCTCGCGCACCCGAAAGCGGACGTTGAAGCGAGACGCATACTGTATCATTGGATCGCGCAGGGCTGGGAGCGGATCGGGGACACGCCGCACGACCAGAAGGATTTGCAAATCATCTGGGCGATGGAAAAAGCGCGGCTACCCGGCACGACGCCTAAAACAGTGGCCGAACTGATCCGCGTTTACGAGCTGCCTTTGGAGGCCGTCCCACCGGGACTTCTGGGCGAGCGGGTCGTCTGGGAAGCGCTACTGGAGCGTATGCCACTGGGGGCTTTGATACGCCATCTGCCCGACATTGCCCGCGTCGGCGTGCTGGATTCGCGGACCTGGCAGGGCCACATTATGGCACAAATCACGGACATCCGGCAGCTGGGGTCGTCACGGCTACACCCCCTCGCGGTGCTCGCCGCTCAAAGAAGATATGCGCACGGGCGCGAGGGGCGCAAACATTCGTGGACGCCGGTGACGCGGATCGTAGACGCGCTGGACGCCGCGTTCTACGCTACGTTCGGTAACGCCCCTCGGACAGGAAAGCGGCTCGTCGTCACGCTGGACGTCTCACCCGCCATGGATTCCCCGTTCGTCACGGGTGCTCCGGGACTCACGCCGCGCGACGCCACGTGCGCTATGGCACTGGTGGCGGTAGCGACCGAGCCGGAGACATGGGTTCTCGCGCTTGGAGAAACAGCGACGCTTATCGAAGTCGCTCCGGGGCAACGGCTCGAAGAACTTGTGAAAGCAACCACCGACCTGCCCGGCGGCACCCTCGACCGCGCCTACCCTATGCTCTGGGCATCCGAACGGCGCGTCGAGGCCGACGGGTTCGTGACCTACACCGGCACGGGCAACGGTAGCGATACGACGGACCCGGCACAGGCACTGCGACGGTACCGCGGAGCGACTGGCATCCCCGCCCGTCTCGCCCTGGTCGGCATGAAGGCGACATCATCCGGCAACGATTGGGGGGACGTAGGGATGCTGGACGTCGTCGGTTTCGACGTCGCGACCCCGGATGTGATCACGGGCTTCTTGGGCGCGTGGGACGACGATTTGGCGTATTCATCCTCCGACTGAAACCAATCGCGCCCGGAGTCGTCTACCTATTGGCCGGCGGTCGCCGGAAATGGACGAGAAGGACTTCCCTCAGATGATTCACAAACTACTCCCGGTGCCTATCCGCCCGGCGATCCTCGCGCTGTTACTCGGAGCGTGCGCCACCGTTTTGACAGGTTGTGGTGGGGGTCACTCCGACCCTAGCCCCGCCCCCTCACCACTCCCTTCCGTCGTCGCGTCGCTACGCGTCGTATTCGAGAGCACCCGCAATGGCGGCTCGACCATCTACGGGATGTACCCCGACGGGACGAACCAGACGCGCCTCACGAATGACGGCGCGAAGAACTTTTCCCCCGCCTACTCCCCGGACGGCTCCAGGATCGCGTTCGTCAGCGACCGCGATGGTACTCCGCAGATCTACCAGATGAACCGCGACGGGAGCGGAGTCATTCGGCTGACGACCTCGACCGGTACCGATAACTTCCCCGACTACTCCCCGGACGGGTCGAAAATCATCTTCTCGAGCGACCGCGACGGTCTGCAAGAAGTGTACGTGATGAGCGCGGACGGTACCAATCCGACGCGGCTAACGACGCGTGCCACGGGGACGTATGATTTGGGACCTGTGTTCTCCCCAGACGGGACTAAAATCGCGTTCGTGAGTAGCCGCGACGGTAATCAGGAGATGTACACAATGAACCCTGACGGAACGAACCAGACGCGATTAACCACGAACACCAATGCCGATTTGAACCCGACATTTTCGCCCGACGGCAAAAAGATCGCCTTTATCAGCGACCGCGACGGCAACGCCGAGATTTACACGATGAACGTTGATGGGAGCAACCCGGTCCGCCTCACCAATAACGGCGCGGCAGATATACGCCCATCGTTCTCGCCGGACGGAACGAAAATCGTGTTTTCTACCAGCCGCGACGGTAGCTATCAGATTTACGTGATGGGGAGCGACGGCACCAACCCGGTCCGACTGACTAACAACACGGCGACTGATTATGTCGGCTCGGCGTCCTGGAGCAAGGCACCGTTGCCATGATTTCCATCTCTGACCCGCTACCGCGCGTCTATGTCTTCGATCTCGATGGCGTGTTGTATCGTGGCGCGGATGCGGTGGAGGGCGCGGCGGACGCGGTGGCGCGGCTCCGAGCGCGCAGTGCCCCCTACCCCGCCCGACTCTATTTTCTGACAAACAACTCGTCGCAAACCCGCGCCGATTACGTCGCGAAACTCACGCGCCTGGGCATGCCCTGCGTCGAAGATGAGGTCGTGACGTCCGCTTCGGCGACGGCTCTTTACATCCAACAGCATTTCGGGGCGTCGGGGAAATCCGCGCTGATCGTCGGCGGCGCGGGTATCCGGGACGAGTTGACGCGTGTCGGCGTCCGGGTCGTGCATCCCGATGACGCCGATGACGCTACGTACGATTTCGTCGTGGCGGGACTCGACCGCGATTTCAACTACCGGACGTTACATAGGGCGCAGCAAGCAATCCTCGGCGGTGCCCGCTTTATCGCCACCAACCGCGACGGGCAGTTTCCTGTTGAGGGCGGTAAGACCATCCCTGGCGGTGGCGCGATGGTCGCCGCTCTCGAAGCGTGTACCGACGTGGCACCGCTCGTAATGGGCAAGCCGGAAACTAACGGCTTGCAAACGATCCTCACGATGTCCGGCGTCACGGCGGCGCAAGCGGTAATGATCGGCGACCGGCTTGACACCGACGTACTCTGCGGCAACCGCCTCGGCGTCCCTACCGTGCTGGTGCTGACTGGCGTCACGTCGCGGGCGCAGGCGGCAGAGCAGGTGGCTCTGTTCCCGGAACGCGTGCCGGGTGTTATCATCGAAACGCTCCGCGAGTTGCCGTAAAAAGAGTTCCCGTTTCAGTGGACGTCGCTGTTTGTGTGCATCGCGCACCGTGATACCTTACCGAGGACACGAATGGAACACAAAAATCTTCTCAAAGTGGTGGCTGTACTTTCCGTTGTTGCCGCTTCGTTGTATGCTGACATGATCATACCTCCTTACCTAACCGAGATTGGGAGGCAGAATGATTTCAAAGCGTATATGGCACGAGAGGAGAGGGCAATGACGGGTCTGAGGAAGATTCAAAACGCGCGGGTTGAACGAACGATTGATTGGGTCAAAGCTAAAAATCTGCCCGACGCGGAACAAAGGCGCATCATAAGCCTAGAAGTCCACAAGGGTGGTGACGAGTTCAACGCCACATTCTCCTCGGACTACAAAGTTCCCTTCAACCTGAAGGCACTCATAGAGAGATGAGCAACGACCACGCCATCGGTGACCACTTCCAGACCACCGGCTTCTGGCCTTACTACTACCTGTTTGACGCCGAACGCAAACTCCGAAGGCGCGCGGCGGGCGGCAATGGGTTTTCGCTGGTCGAGAGCGTCATCGAGCGGTTCCTTCCGCCTCCCCGCACTTCGTGAGTTTGCGTTCGGCGTTCAGCCCCCGTTACTAAACGAAAGTTATAACCCCGGCACGGCAAGCAGGAAAGTAGCGCGGCAGGCGCGAACCGTACCCGTATGAGCATATCAACAATTACCGACGAACTCGCGACGGACGATGGTGATCTATTTATTATCCTCATCGGCAGTGGCGGCTATGCTTGGGATGAGACAATAGAGGGAGTCGCGACCATTACCGCCGCCACCCACCGCGCGGTTAGCTTCTCCGTCGTCACTCTGAGTCTGAACGAGGAACAGCAACCCGAAGCACTCTCCTCCGGCAGGTTCGGCGCGGGCGAACAACCGCCGTCCTTGCTCGCGGGGTCGGATGTCAATGCCGAACTCAGGATGATCGGCGTCGGGCGCGATGCCATCACGCTAGCGGAAACGGTCGTGGCGCGTGACCTGACACTGACGCCGAGCGACCCCAGGCAGGAGTTTACGTTCGCACTCCGCGTGCCCGACGGGATCGCGCTATCGGGCATGTACAGCCTCACGATACGCGCCGCCGCGACCGGGGGCCGGGACAACGATCGGGTGTCTCTGATGCCGTTCCTGCTACTGCCCCCGCGCCGGATTCAGGCGATTCAGGAGGCACTCCGCGCGTTCGGCGATTTCGAGGCGGTGGAGGTGGGCAACTACGTCACCGCGAGCGGCGCGCATCGTTTCATGCTCGATTACGCCGCGCCACCGGCCTTAAGGCATCGGCTCGACGGGATCAAGTTTGACCTTTCCGACACCGACGCGGAAGTCACCGGTTTCGCCGAGATTAATCCGGGGGAGCATTCCATCGCCGATCACTTGCGCTCGTTCATCCATGCCGACCGCATTCGGATTCCCGTCGTCTTCGACCGCGCCGAACTCGAAGCGGCGGGTAGCGAAAACCGCGCTTCGGAGGCGGCAAAGCAACGGCTACACGAACTGCTGGATCCGTTCCTGAACCCGGTCGCGCCGTAGCCGCGCCTGGTGGAAACCCTACGTATCGCCGTGGACGCGCGTCCGCTAACATCCGGCCAGGTGGGCGGCTTTCGGACGTATCTGCGCTCCCTGCTGATCGGCTTACGGGAGCGGCAGGACGCTGGCGGGGGCTTGCCGCGCCTCCTGCTATACCTCGGTCGCCCCCCGACCCCGGAACTCATCGCGACACTTCCCACCGGCACCGAAACGCGCGTCTTATCCCCGAACCGCCTGCGTGTTGACGCGCGGCTCTGGCGGACACAAATCCGGGCCGATGCGCCCGACCTCGTGTTCGGGACTCAAAACTACCTGCCGGACACGGGCGACGATAGCAACCCGATAGCGTCCGTGGTCGTACTACACGACGCTATAGGGATCAAGCGGTATGCATGGGAGCGAGACACGCCGCGCACTCTGCGGGAACGCGTGACACATCGCTACTGGCAATGGCAGACGCTCCGATCCGCCCGTCGCGCGACCCGCGTGATTACAGTTTCGGGCGGCGCGCGGGACGAAATACGCTCCGTGTTGACGGATCTACCAGGATCGCGGTTCGTGACCATCTACAACGGAATCGCCCTACCTACGCCACGGTTGGGCGGGGGGCGGGATGTCGGCACGATCCTCTGCATCGCCTCCCCCGACCCGCGCAAAAATCTGACGTTACTATTCGACGCGCTCAAAAACCACCGGGCGCGGATCGGAGACGGGGTATTGCGGCTCCGGGTCGTCTGCGCATCGGCGGACGTTGCCGCGCGTACCGGCGCGGCACTGGCAGTCTACGGGCTTGACGCCGAACTGATCACGGGGCTTGACGATCAAGGTCTCGCCGACGTTTATTCGCGGAGCGCCATTTTTGTTTGGCCTTCGCATCAGGAGGGGTTCGGATTACCGCCGCTTGAAATGATGGCGACCGGCGGGGCCGTCGCGTCTTCCGACGCAATCTGTATGCCTGAAGTGCTCGGCGATGCGCCGGTCTATTTCTCGCCGCTGAGCGCGGTCGGTCTCGCCGATGCAGTTGGGGCACTGCTTCGCGATCCAGTAGCGCGGCGCGAGCGCGGCGAACGGGGGCGCGCCCATGCGGCAACCTTCACCTGCCGCCGCATGGCGGACGAGACAATCGCGGTGTGGGAACAGGTGGCCGGGGGATCGCGCCCCCCGCCCCGTTAGTGCTTCCGCGTCACCCGCGCGGTTGCGCCTGTTTGATCGAGAACGTCTCGTAAGGTGCCTCGTCCGGCGCACCATCCGTTATGTGGAGCGTGCGGGACTCCAGGTCCATTATCACCGACGTAATAGTCGCGTACTGATCGGTCTCCGACTCCTTCAGGTCACGGTGGCGGCAGATTCCGTCGGGGTCGTCGCGCGTGTCCCGTAGCATCTCCCCGATTCTGGCGACTGTGAGCGGGCGACCATTGACCAACAGTTCGCGCATCCGTGACTGACGGGCGACGGAAAGATCCATCCGCTCGCTCGCCGTCTCCCGCACCCCTATCGCATCCGGCGCAACGAAATGGTTCGCGTGCGTCAGACAGCCTTCCGTACAAGACAGGATATTCACCACGTTCGGCGCGGCTTCGACATCCGCGACGCCGTCCGGTGCCTGCGCGATCAGGAAGTTCGTCGAACAGGAACGGCCCTCGCCCGTGACAACGCGAACGGCGTCAGCAAGCGTGCGCGAACGCAGAATCTCGTAGCAACGGACGTGAAACGGCTTCGCCATTCGCTCCATGTCATCGTCCGTGGTCGTCATGCCGTTGATCGCCAGTCCCACCCCCGCCGTGTTCAGCCCGATCTTGGTGCCAACAATCCCCGCTTCCGTAAACCCCAGCGTCTCGAATCTGTCAGGGTCGGTAGTGTGGATCACCGCGCCCTGCACGCCGGGGATCCAGTCCCAATTCTGCCCCATCAGCAGGTGCTCACTTTGAGTCATTTCGGGCAGAACCGCGAACGCCGTGCAGCCATCGGGCCGGGGTTCAGTTTTTTCCGCCTCCAGAGCGGACGACATTCTGCCGAACTGATAGTAGAGGATCTCGTAGCGAATATTCAGCGCGATGATCTCCGCGAGCGGAAAGCCGGAACCGGTCGCGATACCTTCCATTTGCGCGAAATAGTCGGCGTTCTGGGCGGGCATGACCGCAGCGTACCGGTTGGCGATGGCAAAAACTTTTTTACGCGGGAGAAGGACTTCCCGCTCGAAGCGGTGAAAATAGAGTGCGAGGTTGTGCGCAATCCGCGCTCGCAGCGCGCGCCCGTGTGCCTCGCCTTGCTGGAACGGGTCGCCGGTGAGATGCAGATAAGGTAGTGGCATTGTCGTGTGTCGGAAATAGATTTGTCATTCCGCCGGGTCGGCGAATGTTACATCCAATATACCCACCCGTCAGTGTTAAGTTGTGGTGATTCTTGTAGTAACAAATCGTGAGCGACGGAGGCCGTGTCTCGGACACGCTCTAGTTCCGGTGCGCTTGTGACGCGACATACCCCACCCATTTTTGGATGTTTGATTAAACTCAGGAGGACGGATTGCATGATGTTAAATAAGAAGGCCGCGCTTTTCGCGGCAACCCTCGCTCTATTCGGGGGTGTCACACACACCGCCAACGCCCAGATAATCGCCGCCGATTCCTACAAGATCGGGACCGACCGAAGCCAGGGTCAGTATACAGACGGCAACTCGCTCGCTAGCACCGGCGCGATCAACAATCTGGTCACCCAGGGATTCACGACAACCGGGTACGGAAGTGGGACCGGAACCGCGCAGTTTCAATCTACCAGTGGAGGATTAGGCTACGCGCCGCTGGGCATCACCTCCGCTGACAGCGGCAAAGTTACCTATGCCGCTGCCGGTTTGGATAACAATACTCGCAGCACCGCGCGGCTCCTCACCGCCGTTCCATCAAGTTCGACTTATTGGTTCAGTAGCCTGGTCAACCGGGGAGCGGTGGATGCAAACTCCACAGGGCGTGACTACGTTCTATCCGGTTTCGGCGGTACCGTGCTAGCAACTTCCCTAATCCTCACCCCGTCTTCGCCGGGGGTAACTGGGCTGTTTTACGGGTTCACCGGGGACACGGGTAATTTAGCGATCCGCTACAGAAGCGCGGGCGGAAGCGCGACACAGAATAATACAGTCGAGACCGTGTTGCTGAACACGTCTCAAACAAGTTTGGACAACAATACGTATGCCCTTATCTTCAAAGTAGAAAGTGCTTTCGCCGGTGGGGTTGCGGATCGCTTATCTTACTGGGTTAACCCGACCAGTTTTACTAACGAAGCTTCGCTGACTTCCAGCTCCCTCGCAAAAGGAGTCCTTACGGATACTAACATTCTGTCCGGGAGCACTGATTTCCAGCGACTGACGTATGTAAGCCACAACTATAACAGCAGTGCCTTCTTTGATGAGCAACGATTTGGGACGACTCTTGCTTCCGTGGCTCCTGGTGCAAGTGTCACGGTGCCGGAGGCGGGATCAGTCTCGCTACTCCTAGTGGGTGGTCTCTCCCTCATGGGCGTCGTGCTCCGCAAGCGCAAAGCGGCGTAGTCTACGCGGTGTTCCGCAAGAAAGCGGTCGGGTCGCCAGTCGGCGACCTGACCGTTTTTTCGTCGCCACGTTTAGCGAAACGGCTTCCCAGCGCGATACCATAACAGCAAATCATTTTGTCCGCGACCGCGTGTTCGCGACAGGAAGCCGATCATGTCTGTCTCACTCCCGATAACGATACGCCCCTTCGTGCCGGACGATTACGAGTGGGTCGTCGAGATCCACAACCTGCTCTTCCCGACCGACCGCGACACCGTGGAGGAGATGCGCGACGAGGACGCTAAGCGCAACCCGAAGTGTCTCCACGCCCGCTATGTCGCCATGGACGACGCGGGCGTGACGGTGGCATTCGGCGGCTACGGGCAAAGCCCGTGGCAGTTCCACCCGCGTAAGTTCGGCATCTCGGTAAATGTCCACCCCGATTACCAGAACCGTGGCGTCGGGGTGCGACTATACGAACACCTCCGCGCCGATGTCGAGCGGTACGAGCCAATCCTGCTTCGCGATCATGTCCAGGAAGACAAGCCCGCCGCCCTCGCCTTCGCCGCGAAATACGGATTTCAGGAGGTCGCGCGGGAGTGGGAGTCGGTACTGAACCCCGCTGACTTTGATTTCGCGCCCTACAACGGCGTCGGGGAACGGCTCGCTGAACTTGGCATCGTGATGAAAACCCTGCGCGAATTGGAACCCGACCCGGACCGCGACCGCCGCCTCTACGACCTCGACATGGAGATTTCGCTCGACATGCCGAACACCGAGGAGAGCACCGTGCCCGATTTCGCGACCTGGAAAAAGGACACGTTCGAGGGATATGGCTTGCTCCCCGACGGCTACTTCGTCGCCGTGGACACCGCCACCGACAGCAAATACGTCGGTTTGACGTCCCTCTGGTCGAACTTATCGGACGCCGAACTCAGCACCGGAGCGACCGGCACCCTGCCCTCTTACCGACGCCGGGGGATCGCGCTCGCGCTGAAGATACGTGCCCTGCGGTTCGCGAAGGAGTCGGGCACGCCGCTTGTGCGCACCTGGAACGCGCAGTCGAACCGTGCCATGCTCGCGATCAACGAGAAACTAGGATTCGCGAAGGAACCCGCCTGGATAGAGTACCACCACCAGGTCCGCCCCGAGCCGGTAACGATTCGCGAGGCCACGCCCCGTGACTACGAAGCAATCGCGGCGGTGTTATCCGCCGTCTGGCACGAGTTTCCGGTCACGGCGGACGAGTTGCGGTACCAATCTAAGAGCCGCAATCCCACAATGCGCCACGACCGATTCGTGATCGAAGTCGAGGGGAAGATGGTCGCGGTCGGTTCCTACGGGCAGAGCATGTCGTTCTACGACCCGCGCAAGTTCCACCTGCATCTGGATGTGCTTCCTGAGTATCAGGGGCGTGGCTACGGCAAGGCGATGTACGAACATATTCTCGCCGCGCTTCGTCCGTTCGCGCCGCGCATCCTCACCGTTGACACTCTCTCCGACCGCGAACGCGCCGTGCGCTTCCTGGCGGACCGGGGATTCGAGATCGCCCAGCGGGAGCAGACCAGCCGGTGCGACCCGTCCTGTTTCGACCCGGCCTTGTACACGAGCGATATGGCGAAAGTCATGGCACGGGGCATCACCCTGCACACACTCGCCGAACTTCGGGACGCCGACCCGAACTTCTATGTGAAGTACGAGAGTCTGCACTGGGAGTTGACGCGCGACGTCCCCCACGCCGAGGAGATAACCCGTCTCCCGATGGAGGAGTTCATGAAGCGACTAGACAGCCCGAGGTTTCTGTCTGACGGGAACTTCGTCGCCGTGGACGCGGCTACGGGGGAGCACGTCGGCTTGACAATGTTATGGGGGAGCGCGGCGAACCGCGATCTACACACCGGCATGACTGGCGTTATCACGCCTTACCGCAAGTGCGGTATCGCGACCGCCTTGAAAGTGCTGGCTTTAACCTACGCAAAAGAGCGCGGTGCGACGGCGGTATGGACGACAAATGAGGTCGGGAACGTGGGGATGCTCGGGATCAACGCGCGGTTCGGGTTCGAGAAGCAACCGGACGAGCTGCAATACACGAAACGAATCCCGGAAACGCATGACTGACGACATCACCATCCGCCCATTCGATACCACGAGCGAGGCGGATTACGACTCGCTCGCCGCGATCATCCGCGCCGCGCAACCGGAATACCCGCTCGCGCCCGCCGGGTTGCGCGACGACGACCGGGTGTACCTCGAAACGGGTAAGCCGTTCGGACGGCTTTTCGCCCTAGATCGAGACGGGGTGCCGGTCGGATTCGCCGAGTACTCTCCCGCTCTCTGGCGGCAGGGGGCGGGAAAGTTTTACCTGAAACTGATGGTGCGCCCGGAGCATCAGGGGCATGGCATAGGCAGACGGTTGTACGACACTCTCCGGCACGAACTAGACCCGCACGCTCCTACCACCCTGAAAATAGAGTGGCGGGAGGACATGAGCCGAGCGGTGCGCTTCTTCGGCGAGCGTGGATTCCGCGAAGTGTCCCGCCACTACGAATCACGACTGGACATCGCCGACTTTGACCTCGCCCCGTTCGCAGGTGACCAGGATCGCCCGATGACGCATGGCATCCGCATCGTTTCGTGGCCCGAGTTGAAGGCGGGCGATGCGAACGCCGACCACAAGTTATGGGCCGCGACGATGGAGATGTCGCCCGATGTGCCGAGCGACGAGCCGTTCGAGCCGCTAGACTACGAGACGTTCCAGAAGGTAATCATGGAGCGGCCCGCGATTGACCCGGACGGCTTTTTCGTAGCGATAGACGAACGATCCGGCGAATACGCCGGATTGTCGCACATCTGGCGGCGACTCGCCGATAACGATCTCGATACGGGCCTGACGGCGGTGAAGCGGGGATACCGCCGCCGGGGGATCGCGCTCGCGCTGAAGCTACACGTCATCCGCTGGGCGCAGGCGGGCGGTTTCCACGCATTGCGCACCGAAAACGAGATCAACAACCGCCCGATGCTCGCCATCAACGAGCGGCTGGGATTTATAAAAGAGCCGCCATGGATTGAGTTCGTCTGGAAGCTTTAGTAGTCGCGGTATCGCTGCTCCTGCCACGGGTCGCCAAGCATATGGTAGCCGCCGCGCTCCCAATAGCCGGGAGTGTCGGTCGCACGAAACTCGACGCCGCGTACCCACTTCGCCGACTTCCACGCGTAAAGCTTCGGGATCACGAGGCGTAGCGGCCCGCCGTGTTCGAGCGAAATCGGTTCGCCGTCGTGCGTGTCCGCGAACAGACAGTCCTCATCTAAAAAGTACGAGAGAGGCAGGTTCGTCGTCCAGTGCGACGAGCCGCCGAAGAACGAGAACGCGCGGTCATACGCCTGCACAAGCACGAACTTCGCTTCGGGCTTGAGTTTGACGTGCTTGAGCACCTCGCGCGTAGACACGCCCTCCCATATGTTGCCGAGCCGCGACCAGCGCGTAACACAGTGCATGTCCGCGAACACTTTGGTTCGCGGCAACGCCTGGAACTCGTCCCATGTTATCGAGAGCGGCTCCTCAACCAGGCCACCGAGCGAAAACTTCCAGACGTCGGGCGTTAGCTCACTCTCTTTGGGGTGAACACCGGTATCGAGCACGGGCCATTTCTTCGTGCGCGACTGGCTCTGCGGGATGCGCGCCCGCTCCGCGCCGTCTCCCCGCTTCGTGTCGGGCGAGATGATCGCGTCCGCCGGGGCGTCCGACGGTTTGGGCGGATCGCCGGTCTGTAACTTCGTCTCTGGATTATCTAAAACCATTTCACGAACTCCGTTCTGACCCAATGATACCCGAACGGTGGCGAATAGATGAACCTTCTACGAACAGCCCTCGATCCACCGCACTTCCGGCAATCGCCCCGCGCGGAACGAGGTCACCTTTTTGCCGTCCGTCTCGAAGATGAGCCGGAACTTCGCATCTTTGGCGTCGGTCGGGGTGTAGATAAGGTAATGCCCCGCTGGGTCGTAGGGATGAACTTCGGTCTTGATTTTCCCGGCATAAGCGGCTTTGACTTTGGCTTCGGAATCCCCTACTTGAACTCCGCTCACGGTCGCGATGCCCGGCTTATCTACCTCCGCGCGGACGACTACACCGCCGACTACCATGAAAGACAATCCGGGTGCGTCGGACTTGTCCTCCATGACCGGTCGCGCGTAACGGCAATCACTGCCCTCGGCCCAGCTATTTTCCACACGCCAGGGCATAGCGGACGAATCTATCGCTTTTGTAAGGGGCATCCCGACGCGCACGGAGCCGATACCGTTCACCGCCATTTTGCTTCGCACGCTCAACGCGTTCGGGTTTACCGTCTGCGCGACCGCGAACGAAGCCACTCCAGTGGCAATAATGGCTACACAAAACGTCCTCGCGGGGACTGATCTATAAAGCATTTTGAACATCATCACTCTCCGCAGGCCTTGCCTGCTACGCGCCCGCACGGGAGAGCGCGGCTTTGACCAGTGCCGGAATATCGGTCGAGGAGTCTGCCACCGGAACGCCAACCGCGTTCAGCGCGTCCACTTTGCCCTGCGCCGAGCCGGACGTGCCGGATACGATGGCACCCGCGTGCCCCATACGCTTGCCGGGAGGGGCGGACCGGCCGCCGACGAAGCCAATCACGGGCTTCCGCATCGTTTTCACGTACTCGGCGGCGATCTCCTCGTCCGAGCCGCCGATCTCGCCAACCATCACGATAACTTTGGTGTCGGGGTCGCTCTCGAACAGCGGCAGAATGTCAATAAAAGTCGAGCCGAGGATCGGATCTCCCCCGATGCCGACAGCGGTGGTCTGGCCGATACCCGCGCGGGTCAGGGCGTCCACGATCTCGTAACAAAGTGTGCCGGAGCGCGAGACCACCCCTACCGGGCCGGGCATGAACGATGACGCGGGGATGATGCCAATCTTCCCTTTGCCGACCGACAGTACGCCGGGGCAGTTGGGACCCACAAGGCGACAGCCGGGATGCGTCGCCACGTAGCGCGTCGCGACGATCATGTCCTGCACCGGGATGTATTCGGTGATGCAGACGATCAAACCCACGCCCGCCGCCGCGCCCTCAATGATCGCGTCCGCCGCGAACTTGGGCGGGACGACGATGAAGTGCGCGTTCGCGCCGGTCTTTTCGACCGCTTCGGACACTGTGTCGAACACGGGCACGCCGTACTCGGTGGTCTGTCCACCCTTGCCGGGTACGACGCCCGCGACGACGGAGGTGCCGTAGGCGATCATCTGTGCCGTGTGGAACGAGCCTTCGCGCCCGGTGATCCCGGAAACGACGACCTTCGTATTCTCATCAAGAAGTATGCTCATAGGTTTAACGGTTCGGCGGGCGCGTTGGCGCGGATTTAGCCAATGCGCCCGCCGTTTCGGTTGCTGTTACTTTTGTTTCTTAAAGTAGTAGGTGACTACATCTTCGGTGTACTCTTCGTCTTCGTCTTCTTCCTCTTCACTTGTTTCGACGTAGGTCATCTGCGAGACGGTGACAGAGACGAGTTCGTAGCCCTCCCCGCCGAGGCGGTTCAGCACAGTCTCTTCGTCCTCTTCCATCTCGGTGGAGGTCAGGACTTTGTATTCATAAGTAGCCATAGTTTTTGGTTCCTATCGGTTATTTTGGCGATCCGTTCGTCGCCAAAAGGTTTTGCGGCGGGCCTCGCTCCTTGCCCCGATTACTCGCGCAATTGGATGTGGAAAGCGTCGGCACGCATCACACTGTCAAAATCGTTCGGTCGGACCTGGTACACGAATTGGCTCGCGGCGGCGTTCTTCGGCACCGAGAATATCACCGCGAACTCCGCCACCTCACCATATCTTAACGTCGCGATCGGCACTCGCCGGTCCCACTGGCTGGGCGGATATACCTGCCCCGTCGCCCCAATCAATCCCGTGTCGCCACCTCGAAAGACTCCTAGATCAAACCGTCGCGACTTCTTCATGTTGTTTCTCATGCGACAAACGACAGCGACCAGATCCCGGTCGCTCTCGGCGGCGAACGTCTTGCCGGTGACGAGCGACGAGAAACTCGCGCCGCGTATCACTCGCACAACCATGAACGCTACCTGCCCGTTCGTGAGCGGCTCGCCCACGGTACCGCTCAGACCGGCCGCACTCTTCTTACCCCCGACCGCATCAACCGGCTTCACGGTTTGCGAACCCATCTCGGCCGCGTCCCCGACTGTCAGCAAATCGTAGCCGTCGGCGCGAGCAACGACGCGACGATTCAGCACTCTGGCGACGTCCGCGACGGGCATATAAACATTGCCGTTCAACTCGATCACATCGGTCGAGATCGCCTTGCCGTCAACGTACACGCTCCGCGCCGCGCGTGCCGCCGCGTACCCCCCCGCAAACGCGGTTCCGATCAGAACCGCGCTTAGCAGGAACACCCGCCCTCTCCGGGACATGCGCTTAATCATTACCGACCAGGGAAACGATTTTCTGAGCGGCTTCTTGCATCGTTGCCGCAGGTATAAGATCCGTATCCTTCAGTAGAGCCAAGCCTTCCGCCGCGTTCGTGCCCGCTAGCCGCACCACGATCGGGACCTTGATGTTCAGCGTCTTCGTCCCCTCAATAATGCCACGTGCCACTTCGTCCCCACGAGTGATGCCGCCGAAGATGTTGATCATCACGCCCTTGACGTTGGGGTCGGAGAGCACGATGTCCAGACTGTTGCGTACCAGTTCCGCCTTCGCGCCGCCTCCGATATCAAGGAAGTTAGCCGGCTCGCCACCCGCCCGCTTTACCTCATCCATTGTACCCATAACCAGACCCGCGCCGTTGCCGATGATGCCGATGTTGCCGGAAAGGTGGACGTAGTTATTGATGCCGCGCCGCTTCGCTTCCTTCTCGTAGTCATCGGTCTCTTCGGATGTTTCGGCGTAGGCGGCGAACTCGGGGTGGCGGAACGACGCCGACTCGTCAATCACGATCTTCGCGTCACCCGCTATAAAGGTGCCGTCGGTCGTGACGACCAGCGGATTTATCTCGGCGAGCGACGCGTCCCCTTCGATGTAGGCCTTGTATAGCGCCTTCAGGAACGGGGCGAGTTTGCCGATCTCGTCGCTCGGTATGCCGCCGTCTTTGGCGAGTTTGCGGATGTCGAAGTCGCGTAGACCCAGGAACGGGTCTACGGCGAACCGGCCGATGGAGTCCGGGTGCGATTCGGCGACCTCCTCAATGTCCATGCCGCCCTGCGAGGAGACGATGAAAACATTACGCTGCGAGTTCCGGTCGGTGGTAATCCCGATGTAATACTCCTTCGCGATCGGCAGGGCTTCCTCGACCAGCACGTTGTCAATGCGCAGGTTGGACTGCGCCTGCGCGAAGAACAACTCCTTGCCCAGGATCGTCTCCGCGTACGCACTCGCCGCAGCCGCGCCGTCCACGACTTTCACGCCGCCTGCCTTGCCACGCCCGCCAGCGAGCACCTGCGCCTTAACGACGACTTTGCCCCCGCCGATGGCGTTCGCCGCCGCGACGACCTCACCCGGGGTCGCCGCGACCTGACCGCGCGGGACGGCGACGCCGTACTTGGCTAAAAGTGCCTTGCCTTGAAACTCTTGTAACTTCATACCGTTAAAACTTTCGTGGCCCGCGGCGCGAACTGCCGTCCCGACGGAGCCGCGTCATTGTAGCAAAAAGCGGCCGCTTTTCGCAACGTCAACGACGGCAGATTTTTCCGGCCCTTTGATCCCAACAAGACGCGTCCTCATCTAAGGCATCAGAACATGTCATAATGGCCCCATGACGAACCTATTGGACGGCAAAAAAGCACTGGTGACGGGGGCGGGACGCGGCATCGGCGTCGAGATCGCTCGCCTCTTCGCGGCGGAGGGCGCGGCAGTCGCCGTGCATTACCGAGGATCACGGGCTGGCGCGGAACAAACGGCGGGCATGATACAGGACGCGGGCGGCACGGCGGTTGTCCTGCAAGCCGACCTCGCCGACGAGGCGCAGGCGGCGCGACTGGCGCGCGAGGCGATTGACACGCTCGGCGGGCTGGACATCCTGGTAAACAACGCCGCCGGGTTCGGGCCGCTCAAGCCCCTCGCGGAGCATACCTGGGACGAGATCAACGAGGAATGGCTGGCGGTGGTCAAGCCGGTTTTCGCGCTTACCCATGCCGCGCTCCCGCATCTGATCACGCAACGCGGCGGGCGGATCGTGAACCTAGCGGCGACGCTGTGGCAACGGCCCGCCCCGACGTTCGGTGCGCACGCGATGGCGAAAGCCGCCGTGCTCGCGTTCACGCGCACCCTCGCCCGTGAGGTCGGACCGGACGGCATCACGGTGAACGCCGTCTCGCCGGGCATGGCATTGACCGAGTTCTCGCAAAGCCTACCGGATTCCGTCAAGGACGCGGTGCGCGACCGTACGCCGCTCCGCCGTCTCGCGACGCCCGAGGACGTCGCGAGAGCCGTGCTGTTCTTCGCTTCGCCGCTCGCGGACTTCATCACCGGCGCGAATCTGGCCGCCGACGGCGGTCTCGCGGTGCTATAACCACGTCGGGCGCGGCGCGGCGGGCGGCGCGTCGTCGGGTAGCGTCCGCAGAAACGCCGTTATCTCCCCGAACGCGGCGTACGGGAGACATATGCTGAACCCATCCCAAGCCGCGCCCGCTTCCGCCGCGCCGTGGTGCCAATCGTTCCAGAAGCGGGGCCCGATTGGCGTGCTGGAGGGAACGACGAGCGATAGCACCGGGGCGGAACTCGTCCGTAGTGCCTCCTTGTGAAGCCGCTTTGCGTTGAAGACGAGCATGCTGCCACCGTTCGGAACCGCGTCGGCTCTGTCCCACCGCGAGTAGTAGCTAAACGTGTTAATGCCCTGAAGACGGTCCTCCAGGTAGAGCGGTAGTCGGGGAGCCGCCGCCCACGCCCCAGCAAAAATTCTGGCAAGGAAGGCCTTGTTATGATCATATCGGAAGCGGGAAAGGGTGCTCGACGACTCGGACGCGGAGTAACGATTTAGCCAGCTTCCTACATGCGACGTGCTGTGCGACACGACATCTACGGGATCGAACCCTTTCTCCGATTCGACTGCGTATCGGAGGTCGGTTGTGTAGCCCAGTAGTTCGCCGACTCCGTCCGCGTTTCCAAACAGATACCAGTTTTCCTGCTCGCCGTTGTGGGTGTACCCCGGCGCGGCACTGTTCACGAATACTGCCGCGCAAAGACCGGGGAGGGATAGGAACGGCGTGAGGCGGGCGACAGAGGCGGGCGGATCGGGCACGACCCAGCCCACATGGTGGTCGTTACACTCGGAAGGGATGACCGGATTGATGCTGCTACCCGGCCCGCGTCCCGACACGCCTTCGACGAACGGCGTTCCCCGCTCGCCCAGAATGTTGACGTCCGGCACCGCGTCATCACCCGGCTCGCTTTTGAGTAGCCACGGGATCACCGCCCCGACACGCACCCCCGCTTTGGAGCCGCGCGCGATCGTGCTTCGCAGACGTTCCCGTGTCGCCGCGTCGCTCGACGGCACCCGGAACCACGCCTCGGTGAACCCCTTGCACCGAAGGAGCGTCAGTAACACACTCGCGTTGGCGTCGCTCTCGGGTAGCGGCACGACAAGCACGCGGCGTTTGAGCGACCTCGGGAACTTCATCGGCGTGGGGTGGGTGATGGGTGTCTGATCGCGAAGCGAATTCAGCTTCGCCCACGGCAGGGCGAACTCGCGCAGGATGGGGAACTTCAGCAAGCCCTCGAACTGCGCGGGATAGACCTGTCCGCCTGGCAAGAGCCAGTCGCAGTGGAAATCGGCGTTCAGTCTCACCCGGTCGGAACGCAGAGACACATCGGGATAATCTTTCTTCCACGATGCGATCCCGCGCGAAACCTCCTCGCGCAGGGCGGGCGACAGTTCGTTCACCGGGACGGAAGACAGGTTCTTGCCGGTCGGCGAGTGGTACGCATCGTCCATCGTTTTGATTTGCGCGGCACTCAGCGTGAATGGGTCGTCTGGCGCGAGATGGAGCGCGGACAGAAAGTCCCCTTCCGCGCAATCGTCCAGAGATTGGCGCGTGATGCGCGACTCCTCGATGCCCGCGTTCCGCGCCCACCGATCCAGGCGCGCGAACCGGGTGCCGACTCCCTCTACGTCATCGGTCAGAAGATACAGCGTCTCGCCCTTCGCACTGTCCAGACGCCGGAACGTGCCGGTTACGGAGCGACATAACACCTTCAATACATCGCCAGCGGGCACGGACTGTCCCCCGGCGGCCACTTTGTAGCGAACCGGGAGCACGGCGAACTGTTTATCGGCGACGAAGCGGAGCCGGGTCGCGTCGGAAACCGCCGTGAGCAAAGCACCTATGGTTTTACGCGAGCCGTCGAGTCGGAACGGGGTTTGCAAGGCGGGCGCGTCGAGCGAGATACCACAGGGCTTCGGCTGGTTCGGCACGGTGATGATAACGGGCACGCCGTACGCGGTAACGGTCTCGTCTTCGACCGCGCTTGAATTATCATCCGGCAGGACGACTTCTTTGAGCAGGAACGAGCCGTCCGGTTGCGGCTCGCCCGGAGGGGAACCCTCCGCGACCGCCCCGGTTTCGCGACCGCTCCTTCGCTCGGGCATGTGAGGGTAGACGCGGGAATAGTCCTCCTTGCCCGACACGAATAGCCCCAGCGAAGCCCGGCGCGACAGACGGAGACGGATTTGACCGGCGGGCACCGACTCCTCCCCGGCCGTGAACGTGTCGGAGTCGTCGCCCTGTTTTGGCACGATGCGAGTGGTCCGAACCACCACGGCGTCGCCGCGCCACAGCCCCTCGTATAACCTCTGCTGGTCGGCGGTCAAATCCACCGCCCCGATTCCCTCCGCGCCACCCGTGCGCTTCCATTGTTCCGGCGTGAGGCGCGACAGCAGAAGGAGGAAACGATCGTCGAAGGATAGCCCGGCGTACGGATCGGGCTTCGCGGGGTTCTTGACGAACACCTTCATTGAGCGCGGCACGACCGCAGTTATGTCACCAACACTCAGGACGCGACAACCGATCCCTTCCGCGAACTGGGTGGGTGTCTTCCCGTTAAACAGGGCGCGGGCTATCGCGGCATGCTCCTCGTTAAACAACGGATAGCGGAAGAATCCGGTAATCAGGATCGGCCCTTGCGTACGGGGATCGTGCCGGAGGAGCGACGGCAACTCGCATTGCCCCATCGGTGGTGGCCGCCGTTCGGGAACTGCCACGGCCGGTCGCGCCGGTTCCTGCCGCGACCACGCGGGCAAGGCGGCGGCACAAACGATAATTGTAGTCAGGGCGGGCCAGTATCGCATAACGATCTTACGGCAGTTGTAGTCAGTGTGTTCCCCAGCCCCTCCCGAACCGCATTCATCCACCGAAGGGATTTGCAATTTGTGGGGCTAAGGCGGCGCGGCGTCCGCGATGCCGCCGAGCATCCGGGCCGCGACCTCCGGCGTCAGGTACGAGCAGTCCACCACCACCCCACGCCACCGCCGCGCCGCCGTGAACGACTTCGCGACCGCCCCCGCGAAATCGGCGGGCTTGCCATCCCAGCCCCACTGGTTCAGCAACGGCTCCGGCGATGCCGCGAACGCCGCCGTCCGATGCGCGCTCTCTTCCCAGTACAGGGGACAAACCGCGATGCTATCGCCCTTCACCCATCCCACGTACCACGACGTGTTGGGACGCGCGTACGAACTCGCGCGGTCGTTCAGATAGACCAGGAGTTTCGGCGCGGCTGTCTTTAGGGCAACGTGGAGGCTCGCCATGTCGCGCTTGTTCTGAGTCCAGCGGAACGCCCCCAGGTCGTCCCACAATTCACCCTTAGCGAAGAACGGTAGATCCACCTGGACACCGAGGGTGTACGAGTAATCAGCGGCGTCCAGCGGGTCGTAGCCCCGCGCTTCGAGGCAAGCGAGACGCTCCGCCGTGGTGTAGCCCAGGTGCCCGCCGGGGGGCAGGCCGTCTCCGCCCCGCACCACGCCCGCGTATCCCGGCGCGGCGGTCGCCTGGAGCGCGAGTGCGGCCAGACCCGGCACGCGGGCGAGCAGCAACAGGCCCGCCCGGATTGCCGCGCCGTCCCAGACGCTCCAGCCGGGGAAGTGGTAGCCGTAGTCGTTGCGGTCGGCGTTCTTCGCCTGCTTCCGCTGTGCGAACTCCGCGCCGGTCTCGCCGAGCAGGTTGACGTCGGGCGTACCCTCGTAGCCGCGCAAAACGTCCACCACCGCGCCGACACGCACGCCCGATCTGGCACCGTTCGC